>JAQUCE010000089.1 GCA_028686345.1 Kiritimatiellia bacterium
CATTTCGGGGCAGTAAATGACTTTTTGTTAGATAAAAAATAATATAAAATTCAGGTTTAGTGATTTTAAGTAATTTTATTAACCGGGACGTGAAATATAAACAGCTTTTTCTGATTTTACCGCATAATTACCGCATAATTTTGCTCAATAAAAATTAGTTTTCCAAAAAGGTGAAAGACACTGATTCTGCACAAGGGATTTTCTTAGGATTTTAGGGATTTTCTTAGGGACAGGCACTTATCGCACTTTTCTTATCGCAATCTTAGGGACACGCACTGATTTTTCTAGGGCACTGATTTTCCCACCGCATCTTGACCATTTCACGAAGCTGAATTGCTTTAGGGGAATACGGTTCCCCTTACGGCCTATGGTATTCTCTGTGTACGCTTAACCTCCATTGTTCGCACCATACTGCGGTACTCCGCAGAAGGTCCAACACTCGATACATGACGAGGAGCTTAACCCGCCATGACAGGGACTTTCACCCCGCTAGATATGTGCACCCTCGTGGCGCACTGACGATGATGTGCGACGATGCTGGTGGGCGATTAGGATCATGCGGGGGGGCTCGTCCACCAGCATCGTCGCCGTTATCGTAAATGTTTTCTGCAAGTAAGATGCTTGCACTGCTTCATTATCACTTTTACGGTAACGTCTCAATAACCGCCGTGGAGCAGCCTAAAGGCTGGAAACAAACCATACGCAGCAGCCGTTTGTTGTTCACGCTTCCCAATCACGGCGTAGCTATTGCGAAGCCTGAAGACGGAAGGCTGCTCTTTGCTTTCTGGCCGATTATTGAGAAACTAGCTGCTTTAGGCTGTGAAGCGCAACGAATCGCATAACGAGGCTGTCTGATAACGGGACTTGTTATATAGTAACGAAAAATGTTAATCTTTGTCGTCTTTTTGCAGTTGGCTGACAAGCGTCAAATGTCAGATGTAAAACAGCATGGTAGTAATTCAGGAGTTGATTAATGCAGTATTCGGTCTTTGGTGAGAAGTTCAGACACAACTCTGGGATCACACAATTAATGGATGATCTCGGTGCCGCCATGGCGGCGGGCGACACCCTGATGCTCGGTGGCGGCAACCCGGCACATATTCCGGCAATGCAGCAACAGTTCCGCGAGCTGATGGAGTCAATCATGCGTACACCCGCGGCCTTTGAACGCATGCTGGGAAATTACGACGGCACACGCGGCAACGCCGCCTTCATCGAGGCGCTGGTCGAGCTGATGAACACCAACTTCGGATGGAATATCACCCCCCGCAATGTGGTGCTGACCAATGGCAGCCAAAGCGCGTTTTTTTATCTCTTCAATCTCTTTGCCGGTGCCTTTCCAGATGGTTCACACAAGAAGATCCTGCTGCCCCTGACACCTGAGTATATCGGCTACACCGATACCGGGCTCGGCGCAAATTTTTTCCAGTCCTACCAACCCACCATTCGTTTCCTGGAGGAGCGAATGTTCAAGTACCACGTTGATTTCAACGCGCTGAGAATCGGCGGGGATATCGGAGCCATCTGTGTTTCGCGCCCCACCAACCCAACCGGCAATGTGCTAACAGATGAGGAGATGTGCCGTCTGGACGCGCTGGCGCGCGCCCATGGCGTGCCGCTGATTATCGACAATGCCTATGGCACGCCCTTTCCAAACATCATCTTCTCCGATGCCGCACCGCTCTGGAATCCGAACACTGTGGTGTGCATGAGCCTGTCCAAACTGGGCCTGCCCAACCTGCGCACCGGTATTGTGATTGCGCATGAGGATGTGGCAACCGCGCTGGCCGAGATCAACGGGGTCATGCACCTGGCTCCAGGCGGGGTTGGGGCGCGACTGGCGCTTGAGCTGGTGCGCAGCGGCGAGATCATCACACTCAGCCGCGAAGTGGTGCGCCCCTTTTACCAACGCAAAGCCGAGCAGACAATCGCGTGGCTACATGAGGAGCTGGGCGAGAGTGTGCCCTGGCGGGTTCATAAACCAGAGGGAGCTCTCTTTCTCTGGCTCTGGTTTGAGGGGCTGCCCTGCACCTCCGCTGCTCTTTATGAACAACTGAAAGCGCGAGGCTGCCTGGTTGTCTCCGGTCATAACTTCTTTGCTGGCCAGGAGGATGCGGAATGGCCGCACAAGCACGAGTGTATCCGGGTGACCTATGCCCAGGATGAACAGACAGTCCGCCAGGGCATCAAGGTTATTGCGGATGAGGTGCGCAGGTGCTGGTTAACGAGCTTGTCGAAATTGGCTCGCTAATCTATTAAATTGTGCATTGACTCTCAGACTTGAACGATTATACTGATGCCTTTCAGGGCGGGCTGATGTTCTTTGCGATGTTGTTTTTGGTGGCCTTTGTTTACGTTAAACTTGGCGGCATCTCGGGGGCGCACGCCAGCCTGACCGATCTGGTCAACCAGCCTGGGGTGGCGGAGCAGCTCAAAACCTTCAAAATGCCGCCGCAGTTCAACGGTTGGACCGCCATGCCCGGATTCATGTCGATCAGCTGGCTGGTTGTGGTGACATCGCTGGTCATGGGCGTGGGCATTGGTGTGCTGGCGCAGCCGCAGCTCGCCGTAAAGTTTATGACTGTCAAAAGCAACCGCGAACTCAATCGCGCGGTACCAATTGGCGGGGCATTTGTTTTGATGATGACTGGAGTCGCATTCACTGCCGGGGCACTCTCTAATGTCTTTTTTCAGGGACTCCGGTCAGATCGCAGCCGCAGCCGCAGGCGGGCTGGATAACATTATCCCTCTTTTCTTGAACACCTATCTACCGGAGTGGTTTGGCGCGATTTTTATGATTGTGCTGATCGCGGCGGGAATGTCAACGCTCAGCTCGCAGTTCCATGCCATATCAACTGCATTCAGCCATGATTTAATCAACACCAAGAATAGATCCGAGAGCCAGCAGGTGCTGATCAACCGCATAGGCGTGCTTCTGGCATTTATTGTGACCTTCAGCCTGGCCTACTATCTACCGCAAATCTGGAGCGGGGCCATTGCCCAGGCAACAGCGATCTTCTTCGGACTCTGCGCAGCATCGTTTCTACCGATGCACACTGGCGCACTTTACTCCAGGCGCATATCATGCAGGGCCGCTTCAACTGGAATGATCGCCGGATTTGTGGTGAGCCTGTTTGGGATGATTTTTGTTCACTTTAAAACCGCTGCCGCCCTGGGAATATGCAAGGGAATATTCCAGGTGGACTTCCTTTTCAAAAGCAGCAAGGTGATCCCTTTCATTGATCCGATTGTAATTGCACTCACAATATCCGTCCTGTTGCCTCTATTGCTGACTTTTACCCTCAAGCAAGACATGAAAGCAAAACATATTGATCGATCATTTAACGGAATTTAAAGCTCTTCACGAGCCTGCAACAAAATTCAGAACAGCCTGCAAGTTGCGAACTACTTGCATAGCATTTACGACACCGACCCCGACCACGAGCCAGCGACCATAAAACTGGAACTAAGGAAGCAATCTATAAGGGAAAGTGCGAGGGGCATCCAGCCCCTCGTCTGCCTTAGAGGGGCTGGAAGCCCCTCCCACGTTGGATAGCAAAATCAGTGCCTGACACCTATGCGAGCGAAATCAGTGCCTGACCCTATGCGGGCGAAATCAGTGCCTGACCCTATGCGAGCGAAATCAGTGCAAAATAAGTGCCTGACCCTACGCGAGCGAAATCAGTGCAAAATAAGTGCCTGACCCTACGCGAGCGAAATCAGTGCCTGACCCTATGCGGGCGAAATCAGTGCCTGACCCTATGCGGGCGCTATGCAGGGCGAAATCAGGGCGAAATCAGTGCCTGACCCTAAACGGTGACAAAACAGTGCTAAACCACAAGTAACCTGGCGCAGCATAGCCGCAACCAATTTTTTGCCTCAGAGATACCCTCCTGCGCCACGGCTACGGCGTGCCATGCTGAGGGGCACAGAGAGACGCTAGGTTGTTTTTTAGGTAGAAAAAACAAGCGGCAGGAGAATCTGTTGCAGCCTGAAAAGGTAAGAAAATTTTGGGTAAGAAAATTTATCTCTCGCAGAGTTGCGGAGATTCGCGGGTTAAGCGCAAATATAAAGTGAACGATTATTCGTAAAAACAACAAAAAACACTAAGTTTCCACGTCTGCCCTCTGTTCTCCAGCTCTTAATCCCTAACCCCTACTTCCCCGCAGCATCCAAGGTGCGTTCATAGAGAGACAGGAACCGGATCTTGCCGGTGAACTGGTAGCTCTTGGCACTGCTGCCCTGGTATTGACCGATGTAGAGTTCGCGGTTACAGGGTGTCGGCGCAATCGGCACAGCCACCTCAGCCACTGATTGGCCGTTCTGATAGAGCCGGGCTGTTTTACCGTCAAAGAGGCCGACCAACCGCACCCACTCACCGATTGGCACCTGGCCGCCGTCGCAGGAGAGCCCTGCCAGGTGAAAACGCCACTTGCCGTTGAATTTCTGAAGAAACCAGCCATCCCGCTGGTATGTCCCGGCCCCCAGCAACACCGGCATCTCGCCGGCCGCGTCAAAGAACACCTCCAGCACAAAACTGAAAGGAGCATCCGGCGCGGGAACGCTTGCTTGGTGCACTACCGCCCAACCGCCCTCAGACACATGCAGCGTCTCTTTGTCAAAGCTGGCGTTCCCCTGCAGTGTGATCCCCGGCGCGGCGGTGCTCAGCGCGAACACCGGCTCATGGCGCACGGGCAATGGTTGCGCCGCAATCCACTGCTCCGACGATGCGTCCGCCCGTCGCGCCGCGGTGACGATCACCGCGTACTCGGTCAGCTCCCCGCCGTGAAAAAGGGTGTCAGTGAAACTCCAGCCCGCCAGCGGCGCGGAGTTCAGCTTGATCACCGGTTTTCCGCCGATGCGGCGAGCGTAAACATCATAGGTTGTCCCTCCGGGTATGCCAACACCCTGCCAGGTTAAAATCACCCTGCCCGAAGCCGGGGTTGCCTGAACATCTGACACCCATAGTGGCAGCTTTGCAGGCAGGTTGACAACCGGCGCGTAAACCGGCGCGGCGCGTACAGGCTCGAGGGAAGAGAGCGGAGAGCGCTCGCCTTTCGCCATAGCCTTCACCTCTGGCTTGGTCTGCTGGTAATTCAACGCCTCGCCACTCTTGCAGGTGCCGCAGGTGGCGGCTGGATCAGAGACAAAGACCACGGCGTAGTAAACCTTGCCGGCAGGTGCCTGCCTATCGCAGTAACGCCCGCGCTCGGTACTGCCCGCCAATGTTTTTTCATTTGGCGTAAACCCCTTTTGCGCGCCGCGGTGTATCTCCGCCACCAGCCCGATCGTGCGGCAGGAGTGCTCCCAGGAGATCAGGACGAATCCATTGTCATCCACCTGCGCCTCTATCTCCGGCAGCTGCTCCGGGATTTCGACTGGCAGAATCTGACGCGAGCGTCCTTCCTGAACCCCCTTACCAACTAGATCCGCACCCGGCATGTCGATCCGCGGCACAGAGAGCTGTTCGTTACGGGTCTCGCGGATGATCTTCAAAATCTCCTGGTAATGCGGATCATCAACTGATTTAAAGGTGGTAACTGACTCACCCTCCGGCGGCCACACGTTCGGCCACACCTGGGTGGGAAAATCTTTCAGCTGCATGACCCCATGCGCGTAGCCAAAGCCGTAAATTAACCCCTTGCGGCTGAAGCTCTGATCAAGTTTGCGGTTGCGGCAGAGCACCAGGCCATAGCCACCCTCGGCGGTGGTTGAAAGCGGAAGCGGAGCACGCAGGACGGTGCTCATTTCAGGGCGTTCGAGGTTGACCCACTGGTCAAAACGCTTAATCTCGCCTTTGTCATCCGCGTGGCAGCTCACGCACCCCGCAGCCTGCATGGCCCCTTTGACCCGCGCCACCCCCTTGAGGAAAGGCTTGGCTGTCGGCCCTGCTTCAGTGTAATCCCAGGTACCAAAGTAGATTGCATTGGAGTCCATCCAGGCGAAGATCGTCTCGCGCTCGGTCTGGGTCAGTCGTCCACGGTGCGGTTCCCGCAGCAGCACATCAGCGAGAATCGCCTTGCCGCTGCCGTGGGTGTATGGATCGAAGACCTTGCAGGACCAGTAGGCCGTGCCATTCATGCCGCAGATGCCGCCAACCAGATCAGCGGTATACATCTTCTCGCGGCGCGCGGTTAGATGCTCATAGGAGATGTTGAAAAACTCGGTCCAGCCGCCTGAGAGGTCAAGCCCTTTGGCGACCCCTTGTTCGCCGCCGTGGCAGCTCACACATTTGGCATTCAGGATCGGCTGCACGCGCTGGTTAAAGTCCATGTGGCCGCTGCCCCACGTTTCATCGCGCAGCTTGCGCGGCGGTTTGTCGTTGGCCATGCGCTTGCTGAAGGTTGTCAAAGCCTGCGGATTGTATTCATGGCAGCCCACGCAACTGCGGCTCACCCCTGGCGCGGCTTGTATAAAGGTGCGCATGGCGCGCACCAGCTTGTAATCATGATCCAGCAGCTGGAAGGAGAGCGCGCGTCCTGAGGGCGCCTCAAAGGAGCACGATCCATCTGGCTCCACCGGAACAATGCCGTGATAGATTTTGGGGCTCCACGCCAAAGCCGCCGAGATCAGGAAGGTCTGGTTCAGCCAGGTTGAGCCAGGGCTGGCAGTCACGCGCGAGGTCTCCTCCACCACACGCAGCCACTTGACGGTTCCGCGCTTGACACTCGGCATGGCGATATAGACATCGCTGACAAAAAAGGTGCCGCTGCGCTGGTTGCGGTCGGTCATGTCAATCGACTCGCGCGGCGGCGTGCGCGGCACAAGCAATATCGGGTCGTGCAGGTCGATCTTGGGGTCGCTGTGCACCAGCACCTTTTTGCCGGTGCGGTCGATCAGCATCAGCGCGTTGAGTTTCGGATTGTTACGTCGGCGGTAACTCCCTTCCTGCAGGGGCGTTACCGGCGCGTCCTTAGCATCTGGCGGGGTGCTGAAGAGCACCACATTCTCGCTGAGGGCCCAGGGGTCGCAGGAGTCGCCGCGGTCGGCAGTCGGTTGATCCGGCGCTTCAAAATTAAAGATCGCCGTCGGATTGTTTTTACCGGTACGCGTATTGATCATCGCGATCTTGCCGCGCGGCGGGGAGTTGTGCGGGGTAAAGGCCGCGACCACCAGGGCATCGTTACCCGGCACGGGTTTGGCCTGCAGTACCGCCTCGGGAAAGACCATGTTATTGGCGAACATCTCCATCTCATTGCGCCCATCCGGCAGCACACTCCACAGACTTTGAATCACCAGGGCGTTGCGGTCAATATACTCCCAGCGACCGAACATAATGCGTCCATCAGCCAGCACACAGGGGTCAAACTCAGTCACATTGTTGACCGAGATGGTATGGATGTCGCTGCCATCGGCGTTCATCACATGCAGAATGGCGACACCGTTGTTGGCGCATGGCACCAGCCCGCTGTAGCGGGTGGAGGTAAAGACAATACGTCCATCCGGGAGGTAGCAGGGCGTGACATCATGGTGTCCGCCGCCGCTGCCCAGATATGGGTTGCCATTGTTATCCAGGTTTGTGATCTGACGCAAACCCCTGCCGTCCACGCCAATCTCACAGATCACCGAGTTGCCATTCGCGGCACCCTTAAAACAGAAGAGCAGTTTTTTCGCATCGTAGGCCAGCGAAGGGTCAAAATAGATGCCATGGCCCAGGGTTTCGGGGGTGGTCGGATCGATCACCGCACGCACACGGTGCTGCTCCGGCGGATCAGCGGGATTCTCAAGCACATAGATACCGCCACCGGGGCGCCACTGAAAAAAGGTGTCGTAGATGTGCAGCCCCTGGTAGTTGAAGCGTTTGCAGAAGAGGATGGGAGCTGTCAGCACAGCGCGGTCGGCAACTGTGATTTTCGCAGGATCGGCCTGCATGGTTGAGGCAACGGCAAAGCCGCAGAGGCAGAGCAGTTTCAATTTCCGTTTCATAGTTTTACCCAATCATTTAATCTTTGTTTTTTGACAATCTATATACGTTTACAGGAATGGGTGTACCAAAGCGGCTCTGTGAGCGGCTGCTTCCCTCGCAGCTCACCCCCCTGCCAAAAAATTTTTAATACCAGTGACAATCATCTGCGCTGACAACGCAGCCAAAATCAAGCCGGTGATTTTGCTGAGGATCGCAAGCTGCGATTTTCCCACCAGCTTCTCGATCGTCGTCGCCACCAAAAGCAGGCCGCTCAGAGAAGCAACTGCCAGGCCCACCGCCACAGCACCGGCCATGCGCTCCTCAACGCTAACAGCATCCGCGCCGATAACAAAAAGCACACCCATCACTGCTGGCCCCACGATAATGGGCATGGCAAGGGGCACCACCGCCAGATCCTCATCCCCACTGGGGGTCACCGGCTCATTGCCCTGCACCAGATTAATCGCTGATAAAAACAGCAGCGCCCCCGCCCCGATCCGAAAGGCATCCAGAGTGATCCCAAACAATGAGAAAATAACGGAGCCAAAGAAATAAACCACCAGACAGATGACAGTCATGGCGATGATAGTGCGCATAGCAAACGCCCGGCGACGAATCGCATCGTAATCGCGCGTAATTCCGAGAAAAATTGAGAGCACCAAAAACGGCGTGAAGACAAAAAGTATCTTGAGCCAAGTCTTAACAATAAACGAAATCATCACATCCATATCTCTCCGAAGGTTAAAAACAGAGTTGCATTTTCGTGCTCTCATCCCTCTTCCCATGCCTGGTCAGGAAGGAATCAGAAGCAGACAAGTCAAACCTAATTTATGACACTCTTAATTTTGTATGAAACAGCCATCTTTGTCAAGGGCAGTTTGATTCTCGACGTTATAATAATGAAAGGCTCCAGCACTTTTTGCTTGCTTAATATACTCAAGTTCAATAAATTTACACTGTTGCAATTTGAAATGTGTTTTAGTCTAGCTAATTCAACAGAAGAGCAAAGGAGTTATTATGAACATGGTGTATGTGATGTTGTTTATGTTTTTTTTTGCAATTCTCAACTCTGTTTCCGCTGTAAATGTCGGCTATATTGGTGCTCTTAATGATTATATTGGCAGCGTGAGCGTTGGCGCCGGGGACGGAACTTTGACCATTCCGATTGATCCGGCTGGCAATGACGGGTTTATCGAAAAGCGCAATGATGGAACTGCGATTATAAATATTTTTCATTCATGCAATGATCAACCGGCTTCAGCCAAGAGTTGGCCTAACAAGGGACTTAAAACCAACTCTAAGCTCAATTGGGTTTTAGAGGGCGGCGTTAAATATCAGGATGTCACCAGCGCTCATGCCGGCATTCGCGGTGCCTATTTCTTTAATGGCAGCACAGGCTATACGCGTGTCGGCACAACTTCCGTCAGTGACGACTCTTACAAAGACCTGTTAACCGGCGCCAATGCTATCAACACCAGCAGTGCGACATTCGAGCTATGGGTCAGGGCGCACGCCAGTGACCTAACCCAATTCAGCACTCTTTTTGAGTGCGGTGGAGGCACCGGCACCGGTATCGCGATCGACAATGGCGTACTGGTTGTTGCAAACAATATCGCAAAGGGCAAAGTCACTTATAATTTGCTGACAGACCCCCAAAAATGTGCTGATTGATGAGTGTACCAACGAGTTTTTCCAGGTTGTCTTTGTAATTGATCTTGGCAGTGGCTACAACTCTCTTTATGTCAACGGAAGTTTGATTGGAACTGCGTCAAACAGCGGTGTCACTGACTGGGATGGCGGTGACGGCACATCGCTTGGTCGTTTTACAGGCACCAATTTGGGCGGATTTATAAATGGCGCCGCCAACACCAGATACGACACCTACTACTATGGCGCGATATCCATCTTTAAAATTTATGCCGGTGCCTTAAGCGCTGATATGATCACTCATAACTACAATGCAATTCACAATAATACGAACAAAAGTGGCGATCCTATCATGGTCAGCGGCATCTACACCAATGCAACTGATGTTGACAGAAGAGTGGACGCTGATATCAAGCTTCCGTCCGGTTCTGTTATGCGTCGTTCGTCAGTTGACAACTCGCTGACTTACACTCCGGCCCTCTCATGGGAACTATATAATCTGTGGGCAGGCATGCTCGCGCCCGATACCTTTAAATATGAGGTTGTTGATGGTAATTCTTCCACCAATACCGCAGAGGTTACTTTAAATATTCAACCCGGAAGCGAAGCCGAACCGGATGAATTTACTGTAACGCAGGGTGAAACGCGTCACTTTAAGCGGAGTGAGCTGGTGCGTAATGATCAGCAGATTTTGATGTCGCCCTGGTTTGAGCTGAACAGTGCGGCTGTGACCGAGGATGACATAGCTGCGGGACTCTGGCGCAACCTGGGCAGCTCAGGTGCTAGTCGCGATTTCACTGTTGCGGGTGATTTTGTGGAAGTTGCCTCAGGCTTCGGAGGAATCGGACGCGCATGGCGTAATGTCGCGGGGTTCGGTGTGGGGCTTGAAGGCGCTGGACATAATATTTCAATGCAATCGTCAACAATTGAAATCTGGTTTAAACCGAGGTTTTCTCCCAAGGGCGACATGGTGCTTTATGAATCCGGCGGCAGCACTATCGGCATGTACATTGTTTACGAATCGAACAACAACCTTATCCGAGTAAGTGTGGACAGCACATATACCGACCAACCTGAAAGATTGCTTGAAACACGCGCCGAAGGCATTAGCTTTGATGAATTCAACCAGCTGTTAGTGGTTTATGACCGCGATAATCCGGGCATAACAGATTCATTGACAATTTATCTCAACCATGATCCCGGCGCAGCATTTAGCAGTGCGCCGGCGGCTTTTCACACAAACACGCTTGGTTCAGTGAACGATATAGCTGGTTCAGACTGGGCCGGCATAGGACGGGTCGAGAGTCAAGCCGCGCACAACTTTGCCGAGGACGCGACCTTTGACGGTGAAATTGCGATTGTCACCATCTATGACAGGGTGCTTGAGACTGCCGAGATGGAGCAAAGATATGAGAGTGTTAAACGCGGCATCTTAGCTGTGACACCGGTCGCACCAGCTAAAACCACTTTGGGTGCTTCAGTTACGCTGGCTTTAAATGGAGATATTATCTATGACGCCAGCAACTTGAGCACCAATCTACTGGAGGGTGAAAGTGTTGCGGATCTGTTTACATATACAATCAGCGATGGCATTGGAGGCACGACAACCACCAATGTCACTGTGACGGTAACAGGAGTTCCGGCGGTGCGGACAGTGCCGGATACGATCATCATCACTGCCGGTGAGGCAGCTAACAACTTCAATCCGCTGGCCAATGACATTGGCTTTGGAGCAGGGGCGCGAGTCGACATCGCGTGGATTGTTTACAGCTATCGTGCTGATTATGTGACTGGTTCACAGGCACTGCAATCCGCTGATTTCCGAGATGAAAACGGCTATGGAGCGCGCTACATGTGGAATGCTCCGCTTAACTGGGTTGACGGGGGTGACAGCACCATGTTTGATACAGCCAGCGGTGCAATTGGAGAGACCAACTGCTATCGCACGCTGGTTTGGAGCACGGCTCTCAACTCCTGGCAGGTAAACAGCTCTGGTACAAGTAACGATGGTTTTCCGGGCAACAACTGCTATTTCAACAAGACCGGCCTGCATACAGGACTTGGTCCGGGGCAATCACGAAGTGCTTATGGAACTAACAATCAGGCGCGGGCAGCTATATTCGCCTATACCGTAGCGCATGACGGTTATTATGCTGTGACAAACAGTTGGATGACGCACAACAGCAGCAACAGTAGCACAGCGGGAAGTGGTGATGGTGTGATGTTGTGGGTTTATGCTGATAACACCTTGAAGTTGTGTATCACGAATTTCGCTTATGAGATCGGCACTTTCAACCGTGAACTCGACTATCTCACTGCCGGAAGCACAATATACCTCTGCCTTGATCCAATTCTGACCGAGGTCGGCGATAAGAAAGATTGGGATTTCGATCTGGTTCTGAAGACCGCACCTGGTTTCAGCGGTGATATTTGGAATAATGTCGCGCTGTTCAGCGATGGCTCAACACTTTCATTCGATAGCAACGATGCTTATCTTGCACTCGGTGCGGGCCAGATACTCTATGAAACATTCGAGTATGCCGTCAGTGAAGGCGGCAGCACCTGGTATGAGAGCGTTACAGTTGAAATCCATGGTGTCAACGAAGCGCCGCAAGGGGTGGCTGACACCTTCAACGCCAACGAGGATGACGTTCTGTATGGCTCTCTGGTTGCTAACGACAGGGATGTTGACATGGGCGACATGCTTCATCTTGGAGTCAGCCGCGTTGAGGGCGGCACTCAGAATCTGGGGGTGCCGTTCCGAACAGGTTTAGGGGCGCTGCTAACTGTCAATGCTGACGGCACTTTCAGCTATGATCCCGACGGTAGATTCGAGAGTATGCTGCCCAATGAGTTTGTCAGCGAGAGCTTCAGTTACCGCGTATGCGATCAGCACGGTGCCGAAGCCGTCTCTGACACAACCTGCACCGTTGTTCTGGAAGGTCGCGACGATGGTGTTATAGCCAGTGACAACCACTATGTTGTTAAGTCTGACCGCACAATCAGTGGCAATCTGATTACTGATGACACTGGCGCAGGTGTGGATATCACGATCGACGCCAATGACGAACTCAGCGTTTTTTCAATTGACACCACTGGGCTAAAAGGCACAGTGAATGTTTCAACCGCATTGTTGATAGCTAAACGCGGAAAAATAACCAATCTGAATCACAACAAACAGACCATTACCTACGGCGGTGCCGGCATATTTACAGATCCGGTGGTCTTCGCGCAACCAATGACTCGTAATGACCCCGAGTTCGCTGTGGTTAGAATTACCAATGTTGACCCGCTCAACAGCACCTTCGACATCCATCTGACTGAACAGCCGGAGCATGGAGTGAACAGCGACAACGATGGAGATCATCACGGTAATGAGACGGTAAGTTGGATTGTCTTTGAGGCCGGAGAGTACAAGTTGCTGGACGGCACTCAACTGCAGATCGGCAAAATAACCACCGATGCTGTACGACAGTTGAAACAAACTGAAAAGTCGTGGGCTGCAGTAACCTTCGGCACTCCCTTCACATCGCAGCCTGTGGTTATAAATCAGTTGCAGAGCTATGACTACACCAATGACTTGTGCGCCACGCGCATTAATGGCACCTCCTATCTCTCAGGCAGTGTAACCTCAACCGGCTTCGAAGTAGCCATGGAGGATTATGAATATGACAAGGATAACCGCTATGACGCTTACCGGCCTGAGACAATTGGCTGGCTTGCGATTGACAGCAGCGTCGGATTGTGGAATGGTAACAAGTTTGAATCGCTGGTGCATGATAATATCCTTGGGGCAGGCGACTACACCACCGCGTTCTCGCACTCCTACTCAGCGGCACCGATGATACTCGCTTGTATTGCCAGTTATAAAGGCAGCGACAACTGCAATTTGCGGTTGACCAGTGTGACCGCATCTCAGGTAACAGTTTTCCTGGAGGAGTGTCAGACCTTTGACCTGGAAACCGATCACACCAATAAAGAGGCCCTAACTCTGCTGGCCATTGAGGGCGCAAACGATCTCTACGCCTACCCGCAGAATTTCACGGTTGGCGCTTTCACTTTTGACCCTGACGGAGAGTTCGATCCTGCGGCAAATGGCCCTGAAGATGTGAGCTTTACCTACACGCTGATTGATTTATATGGCAATACAGACACCGCAACGGTCACCATTACAGTGGTGACGCCCTATGACGGAACAATTATATTGCTTCGTTAAGGTGGTCTATGTAATACTGTTTTTTTTATAACTGAATTCAAGGGAGAGTATATGATGAAAACAAACCAAGTCTTTAATATGGTTGCAGTAATATCTTTTGTTTGCGCTTTTGGCGCAATTCAACTTAATGCTGAACTCGTGCTGCATTGGCCCTTTGAGGAGGGAAGCGGGTTAATTACTGCGGATGTTACTGGTAATGGACATGATGGTGTGCTTACAAACATGGATCCGGTTACCGACTGGATCAACACAGATCTTGCTCCGATTCCTGGCGGCACCTCCGCTGCCCTGGATTTTGACGGGGTTGATGATCTGATAGAGGCAAGCATTGACAACTATAAGGGCATCACCGGCGGGTTGCCGCGCACGGTCTCAGCCTGGATTAACACAACGGCGGACAATCCGCCTATCGTCAGTTGGGGTGTGAATGCTACCGGCCAGAAATATGTTTTTCGTGTTCAGAATTCAAATGGGACAAACGGCGCGATTCGAGTTGAGATTGCCGGTGGATATATCGTTGGTGCCAAACCGGTTAACGATGGCTCATGGCATCATGTTGCTGCTGTGACCGCTCCGCATACCTCTCCGGATGTTGTTCAGACTCGTCTCTATGTTGATGGGGAGATTCAGGGTACAAGCGGCCAGCAAAGTATGGCAATCAATACAATACCTGGTGCGAATGTCCGCGTAGGTGAGCGGTTTATGGCTCCTAATTTTCTTGGACGGATCGATGAAGTGCGCATCTATGATCATGCCCTGAATCCCTCGGAGATAAATGCTCTGGCCGGTGTTACGGATGCTTATGCGGATGCTGTCATTGCAGATGCACCAGAGGCTTACTGGCGTTTTGGCGAGAACGCCGGTAGCCGTATGGTTAATGAGGGCTCAGTTATGACTTATATAGATGGAACCGGATTGAATAAATCTTCTGAAGATCGGTAAGTGCCGGGATTGCTGAGTTGCAGTTCAAACCGCGCCCTGCGTTTTGATGGCTATGATGACAGAGTTACCATTCCCAACCATGCCTCTATAAACTTAAGTGACGTTACAAACAAAACAATAGAGTGCTGGTTTAAGACCGAAGCTTACAACACAAATGAGAGCTGTCGGGTTATCTATGAGCAGGGAGGGACTGCCCATGGTTTTTGTCACTATCTGGAGCTCTATGAAGGGGAATATCACTTCCGTGTTGGAGCCTGGCTGACGGCAGGAACCCTGCATACCTTCTTTCCGCAAAGGGTGCGAGTGGAAACGCAGAGTGTATATCATGCGGTCTCAACTTATAGTGCGGATACACAACTGCTGGTTGCCTATCTGAATGGAGCCTGCGTTGCATCAATGACAAGCATTAACATGGTGCCGGTATCTCTCCATAGCGGTGATGTGAGGGTTGGAGGCATAGGTGTCGATGCACGTCTGAAAGATTTTTCAATATCAGCAGGTACCGTTACAAACAACAGCTTCGCTGGTGTCATAGATGAGCTGGCAACCTATAATAAAGATCTCTCTTTCGAACGCATATCGTTTTGATGGAAGTGGCACGGCGCTGGCTAAGTCTTTCCGGGATGCGGCTGGACCCGGTTATCTGCATAGCGCAACGGTTGAGATGGTTTTTAATCCCTCTGATTTCAGCGGCAACGAACTATTACTGGAGTCCGGCGGCACTAAAACCGGAATGTCTCTTTCCCTGAATGGCTCTGTCCTGTGCCTGTTTAACAGATACAATAACACAACTGAGGCGGAAGTAGAGTTTGACCTGGCCGAATTAACGCCTCTGCGTCGTAGCGGGTTCATTCACATGGTCGGCGTAATGGATATCGACAACGACGAACTATATCTCTATGTAAATGGAGAGCTGAAGGATCAGGCAACCGCCAACGGCAACCTGGTGGAGTGGACTGGTACCGACCCCGCCGGTCTGGGTTGTGCCAACGGCGCTGCGGCATACCCAGGAGCAACACCCTCAAAGTTTAGCGGTGATATCGCCATTCTGCGTTTGTATTCCTCTGTGCTCAGCGCCGAGCAGGTTCAGGGCAACTACCTTGCGCTACAGCCACAGAAAGTCCTTCCGGGAACAGTTATCATGCTGCAGTAATCAGTTTGTCATTAAAATTCACTTGATGCCAAGACGCTGGGAGTAATTGTGTCACCGAAAATTATTTACCTTGCAGTAGCAGATGCACTTTTACTTGCCCATGTTCTATTCGTGATTTTCGTCACTATCGTTCTTTTTCTAATTCTTGTTGGTCCTTTTAAGTTGGTTTTGGGTTCGACCTTTTCCATTTGCCAGGATGAACAGTGGTGAAAACACCTAACAAAACGTTCAAGTGCGTTCCGGGCCTGCCTACGGCCCAGACGTTCTGAAAAAAATAATTTTTTGCACCCAAGTTTTGATATACTTAAAACATGATAACCAATTTTTGCATCGACCATTCTGAAAACAAAGTATAAAAAAAACGGCCATTCATCGAGAAGAAGGAGGAAAATATAAATGAACAGTACAACATTATTCCCTGGGCGATATGTACAAGGTGCAGATGCACTCAAGCAATTAGGAAAGGAGGTCTCAAGACTGGGAAATCACGGTTTTGTGGTTTGCGATCCCTTTGTATATGACAACTTGTTGCCTAGTTTTAAGCCGGAAATGGAGAGCGTGATAAAGATTTCACTGCAAAAGTTTGAAGGTGAATGCTCTGATGAAGAAATTGCAAGATTAGTGAGCGAGGCAAAAGCGTTAGATGTCAATGTGGTTGTTGGAATTGGCGGTGGAAAAACTGTAGACACAGCCAAAGCAGTTGCTCATGAGCTGAAAACTCCGGTAGCCATTGTGCCGACATTAGCCTCAACAGATGCGCCTTGCAGTGCGCTTTCTGTTATTTATACGTCGGAAGGCGAGTTTAAACGATACCTGATTTTAGATAAAAATCCTGACTTAGTACTCGTGGATACCAAGGTTGTGGTTAATGCTCCAGCCAGATTTTTGGTGGCGGGTATGGGTGACGCTTTGGCAACATGGTTTGAGGCGGAGTCATGCAAACAGAGCTACGCGGCCAATATGAGTGGCGCGGTGGGTTCAATGACCGCGTATGCCTTGGCAAAGCTTTGCTTTGAAACATTGCTCGAGTATGGTTTAGCGGCCAAAATGGCATGTGAAGCTAAATCGGTTGTTCCGGCACTCGAGCACGTAGTTGAAGCCAGCACCTTGCTTAGCGGACTCGGTTTTGAAAGCGGAGGACTTGCTTCAGCTCATGCTATACATAATGGCTTAACAGCCCTAGAGGCAACCCATGCGTATTTTCATGGCGAATTAGTCACGATAGGCACCTTATCATCGCTTATTTTAACTGATAAGGGCAAAGACATAATTGACACGGTCTTCAGCTTCTGCGAAGCAGTTGGGTTGCCAACCACATTGGCTGATATTGGTCTCAAAGATGTTACGGACGAAGAGTTAATGCAAGTAGCAAATCTGACTTGTGCTGAAGATGAAACCATTCACAATGAGCCCTTTAGCGTAACTCCTGAAAAAGTGTTCTACGCTCTGAAAACAATGGATGCAATAGGTCGCAGCAGAAAATAAAAAACCTGACATCACAGGCACTGAAACATGGAGATAACTGACGGGGTGTTGCGAATTGAACCCGGCTTAGCGGCAACGCTCGGCATCATCGTGCTGTTCGCAGGCAAGCGGTTGAATGAAAAGGTCGCTTTCCTGCGGAAGTTCAGCATTCCGAAGCCGGTCTCAGGCGGGCTGTTTTTTTCGATCGCCTTTGCCATCATATACGCGGCGACAGGCGTGGCGGTCGAATTTGATCTTGCGGCTCGGGACTTACTCCTGGTGTATTTTTTTACGACCATCGGCATTAACTCCAGCGTTAAGGACCTACTGACTGGCGGTAAACCGCTCGGCATCCTTTTGACAATAACCATTTTGTACATGGTTGTCCAGAACCTGATCGGCCTGTCTATCGCGGCGCTCTTCGACTTGCCCGCTGCGGTTGGTCTTCTGGGCGGCACGGTGTCGCTGATCGGAGGCCACGGCACCGCGATTGCCTGGGCTCCGCGGATCGCGGAAGACTACGGCGTATCCAACGCCATGGAAGTCGGTATCGCCTGTGCGACCTTCGGCTTAATTCTAGCGAGTCTGATGGGCGGCCCGATCGCCAGGTTTTTAATCGTCCGTCATGATCTCACACCCGACAATACCGACACATTGGACGTAGGTGTATCCGAGGAAGGAGGCGGTGGTGTGATCGGTTCCATGGATTTTCTAGATGCCATCCTCGCCATCCATCTGAGCATGCTTGTAGGGCTGCTGCTTCACGATGGATTGAAAATGCTGGGACTCGAGCTGCCTTTGTTTGTCCCATGCCTGTTTGCTGGACTCCTCCTTACTAACCTCATCCCTGTCAATTTTCCGCGTTTCAGCGGAATGCGCTGGCCCACTCGCACGCCGTCCATGGCCCTGATCGCCGACATCGCGCTGGGAACCTTCCTGGCTATGTCACTCATGAGCATGCAGCTATGGGCGTTGATCGATCTGGCCGGGCCCATCTTCACCCTTCTCGCGGCTCAATTCACAATCGCGCTGGCCATCAACATCTTTGTTGTCTTCCCCCTCATGGGCCGCACGTACGATGCCGCTGTGGTGTGCGCCGGATTTGGCGGCATTTCTCTGGGCTCAACACCCACGGCTATGGCTAATATGTCTGCGGTAACGCAGCGGTACGGCGCCTCCCATCTGGCCTTCGTCATCGTGCCCCTGGTGTGCGCGTTTTTCATCGACTTGGTCAACGCAGTGCTGATCCCCTTCTTCCTCACCAAATTCTAGCCGCCGGGCTACCCTCATAGCGGAGATTCTCGACCAACGGGAAGCCGAAACCACTGATCAGCAATTACTCGCATATCCCCAAATGTTTGACCGTCTGAATACTGATCGCGGTGGAAAACTTTCAGAAAGCGACGGTACAATAACCATCCCTTGAAGATGACTATCTGAAATGAAAGCAATAATGGAGTAGTGCAAGCATCTTGCTTGCAAAAAATATTATCATTTCTAATCAACACCTGTGTAGGTCCGATTTCCAATCGGACATGTCCGGTTGAGAATCGGAGCTACTGAGTCAGCCGCGCTTTGGTTTACGATGGCGGCGACGATGCTGGCGGACGATTTTACGCATGATCCCAGTCGTCCACCAACATCGTCGCACAGCAACGTCACCCGATGCTGTTTTACGAACGGCATATGTCGCTCATAGAGCGACTACTACACTGCGGAATGCAAGGGTTGTCGTTCGGTGTAGTAGTCACTCCACCAGCGGCATTTTGCAACAGGCCCGTGCAAAGCGCGGCAAAGGTTTCATGATCTTTGTTTGGCCCATCCCGCTTCAGGCTTCGCAAGAGTTATGCCCGGCGTTCGCTGAAAAAACTTTGTAGGATTGTACGGCAATCATGCTCCAGCACACCCGTGATAATCTCTGGTCGGTGATTTAAGTCAGGGTGGTTGAGAATTGAGAAAACCGAGTGTCCGCCGCGTTTTGGGTCGGAGAGCCCCCAGACCACCAGCGGCACACGCGCCAGCACAATGGCACCGGCGCACATGGCGCAAGGCTCTTTGGTCACATAGAGGATTGTATCCGTCAAGCGCCACTCTCCCAAAGCTGCGGAAGCCTGGGTCAGGGCGATCATCTCCGCATGGGCAGTGGCATCCTTGAGCATCTCACTCTGGTTATGCGCCCGCGCAATCACGTGCACGGCAGCCAGCGGCAGCTCCAATGACGCCGGTCTTTTGATGATCACACACCCGGTCGGCACCTCTTCGGCCGCGGCGGCTCTGGCCGCCTCACGCAATGCCAGCAACATAAAGTAGTTGTGAAATTCTGCAGAAAAAACAACTCGCGTATCTATCATTTTCGTATTGCCTATAACTTTCAATGGTTTCGACAAGGTTTGCCTATAACTTGATTACTTGGTCGTGGTTTCAACACCGCTTAGGGACAGGCATTGATTTTTTTTAGGGGCAGGTACTAATTTCGCAATGATCGCCGATGTTTGAGTAGGATTACGATTAGGGTTATGATTAAGATTGTGATTAGGAGGGATGCACACCCTAATCCCAATCCTTATCTTTTCCGGCTACTTGGGCAAGTTACCTCCTCGTTTTTTCGCAGCGCGCCGCGCGGGCGGCTTGCCACCAGCCACTTGTCACAAACTTTACCCAAAGGCACGGCCAGTCAGCTTTTCATAG
Organism: Kiritimatiellia bacterium; assembly: GCA_028686345.1. GTDB lineage: Bacteria > Verrucomicrobiota > Kiritimatiellia > RFP12 > UBA1067 > M55B167. The sequence continues at coordinate 20,017 of JAQUCE010000089.1, forward strand.
GCCTCAATATATTTTTCGCGGGTTTTTTCAACTACATAATCGGGCAGCTCAGGCGCAGGCGGCTGATGATTAAAGTGGATGCTGTCCAGCCAATCCCGCACAAACTGCTTATCCAGGCTGGGCGGGTTTTTGCCAACCCGGTAACTCTCCTGCGGCCAGAAACGGCTGGAATCAGGGGTCAAAACCTCATCCGCCAAAATCAATTCGCCAGCGCTGTTTTCGCCAAATTCAAATTTTGTATCAGCAATAATAATCCCGCGCTGAGCCGCATAATCAGCGGCTTTGGTGTAGCAGGCAATCGAAAGCTCCGCAAGTTTACGCGCTACATCCTCGCCCAGGGCAGCGTTGATGGTGGCCGCGGAGACCGGCATATCGTGTTCGCCCTGATCCGCTTTGGTACTGGGGGTAAACAAAACCTGATCCAGCTTAGAGCCATTCTGATAACCAGCCCGCAGAGGCTGATCATTGACTGTCCCCCGCTGCTGATACTCTTTCCAGCCGGAGCCGGTCAAATAACCTCTGACAATACACTCAAAGGGAATGATTGTGACCTTTTTCACCAGCATTGAACGACCGCGAAGATCCTCTTTGACGCCCTGCAATGACTCGGGATACTGGTCAACATCGGCTGTGATCAGGTGGTTGCTGTACTCTGAGAGCAGCTCAAACCAAAAGACGGAGATGCTGTTCAAAACCCGCCCCTTGTCAGGTATACCGTTGGGCATTACCACATCAAAAGCACTCAAGCGGTCGGTCGAGACCAACAGCAATTTATCACCCAAATCATAGAGGTCACGCACTTTACCGCGCTGCGGCTCAGGCAGACCTGGCACCACGCTAGCAATCAGCGCCTTGTTTTTATCATATTTCATTTTTCACTCCAGTTCATACTTCCCGTCCATCCTATTACTCTCATGCCCATTCCACATTCAACACTTTGCACTAATCCCGTTCTTTGCAGTTTGCCGAACGCGCAATGCCCCATATTATCAACTGTTTGCCCTCCGGATTCAAGCACTCTTATCTTGAATTTTCACCCTTCCTGCCAGCCGGGGAGGCTCTCTCATCTTCGGCAAGGTAACTGACCCGCTGACCGACCAAACCACCCAGCTTGGACCAACGCGCACTCATCACGACTTCAGGTTCGATTTTAGCGCGGCAGCCATCGCGTAACAGAACAACGCTGTTGAGAATCAGGTTGGCCTCAATTGGGTCAGTGCTCTGATCCAACACCGTCAAGAGCATAGGGATCGGGTCGGCAGCGTTGGTCAGCCCCAGAAATTCGGCGGCGCGGGCGCGTACCAAGAGGTCGGGATCAGATGCAGCCATGACTTTAGCCTGCTCGTAAAACGATGAGGCCTGCTTTCCAAAGGCGCTGCAAGCGATCAAAGCCCAGTAGCGCTCCATGGGCTTCTTTGAGTTCAGAGCGTTACCAATCCGCTCCCTGGCCGTTGAAAACTGGAGCAGCTGCAGGTCGGCAATATCGATCAGGGCCGCGATCTGCTCTTTGTTACTCTGACCAAAGCTCTTGCCATCACCACCACTCTGCGCGAGAAAGCGCGGTTCAGGGAAAAACCCGATATCCGGCAGTGATTTGACCTTGTGCTGCAAGGCTGTGCGCAGCTCAGCCAGAACCTCTGCATAAGCTGGATCGCGGGCCAGATCATGGATCTCATGCGGATCTTTTTTTAGATCAAACAGAGACTCCGGCTGACGCGGCTGATAAAACGCACTCTGGGCCGCGTTGAGCTTACCGGCAGCCGCAAGATCGCGCCACTGGCCGAAGGCTGGCTGTTTGTAACGGTAGAAATTGTACAGACCATCGAAATTGAAGGGCTGGTAGCTGCGCCAGTAGGTATATTTGCCCTTGCGCAGAAAACGCGTCATATCGTACTTTTCGTCAAAGCGCTCCGCATACCCAAAAGCAATATCACGTTGCGCCAGCTCTTCCAGCTCAACCCCTGTGCCAAGAAAGGGCTTGCCGTCAATCTCCCCGGGAATTTTAAGACCAGCTAGATTCAGCACAGTTGCGGAGAGGTCGACAAACTCGATCATGCCGTCAACCCGCGAACCGCGCTGAATCGGCTTGCCTTGACGCGTGCTGAAAGGGGCCAGATGCTGCCAGTTTTTCGGCACATAAACCACCATCGCCACCTGAAGTCCATCGTTATGAGCATATCCCTTACTGCCGGGCAGCACGCCGCCATGGTCACCGTAATGAAAGATAAAGGTGTCGTCCATCACGCCATCCTCTTCCAGCTGCTTGATGATCGCCCCCATCTCAATGTCCACAAAGCTCATCAGAGAGAGATAGTGAGAGTATTTTTCTCTAAAGAGCGCGGTGTCCGGATGGTAAGGAAAGAGCTTCACATCTGTTGGCTCAACTGTGCGCTTGATCTTTTTCGGCAATGCTCCGAAGAGCTGGCCCTCATGCGTGCGGCCATAGTTTTGCACATGAAAGAAGGGCTGACCAGGTTTACGGTTACGAAAAGAGGCCTTGCCGGAAGATTCATCCCAGACTCCCTCCCGCTCAGAGGGCTGGAAGTTGTAATCCTCTTTGTTGTTATTCGTGGTGTAGTAACCAGCCTCACGCAGATACCAGGGAAACATTCTCAACCCAGCAGGCATCGCCACCGGAACCTGCTGGCGGTGCCACTGTGCTCCCAGGCGCGACGCATAGCAACCGGAGATAATGGTGCTGCGGGCAACCGAGCAGACCGCGCCGCAGGAGTAGGCGTTGTTAAAGACAATCCCCTCC
>JAQUCE010000184.1 GCA_028686345.1 Kiritimatiellia bacterium
CATCCACCGCATAGCGGCGGATATACTTCACAACCATCCACCGCATAGCGGCGGATATACTTCGCGACCATCCACCGCATAGCGGCGGATATACTTCGCAATCATCCACCGCATAGCGGCGGATATACTGTTTGCTTTCAGTATGTCCGCCGCTATGCGGTGGACGAAAGTTTTTCGCCGCTAAGATCTTTCACCTCAAAAAAAACGCAACGCGTTCATTCCACTCCGACAAAGTTAACGACAAGTTTACGCTTGCGCCGCAAGGTCGTTCGTGCGGCGCGGTCACGGCCCGCGCCCTACCGCTGCGGCCGACGATGCTGTGCGACGATAGCGGATTACGATTAAAAACCCCGCCCTTTAAAATCGTCAACCAAAGGCGCGATCGACCTCAGTAGCTCCGGTTTCCAACCGGACAGTCCGATTGGAAATCGGACCTACGTTGCCCCCGCGCCAAAAGCGCGTCCTTTTCGCTTTAGAACTCTAGAACTTCTCCAAGCTTCCAGCTTGAATGAAAATGTTTTCTGCAAGCAAGATGCTTGCACTACTTCATTATCACTTTTACAGTCACCTCTCAATAACCCGTCCTGGGGCAGCCTTCCGTCTTCGCGCTTCGCAGCTACGCCGGACACGGAAAGGCTGGACAACAAACCTTACGCAGTGAACATAGATTACAAAGAGGCCTAAAAAATGTCAACCCGAAATCACAATTTTTTTTCGCGGTCACAGGATTGGAGCCGGGCAGCGGGGTCCTGGCGGTAGTAGGAGCTGAACTCCTCGTACAGTTCCGGGTGGTCTTGTTTGAGCTGGAGAGGCTGCTCAAAAAAGATTTCCGTGACAACTGCGAAAAACTCAGCGGGCCGGGTGGCGCCGTATGCGCGGATGATCGACTCTCTTTGCCGGGCCACATCCTCGCGCAGCTGCTCGTACTCAGCGCTCAGGACTTTGCTCCATTCGCTGTACAGCGAGGCACTGCTTAAAAGTGGCGCCCCGTTCATCACTCCATCCAGCTGATCCAGCTGATGGGCGAATTCATGAAAGACAACATTCACGCCGTCGACGGGATTCAGGGAGCCGCTGATTGTATCCGGCCAGGAAAGCACAATCACCCCTTTGCTGGAAGAGAGTCCTGCAGCAGGCATATCGCTCTCGGATACCGTCCCAATCGCATGAAGTTCCACCTGCTTGAAGTTGAAACCAGAGGGGTAGACCAGCACAGAGACCAGCTGCCCGTAATAGTCGATGTTCAGGTTAAGCAGTAGCAGGCAGGCCAGAGCGGCCACCGTGACCTTGATCTCATCGGTTATGACCAGCCCCCCGCACCCTTCAAAATTCTTTTCGCTGATGAACACCTTGATCAGATCCTCAAGATGAGCGCGCTCCTCTGCCCGGAGACCCTGGTAGCAGGGCACATTCTTCTCAATAATCTGCGCCCACTTTGGTGGAAATGGCATCAGGTTGAGCGCCTTTCTGCGGCGCTTACGCAGAGGGTGGAAAATACTCACAGGAAACTCCTTATGCAATTGGTGCACAGCACGAAACTCTACTCCAGCTCAAAGGTGGTCTGACCCATGCGGTTCTGCCCGCGCTGGAAGGATGCTCGCACCTCTGCCTCTGAAAGTGTGCGCGTGAAAATACGCATCTCATCCAGCAGCCCGATATAGGGATTCCAGGTGGAGCCAAGGGTTAGGTCACCGGCCACATCCAGCGGCACCGTAAAACCCGCTGGCAGCGCATGGCTGCTATCTGCTTCGCCATTGACAAAGATCTGAATTTTTTTAGCGGTACGATCAACCACGAATGCCACATGACTCCAGCTTTTTCCCGGGATCGCGGCCCTCGATTGCGCACTCCAGCCCCCCACACCGGCCACCCCCGCTTCGAGCCGCACATGACCCTTGCCTGTGATGTCGACCACCCACCAGGCGTTCGGGAAATCGCTTTTCGACAGGATGCGTCGGCGCGGGTCCGCAACATCGACAGCTAAACTTAACGGAAGCAGCCAGAGATCAAACGCAAAGTCACTCACTCCGAAATCCAGGCTAGCATGGTTTTCGATCAGAATATGGGTATCCACAACATCGCAGGCCAGCGCACGGCCAAAGGCGCCGCTCGCGTAGCGCGCCCGCATCTCACCGTGGTTGCCGTTGCCGGAGAGATCCTTCACCATATGCCAGTCTTGCTCTTCAAAACGCCAATGACCCGCCAACTGCTGGTCATTAGCCACGGTCTGCGGATGCAGCCGGGGTGCCAGGAATACCGGAACCTTTCGTCCGGGCGGCGGATTGTCCAGCTCCGCTTGTGTGCCGAGCATGAGGTTGTCAATGTGGAAAACAGCCGCCCGCGTGCTAAGAGTGCTGAAGCCCAGCCAGTCGATGCGGCTGAACGCGGGGTCAACATACGGCAGCTCCCGTACGATGGGCGCTTGATCCGGCACACTGTATGTCAGTTGATAGCGAGCAGGAGTCTCGGATCCCAACACCAGCTCTATGTCTACACGCGCCCACACGCCAGCCGGCAGCTTGCCGATCTCCTGGCCGCTGGCGCGCACCGTGCCGTCAGCCGCAACTGCAACCGAAGGGCCGGTGCGGTAAGCCGCGCCTGTATCGTACTGCCGCAAATCCATGTTGAACGCTGCCGGGCTCTCGGGCGCGTTACGCATCTCCCAGGTTAGCCGCACCACCCCCTGGGTGTAGGTTGTCCGATAGTAGAGGTGCGGGGTCCAGGTGTTCCGCTGCCCCGGCGCATCAATGAATTTGAGGCTCTGGCGACCACTTGCCGCTTGGTCATTTGCCACCAAAAGCGAAGCGCCGTTTTCACCGGGAATGACCGCGCCTTCGAGCGGCGCGCTTCCAACCAGATCTTCTTCAAAACCGAAATTAACCCGCAGCGGCGGATCGACTGGCCGGTCATATTCACGGCACTCGCGGTTGGCAAATTGTCGCGGCAGGCCGTTCCACGATGGTTCGCCATAGAGTCCGGCCTGCGCAGGGTCAATGGGGCGAAAACCCATGGCCAAGGCCGGAGACTCTGGCTGCAAACGGAAATCATTGTTCTGTGGATCAACAAACAGCGGATCAGCCACCTTGGAGCCCACATCTTTGCCAAAGGGCTGCCATGTGGCAAAATCCATACCTGCAAAGTCGGGTTGACCATCCACACTCCAGTATAGATTGCTGCCCAGCTGCCAATCGTGGTTCTTCCAAGGCCCATCCAGCATGAGTGGGTTTGTCCCGCCGTAGATAATGTTGCCAACAGCGACATAGTGACAGCGTTTGTCCTCACGCGAGCGGCGGAGCTGACCCCTGTCGCCAAGGGCGAGGATGTTGTTGCGCACAGTGCACTCCTTGCCATAGTGCATGAATAAAGGGCTGTTGCGCAGCCGGTAGACCAGATTACCTTCGATCAGGATATCGGTGCTGCCTTCGTCGGGATAAATCCCGGAGCCGTGCGAGACATGCGCATAGTTATAGACATCGTGAATATGGTTGTGGCGGATCGTAGTTCCCGGAGAGAGACCGAGGGTGTAGATGCCGCCCATATCACTCAACCCCTCTCCATTGCCAAGATGATGAATGTAGTTGTGATCGAGAATATTGTGGTTGGCGCTGCTGGGCGCGAAACCCCAGGACCAGCCACAAGAGATGCCGGTATAGTCGAAATTTGAGATCTCGTTATGGGTAACGCGGTTGTGGGAGCTTTTGCCGATCCAGACCCCGTGGGCACCGTGGAACATGTAGGAGCCATCCCGGATCAGGCAGTTGTCCACCGTGTTGTGGCTGGCGGGGTGCTGATCATGAATCCCCCAACCACCGCCGATGTAGACACCGCCGCCGCCGAGATCGTGCAGGTGGCTGCGTTGAATTAGGTTGTGAGAGGAACCGGCCGCCAGCCAGATGGCATGGCCGCCAGTGTTGGCGACCTCACAGTCAATAAACTGCGTATGGCGCAATCCCTCTGCCTGAATCAACCCTGGCTGATAGATCTCTCCTTGTCCGGGGTTGCGCAGCCGCTTCAGATTGGCATCGGTGTGGCGGAAGGCCAGACCCTTAAAGCAAAGATATTCGACATACTTTTTGTTTGCCAGATCACCCTCGAAATACAGCAGCGTGGCTGGCAGAACAGGCGCAATCGCATTCACGCTGGCAGGCGTCTCTCCTGGCAGGGGATAATACAGGATCACATTGCGGTCGAGGTCAAGAAACCACTCGCCCGGTTCATCCAGCGCCTCGCGCAGGTTCTCCACATAGTAGCGTTGCTGCCGCTCCCAGCGCCCAAACGGCCATGGTGCCGCCTCATGCAGCAGCACGCTGCAGGACTCCTCGTCAATATTACGAATCCGGTGCACTGAGGTTTCCCAGGAGTGGTAAACCACGATCAAGGCATCTCGTGCCTTGGGCCAAGCACGCAGATCACCCTCGTGATAGTAAAAGGCCCGCGTATTATTTTGGGCGGTCGGGCCATCGCTCCTAAAAAATGATCCGCGATTAGGCATGCGTGCGCGGGTGCGCCGCGCGCCATTCACATACAGCTGGTTGAAGCGCACGACCTGACCAGCCGCGGTGCGCGGTGCTGGCGCGCGCCACAGCGCCCCCTCCTCAACCCAACCTGAGACCGACAAACCTCCGCTGACGACCGGCTGTTCGCCAGGGTAGGCGGCATAGGTGACAGGTGCCGCGGCTGTTCCTGAATCCTCGGACGTAAAGCGCAACGGCTGATGCTGCTGGTAAACACCCGTTCGCAGCAGGACAGTAACCGGCCCCCGCGCCCGGCCCCCGCCAAGTTCCCGCACCCGCAACCGGGCACGCTCCAGCGTGGCCAAGGGACCATCCGTATTGTCGGCAGATGGTTCCGCCGGGAAACCGCTCCAGGTATCGTTGCCATTCGGCGCGACGTGCAGCGTAAGAGCAGCAGATTGCCCTAAGCTCGCCGACTGCCAAAAGCACAAAGAGAAAACAAGAACCAAGCCGACTCGAAAAGGCACTCCGCACATACGCATAAAACTCTCTCTCATTTATTAGGATTTAAAAACCAACCACAAACTTGCCCAACATGGGTATAGAGATCACTCTTCATGTGAATTTTCATTTGCAAGCAAATACATGAGTATCAAGTAGAATCATCGCAGCTCCTCCGGCCAGTCATCCTCATCCAGGGGAGTTGTAGGTTCCACCAGATATTCGGCACCTGCCAGACTCTCTTTTACCTGAAAAAGATCATCACATGATTTGTGCGGTACAATATCAGCAACAGGAACTCCATGTCTGCAGATCACAAACCGAGCACCCTTATCACAACCTCTGAAAGAATGCTGGATAAATGTGTCTTTGCCTCATATACGCTCTGTACTCTTTTCATAATGCTACAATACAATATTCTGGCCTGACTAGTCAAGCCAGAACATTCTTT
>JAQUCE010000090.1 GCA_028686345.1 Kiritimatiellia bacterium
TGCCAACAATATCGCAGTCACTGCAGGGTGGCATGAGATTGAAATACGCTTTGCACAGGGCGGCGGCGGAGTTGGTCCGCAAAGTGGACTCAGGAACGGCATTATGTATGACCAGCTGGATGGAGGCTTCACCTCCACTGTGGAAAGGGCGCGGGCACGACTGTTCACGGACGATGGCGGCCCGCATCTGATTGCAACCGGGCGCGACAATGTTCTGCAAGCCACGTTCGCGCTGGAGCAGGATGCCACCTTGACCGTTGACGCAGCCCCTGATGCGCCTGTTTTTGCCGGCATAGTCACCACCAACAGCGTTGGAGCGGTTGAGCCAACCTTGACTATCGACAACAACGGCGCTCCTGTTCACTTCGGTTCAGCAGATGCCCTGATGCCGGCAGTTCTGGATGCCAAGGTTGCCACCAGCGGCGGTCTGACATTGACCGACAACCTCTGGCTGCGCCGTCTGCCCTCGGCTGCCTACACCCTGGCGGATGGTGTGAACCTTTTTCTGGATGGCAATGATCTGCTCGGCGGCGCCCTGGTCCTGAGCAATTACTCCGCGACAGTTGTGGCTGGCACAACGATCGGCGGCGATGGCACCGCCACGGTGCTCAATGGCAACACGCTCTCTTTCAGCACACTGCAGTTTGTGGACGGCGCGCTGCTCGATGCACCCGGCACACTGCTGAACGTCACCACCGACTTTTCGCTGGCGGATTCAAAGGCAGTGTTCACCGGCGCAGGCTCAATGATTTACAGCGGCAATTTCACAGGCAGCGGCACAATTGAAAAACAGGGAGGTGGTACAGTCGAACTGACTGGTGCAGGTTCAGTGCTGAACGGCACCATTGCGATTGCCGACGGCACACTGGTGATCGGCTCAGAGGGTCTTTTGGGCGGAGCATCCGTGACCCTGGCAGGGGGGGTGCTCTCCAACAAGGAGGGGAGCGATCTGACCTTGAATACAACTGCGTTTACCGCGTTGAGCGGAGCTTTCCATGTTACTTCAGATGAGACCATGACCGTTAACACCCCGGTAATCGGCAGCGGAGTTATTACGAAAACCGGGCTGGGGACTTTGGTTCTGGGCGGCTCTGAGGTCAACACTGGTTTGGATCTGACGGTGCTTGACGGCACGCTGCTCTTGAATAAATCCGGGGCATCCGATGCTTACGCAGTGGCGAACCTGGGTGTTGGGAGCGGCGCAACCGCAGTATTGGCTGGCTCAAACAATAATCAGATCAACGGGGATGTCACGCTCAGCGGCGGCACACTCGAACTAAATGGAAGGTCGGAGTCCATCAGCGCATTGCGCTCGGTTGATGCCGGCAGCAAGGTCGTCAATAACGGGGCTGGGGCCGGGTTGACTGTCGGTGCCGGTAATGGCAGCTCCACCTTTAAAGGAACTTTGCAGGATGGATCCGGAGCTTTGAGTCTGTCCAAGGTCGGCACCGGCATCCTGACAATGGCGGCTGAGGCGCTCGCCTACACTGGCAACACAGATGTCAATGCCGGAACCCTGTGGCTGAGGCCGAGTAAGGTGCCGAAGATTGCTGGCCTCTCCTATCAGCTCGACGCAGGGAACCCTGATACAATCACTTTAAACGGCACTCAGGTCTCAGCCTGGAGGGATGCTTCCGGCACGGGGGTCGAGTTTACGCAGACAGCGGGCGCCATGCAGCCGAGTTATACAAAAAACGCGATCAATGGGCTGCCGGCGCTCAAGTTCAGAGATAACACGCGCAACCGATTGGCAGCAAACACAACCGCCGCAGCGCAGACAGTCTTTATTCTTGCGCAAACAACCTCTTTCGGAGGTTTTGATGGGATCTGGGGCAACAGTGGCAGTGATTACGGCATTCGTGGAAGCGCTCTCGGAACTTGGCAGCATAATGCCGATGGCAATGATTTCACCTTTAACGGCGCGATGTATATCAACGGCATTTCAGGCAGCACTTATAATTCAGCACAGCCCTATATTTTGACGGCGGTTCGCGCAACACCTGGTGTAAAGCAGGTGCACGCGCTGGGCGACTACTGGAGCAGCGGAACTTATCAGCGCTACTTCCGGGGATTCGTAGGCGAGGTGCTGGTCTATGACCGGGCCTTGAGCGCAGCCGAACGTGCTACGGTGGAGAGCTATCTTTCAGCGAAATGGTTTACCCTGCCCGCCGCTGGTCTCGCATATCGCCTGGATGCCGCCAACCCCTCCACGATTACACTGGATGGCACAAAGGTCACGACTTGGGCTGACACAACAGGCGCGCGGGTTGATTTTAAGCAGGCAAACTCTGCGCTGCAACCTGAGTATGTGTCAGATGCGCTTAACGGACTGCCAGCTGTGCGGTTTGGCGGCAATGGCAGCCGCACCCGGCTGATTGCTAATAAAGGTGCTAAAGCACGCACGCTTTTTATTGTGAGTAAGATGTCAACCTATGTGAGCCTGGCTGGCGTATGGGGCCAGAGCGGCAGGGATTCCGGGATACGCCATCACTCGGCTACCACCTGGAGGCACACAGGGAATGAAGCTGCTTCCTCTGAATTCTCATACAGCGGTGAGATGTATATCAATGGCACCCCTGGGTTTTCGTTTGCAGAGAGCCCGCTTCATATTCTGACTGCAGTCAGCAGTAGTGACAAGAATTGGACAGCGGCAATTGGCGATTACTGGGCGAGCCCAACGTACAATCGCTATTTTAATGGATATATTGGCGAGATTTTGGTTTATGACCGTGTGCTGACAGTTGCTGAGCGGAAAAAAGTGGAGAGCTTCCTTGCTCAGAAGTGGTTGGGTGCCCTGCCTCCGGATATTGAAATCATGGATCACAACATAACTGTGGCCTCAGGCGCAACGCTCTCGCTCACAGCAACGGATCTGGGAGTTGCGGCACTCACCGGCACTGGTGATTTAGCGCTTGAAGCCAGCTGCTTGAAGATTGCGGATTACACAGGATTCACAGGCACGGTCTCCGGGCATGGCACTGTGGGCCTCGCTGCCGCGGATGGTGCGGATGCAACCTTTACGCCCATGAGCCTTGGGGTGATGGTGCGCAATGACAGTGCCACAGCAGCTAATGTAGTGGTGGGCGGAGCTGAGCAAACTCAATTTATGGGCTCCATGCAGGATGGCAAAAATACGCTTGGATTTGTGCACTCCGGCAGTGGCATAACGCGCATGACAGGTCTCAACAGCACCTACACCGGCGATACCTTGCTTGAGGCTGGTGTGGCCTCTGTGGGCGGTGCTGTGGGCACGCGCTATGTCAGGTTTTCCCCATTGGCAATGCGTGTGGGTGGCACTAATTACGGTTCTGGGTATCAGCTCTCCGAGTTCCAGCTGATGCTGAATGGAGTGAAGGTGCCATATCCGGCTGGAACCCTGGGAACCTCGCCGGGGGTAAACCCAGGCAATGAGGGCCCTGAGAAGGCGATTGATGGCAGCGTTGACACAAAGTTTTATATTAAGTCCATCCAACCGCTGATAGTCGAGCTGTCGGAGCTGGTGCGCTTCGATGGTTATCGCTGGTATACTGCGAATGACTCCACTGGCCGCGACCCTCTCAGCTGGATAGTTGAGATCAGTGAAGACGGGGTGCGCTGGAGCACGGTTGATAGTCGTGACTACTCTGCCAATGCAGGGGCAATCACAACCGGAAGAAAGGCACTGGCCGGCACGTGGACAGTGGGCGCAGGTGCTATGAATGTGCTCTCCGACCTTTCGCGCACAATCATTGCCGCTCCGGCAGAGCTGGCGGTTGTCTCCGTCAGTGAAACCATTGGGCCGCTGAGCGGCGAAGGCCGGATCACCCTTGCCAACGGCACGCTTGGACTCAATGCCTTTGAGAGTGCGGCCTTCTCCGGTAATATCTCCGGCAGTGGCACAATTGTAAAGCAGGGAGCAGCGAAGCAGAGCCTCTCCGGCGCGATCAATGTGATCGGTGAGATGGTGGTGGAAGCCGGCGTGTTGGATCTGGGCGGCACTGTGCTCACCGGTATCACCAACATTGTGATCCAAGCAGGCGGCGAACTGACCGGCACGGCAACGGTCAATGGTGATCTTACCATTACCTTCGCAGGCGGCACTTACAGTGGAACGCTGGCTGTGAGCAGTGCGCTGACAGTCAACGGCAGCGTGACCCTGGCTCTGCCTGAGGGCGCTGGCTATCCGCTGCATCAGGCACTCTTCACCTATGCTTCGGCGGATCAGACAACCCAGGCGGCCCTGGTCGGCGCAACCCTGCCGCCAGGCATACCCACTGGTTATAATGCCAAGGTGCGAGTGACAGAGAACTCGGCGCGCTTTGTGGCAGCCCCGGCTGGTATCTTGATGATTATCCGTTAGCAGTTCCGCGCTTGTTTTGCGACAAGAGCCCAGATCACTGGACATAGGGGGTCAAAATGGTTGCACTTTAATTTTTGAAACCACAAGGAACACATAGCTCACAAAGATTGCTGCGTTGTTTTTAAGGCAAAAAACACTAAGTTTTTCACGTCTATGTCCAGTGGTCTGGAGCCGCTGCTAAGTCACCTGGTGACCAGGTCAAAAAAACAGCTTATCGCCTGGACTACAGAGCAACCTGCAAGATACAAGCTGCACACTTATCTCACATCGCATGCCGCTTGATCCATGACTCCAGATCTTGGCGGGGGATCAGATCCAGTGCGCACAGCCTCTCGCCGGGAAGCCATAGGATCAACAACCTGTAATGAATGCCAATCCGTATGCGATAGATGTTCGTTAATTGTTTAATGGCGCGAAAGTTCTTCCATGTGGCTGCATCATATGCGGCAATGCCTGAGAGTGCCTTTAAAGCAGCACCCGCCACAGCCGCCGGCATGTTCGAGCAGGCACTCTTGAAACTTTCCTTGTATTCGGGAACAACAACTCTCCGCTCACTCTTTGATGGCATCTCTGCCTGCTCGTCGCTGTCCTCACTCTTTTCAGCCTGGCTGACGGATTCCTGGCCGCGCCCGGAAGAGTTTTGCGCCCTTTCAAGCTGTTGCCGTAGCTTTTGCCTCTGCTCCTGCTGATTGCTGATCTCGACCTTTAAGTTATCAATCTGCCGCCGCAGGCGTTCCATGGTGGCACGCTGTTCCGGTGATGGCCCTTCGAACGTAACCAACTGTTTGTCGCCCGACTCTTTTTTATCGCTCTCCTTTGCTGCCAGCTCTTTTTTCATCTTCTGCAGCTCAGCTGCCGCATCCGTCAATTTTGCGGACGAAAGCTTTGCCTGCTCACGCGCCGCCGCCAGCTCGCGGCGTAGATCATTTTCCACTGCCGCGTTTTTTGACTTCTGTTTTCGCTGATAAAACTCCCGCTCCTCACTGAAAACCAGTTGCTCAATCGGGTCGCCCCACGGCTCTAACCCAAGCTCACTCCGGCACTCCTGCGTAATCTCGACCAGATGCTCATTATCCATTATACTTTCAGGACTCTGCATAACCGCTGCGCGGGCAAACACAATACCCAGCGCCGGAAATTTGTGGCGCAGGATATGGCTGAGGTTGCACAGACTACGCTCAAGAAGGAAATCAATATCAGCATCACTGTCGAGTGCGGTGCCGCAGTGCCGCTCTAAAGTCGCCAGCACCCCCGGATTGCGGTTCAGCTCAAATTGCATCTCAACCTCATCCCAGTCGATCAGCTCATAATCCGTCGGAATAAGTTTGCGCGCACGCTCGGCCACCTCCATGTTTCCTAAATTCAAAGCCCGTTCCATCAGATCAACAAAATGGCCTTGATCAAATTCATACTCTAAATCACCTCTTTGGGAGCACTCAACCAGCATGGCCAAGGCAATCTCAAACATGCCGAAACCCATGGCTGAGCGAAACGCCGCAATCAACTGACTGAAGCCCAGCGTGGCTGGATCAAGTTTTTTAATCTCATAGGCGCGCATACCTCTGATGAGATGGGGATCATCCACAATCCCGGGATTCTCAAGCAACTGCGTCTGTGTGATCCCGGCATACTCCGAAGCGTCAGCCAGCAGCTCCCCGTCTTTACTGGCGCAACAGCGTTTGTACTTTTTCCCGCTGCCGCAATGGCAAGGATCATTACGTCCGACCTTTGCCACGGGCCTGCGCAGTGTGCCGCCGCCGCTGATCACCTTTGGCGGCGGACGCTCAGGCAGATGATCTTTTATATCCTGCGCAGTCAAGATTGGCACGAGTGCGGGTTTCAGCTCCCCGGAGTCAAGCATGACCAAGGTCTCGTAAACCAGGATCTTCGCCTCCTCTAAATACGAGACCCCGCTCAAATATTGCAGCAGCCGTCGCACCTTGTCTTGATCACCGCCATATCGCAGCGCCAACTCAGTGGCATACCTGCCATAGAGTATCCTGAGTTGCCCGGGTGGCTCCTCGGAACGGGCCATTTGACACAAATGCGGGATTGCGCGCGCATCCTGATGGGCGAAGATGTATGACACACTGGATATCTCCGTTGTCACCAGACAGCTTTGAACCAGCACACCGGGCTCCAGCTTAAAACCACAGTAGGCAAACACATTCAGCAGCCGGGTGAGAGCCTGATCCTCGCCCGCTTCAGCCAGCTCCCGCACCCACTGGTTGGCCGTCTCAAGCGGCATCGCGCCCAGCAGCTGGGCTAACTCGGCGATCCTGGGTCTGCAAAAAGGCGTATCCGCCAACCTTTTAATCAGCTGCGGTGTGAGTTCTTCAGTAAATCTTGACATTTCCTCTCCTAATTTAACGGAGCTTCGGGTTACCCCTTGGTTTTTTCGCAGCGCGGCCACGCGGTCGACTTGCCAATCACTTGGCTGGCGTGTTTTCTACGGTTATACTTTTGCTCTATATGTCTGCATTTTCTCAGTTTAAGCCGCAAAAAGCAAGAAACTCCGCAGATCATTTTCAATTGAAAAAAGTTTATTTTTTTACAGTTGCAAGGTGCAGTTGATTATGTTAATTTTTAAGGAATGTTGAATTAGGAATTCAAATGCCGCCTGTTTGCATATGTGTGTGCATGGGTAGTGTTTGTCACTAAAAAAGAGGTGTGGTATGAGTTCAAGTCGCTCTGTTGGTCAAGTGCTCACTGTGTTTGGTGTGAGTGTAAGCATGCTTTTGGCAACGTCGTTTGCGCAAACGCTAACCTTTGATGTGGCGACCGGTGTCACCACTAACGTCGCTGATATCATTACTGATGTGGAGGCCCCGGACGGGGTCTTAAAGCTCGGTGAGGGCAAATTGGTGTTAACCGGTCTAAACACCTACGCCGGCGCTACTGTTATCCGCTACGGCGTATTATGCGTCGGCAACAATGGCACCACCGGCACGCTCGGTACCGGGGCTGTGACCAATAACGAGTGGCTGGCTGTCCACCGTTCGGACGATCTGACCATCGCGAACGACATCACAGGGCCAGGGTCATTTCGCAAGATGGGCACCAACACCGTGACGCTCACCGGCGATATCTCCTATCGCGGGACCACCGAAGTGGATGCGGGCACGCTGGTGATCAGCAGCGACATTGCCGGGACAGGCGGAGTCACCAAGGGCGGAACCGATAAATACGGCACCCTGATCCTTGCCGGCAACAACAGCTACCAGGGGGTGACCGCAGTCACAATCGGGCGGCTGATGGTCAACGGTTCGACCGATGCCGCAAGTACTGTCAATGTGGGTGCTTATGCGAGCTTCGGCGGCATTGGCACGGTTGCCGGTAAAATCAACCTCCTGGCCAACTCGCTCTTCGCCATGCCGCAGAGCGGTACGCTCACCGCCTCGGGCGGCGTTGATATCAACGCGGGTGTCACCCTGGATACCAGCTTGGTGGCTGAGTCAACCTTTGAGACCCAGGATCTTCTCTTTGTTCTAAATAATACCTCAACCCGGGCGATTGCCGGTGTCTTTGATAACACAGTTGGTAAGATCACCGCCTCAGGCCGCAAGTTCCGCATCACCTACCAGGCGGACTTTGACACCAGCTCAGCTACCGGCGGCAATGACATCGCCCTGGTGCTGGATATGAGTGTGCCCCTGACACTGAAAGAGGGGCTGCAGCAGTACTATGCTTTTGATGGCAATATGAACTGCATTGGCGGGGTCAGTCCGCTCAATCCATTCCCCACTCAAGGGACAGTATCGTATGGCGCGGCCAAGTTCGCCAACGGAGTGAACTCAGGCGGCGGGCCCTACAGCTCAGCAGGAGAAACACGCTTCCAGCCTTACGCGGACTCCTTCTCGGCCTCTATCTGGGTCAAGCTGCCTGCAACCTTGACCGCCCCTGCCAAAGGGGTGAACAGCTTTGTGATGACGCGCGGTATTATTTACCCGATGACCCGCGGGTGGGCGGTTGATGTCACCATTGACGGCCTGTTCGGCTTGATCATCGGCGATCCAAGCACCGCCTCTTATAATTCCGTAAAGTTACAGGGCGCTTTGGGCGGATGGAACCACCTGGTCTGGACACGCGAAGGGGGTATTGTGACCCTCTATGTCAACGGCGCGGCAGCCAACATGGCAATTAACCCCTCCCTGAATATCAATGTGGACGGTCAGAGCTGCCGTGAAATGTCTTTATATAATACGGGTTGGGCTGGCGGCAGCTACCTGCTTGAAAAAACTGGTGCTATGATCGATGACCTGGCCTATTGGAATCGCGCTCTGGGCGCAACCGAAGTGGCTACGCTCTACAATGGTGGCACAGGCTCCACTGTGCCTTATTACCCTGCGCCAAAGACCGCCACCTGGGATGGCGGCGATGCTGATGACAGTAACTGGGATAGCCCTGATAACTGGGTGGGCAACCTCGCCTTGAGCCCGGCCGACACGCTGGTCTTCACCGGCACAGCGCGCACCGCCAATGTCAACAATATGCCCGCTGCCACGCAGTTTAACGGCTTGACCTTTATCAATGATTGGAACATCACCGGCAACCCGCTCAACCTGGCAGGCAATATCTCGGTCAGCGATGGCGATGTCGCCCTCGCAACACCGGTTACGCTGGTCGGTGGTGACTGCACCATGTTTGTGGATGCCGCGCGCAGCTTGACGATCAGCGGTTCGATTATAGGCGGTGGCGCTCCGCTTAAAACCGGCGCCGGGACGCTCACGCTGTCGGCTAACAATACCTTCGCCGGAACCATGCTGGTCAAGGATGGCAAACTCGTCACAAGCGGAGACAATGTTGCCTCCAAAGTGGTGGTTGGTACCGCGGCAGACGAAACAGCGACATGGGACTACATTGGCGGCACCTTTGTCGGTAATACGGGTGAAATCTGGCTTGGCAATGCCAATGGTAGCGGCACCATGAATATCACGGGCGGATCGCTGACAGTCAACAATTGGTTCGCCTTCGGCCGTTTTGGAACAGGCCAGAGCAGGGGTACGCTTAATATGACAGGTGGCTCCCTCAAACAGCAGACCACCGGCAATATTGCGATTAGCTGCGGTGCGGACAGCGTCGGCACGGCTAATATCAGCGGCGGCACCTTTGAAACAACAGCCACGCTCTATCTAGGCGAAAATGGTTCTTATTTGCATGGCAGTGCCATTTTAAATCTGAGTGGCACTGGTGTGGTTAAAGCCAACCTGCTGCGTTTGGGTGATGTTGCCTCCAAGGTCAGCTATCTGAACGCTCTCAACGGAACGATCTGCGCCAACACGATTTCACAGGGCTCAGGACAGAGCTATATCTCTATCTCAGGGGCAACCCTCCAGAGCTACACCTCACCCCTCGGAGCCTTCACAGCTGATATGACGCTCGATGACGCAGCCGGCGCGACAACCATCTCCTGCACAACCCAGGATGGCTCGACACCCGCTGACATCACTATCTCCGGCCATCTGAGCGGCACCGGCGCGCTGACCAAGGCCGGGGGCGGGACTTTGACGCTCACAGCGGTCAATCAATACTCAGGTGCGACAGTGATCGACGCCGGCACGCTGCTGCTAACTGTCAATGGCGCAATCAACCGGACAGCATCGCTCTCAATCTCCGCAGGCGCCTTGCTCTCCATGGATCTCTCCCGCCCCGTGGGTGTCGCCTCAGTCAACTTTGCGCCAGGCAGCCGGGTCCAGGTGCTCGCCGCTCCGCGCACACTGCTGGCCGATGACTATCCGGTGTTTGTCGGGGTAAGCTCGCTGCCGGCCACACTGCCCGCCATCGAGGGTCTGATGAGCGGTCAGAGCGGCACCTGGGTGATCAGCAAAGGCTCGCTGGCTGTTCGCGTCACAGGCGGTGCCGCGGTTGGCGACAACCTCTTCTGGCGTCCGGACTCCGGTGTCACTGATTGGGATACAACCTCGCTCGCGTGGTTGGTGGACGACGCAGGCGGCAAGGTGGCCTTCAGCGATACCTCCAGAGTGGCAGTCGACGGCCTGGAGCCTAACTATAACCCCACCCTTAACGTCGTGGCTGATAGCACACCTGCTTCCATTACCTTCAAGGGCAGCCAGGATTACACCCTCACAGGCGAGAAGCTGCTGGGCACCGGCCCTGTGGTTAAAGAGGGCACCGGCGTGCTGACAATTGACGGCAAGGGATTCGGCGATCAGCCGATCCAGATCAGCGACGGCGTTGTTAAGCTGGGGCTCAATATCACTACGAATAATGCGCTCGGCACCCCATTGGCTCAGGTTACAATCACCGGGACAGGCACATTGGACATCAATTACGGCAATGTTGCCAACAATCTTGGCACTTACGACGCTAGCCGCAACGCGATCACATCCTTCAAGGCCTTTAAGATCTCCGGCGAGGGGTACAATGGTGGAGGCGCGATTGTGAATAACAATACGGCCAATGCAAACGGGGGTTATAACGCATTTGGCGACATTGAGCTTATCGGCGACGCTACCATTGGCGGCACTCGCCGTTTTGACATGCGCTATCTGGCCGGCGCCGCGAATGCGCGTCCCCAGCTTTACGGGCCTGACAAGACGCTGACTGTGAGGACGCAGCGCGCTGCCAGCATTGACGAAGGTTTTTATATGGTGAACACGGATGTCAATCTGGGCGCAATCCGCTGTGTGGATGGCGGATCGTTCGGGATTGAAGGCTCCACCCGCCTGAACATTGCTGATAAGATTACGCTCAAGGATGGCGGACGGCTGCTATTCTATGCCTACAACACGATTCCGTTCTCAACTCCGCTGCTGATTGAATCTGGCGTGGGCAAGATCAATCAACGCAACTCTGACACCTTGTTCAATGGATTGATTACCATGAACCCCGGCACCACCCTGCAGTTTGAAGGAGGGGCTGGAACCCTCTTCAAGGGGCGCATTGAGGGCTCGCCGAATGTACTGATCAACAATGGCTATTTTTATCTCGGCAATGGCACAGCCGTGGGCTCGGCACCTCTCTTTCCGGAGACCGTTAAAATGAGCGGCGGCGCTTTCTGCATCCTTGATGCGACCAACAATGTGATGACAACCAACCTCGAACAGTTCAACCCCGCCGCAATCGCCGGGCAGTGGCTGGTACGCTCATCAGCCCTTGGCCGCACAACCACGATTGCAGGGCCGACGAAGATCGATGTTGGCTCTCTCTCGGTTGGCAGGTGGAGCAATGGACACCTGATTATCAATGACGGTGCGGAGATCGACACGCGCCAAATCATGACTGCGGATTCAAGCAATGTGGACAGCTCCTCGGTGACCATTAATGGCGGCACGCTGCGCTTTAATGGCACAGGTAATTTCTGGACCGGCCACTGGTCAGGCGGCACCAAAGCGCATTACTGGACTCAGAGTGGCGGTGAAGTGATCGCCCCTGAGACCCGCATGGTTGTTGGCCGTGATGCGACATCTTATGTGACCATGAGTGGCGGCATGCTGAAGACCAAAGGTCTTCAACTGCGTAGCGGTGTCGATTGGGCCACGGCCCCTGTCCTGCGCACGGATGAGAGTTTCACCATGAACGGCGGTGTCATTGAGATTGGCTCAGATGGGCTGACAACAGACCATCATTATAAGAACAAACCTTTGGTCTTACTGAACAACGGCACGCTCACCAATAGTGCTGCCTGGGGGGTAACAGATTGGATGAACATCAGTTTTGACGGCGAAGCCTCCGATCTCTTCACCTTTGATATGGGAGCTAACCTGATCAACTGGAACGCCCCCCTGCAAGGCAAGGGCAATCTCAAGTTTACCGGCTCCGCCCCATTCAACAGCAACAAAACCTTGCTGGGCAACCTCACAGGCTCCGTGGAAGTCGACCACACAGATGTTGTCAGCCTGAAAAACGCGGGTTCACTGGGCTCGATGAGTGTGGTGTCAGGTACTGTGCTGATGGATGCCGGTGATTACATCAATGCGCAGGTCACCCGCGGTTATGGGGTGAGCGATACGGATTTCCTTGGCGGAAAACACCCGGTATTACTTGCCAACCAGACGCGTTTTCTGGCGCGCGATATGGATTTATTGAACACAACCGCGTATGCAAATGGAAGCACAACCTTCCGGTACTGGGGCGAATTCTATGTCTCAAGCGAAGAGGTCGGCATGTGGACATTCGTCAAGAACTATGATGACTGGATGTTATTTAAGATCATCTCATCGGACAATGCGATCACAAATACTGTACTTTCAAATGCCACATGGAACAACACCGTCACAGGACAAATCAATCTGCCTCAGGCAGGGTGGTACAAGTTCGACGCGGCTGGTTACAATGGTGGCGGCGGCGCAGGACCAGTAGGGGGTAATTGGCAGGCAGCTAAGATTGGACTGGGCTTTGCCCGCTCAGCGCAGACCAGTACAACTGATCCTAGCCTCTACCAGCCCTTTGTCCCAACCAACGTCAAGATGCGCCCGGAACGCGGCGTGATGTTTGGGCGCATCACAAACCCAGCAGCTGGATGGGATAGTGTGGCGATCCCCACAACTTGGGCCAATAGCATGAAGGTGGTCAATATCAAGGGTCCGACTGCTCCAGGCAGCAAACCCAATAACACGACTGACCTGTTTGCAGGCTACTTCACCGTGGATTCGCCCACCAATCAGACCTGGAGCTTCGGCGCCAACTATGACGACGACCTGACCTTCAAAGTCGATGGCGAGGAAGTCCTGCGCAATATTGGCAACGTTCAGAATATGGTGATTCTCGATCTTGCGCCCGGAGCGCATTACTTTGAGGTACGAACCCGCGATGGCACAGGCGGGAACGGCCCCTGGGCTTGGTCCAACATTGGACTCGGCTTCAAGGTCGGGATCGCGACCTCCGCCACTGAGGCGCAGTTCCAGCCCTTTGATGAGCGCTATCTCTACATTACCGCTGATCGTCCGCTGGGCTCGATCCAGGGCGATGTGAGCCTCACCGGCGGCAAACTGAAACTCGACCGGACAGACACGGTGATCTGCGAGATCTTCGGCGATCTGAGCGGAACAGCTGCCGCCACCTTAGAGGGCAACTACAAACTGGCGGCTGGCAGCACCTTCAGGGTGACTTGTGATGACGGCAGTACCATCACCAAACCTGTGCTGGCGAATGTAAGCGCTGACTTCCTCAGGGATGCCAGCGTTAACGTAAGTTTCGGCGCTGGTTCTCTCAAACGCAGATATGAGATCTGTGATGCTTACAACATGCCCGTCGATGCTCTGGCTGAACGTGTGACATGGAGCGGCACCGAGCGCGTTGATCAGTTCACCGCTGTGATCGAGGGTGGCAAGCTTGTGCTGACCAACAACTACCCGGGCGGATTGCTTCTCATACTCCGATAACACAGGCTGAAAACTGATGTTGGAAGCCGCCTCTGCTGCCGCAGGGGCGGCTTTGTCGTAAACTTTGCCGCAAGCTTTGTCGCGAATTGCCAGGTGCTTGCCATAAACGCGCCAACGCTGCAACTGTCATTCTTCCCATCACTCCCATCACTCCCATTCCCATCCTGATTTCGCTCTTAGGGACAGGCACTGATTTCGCCCCTAGAGCACAAAGATTTTTTGCCCGCGAATCTCCGCGAAAGGATAAGGGTATCGCAGGGTCGCTGATCGCTTGAAATACCCTTATCACGGGAATACTTGCAATATACAGGGATGGATTGTTCAGGGAGCGCCGAGCTCCGGCTCGGCTCTTTGTGCTCTATGTGCTCCTTGTGAGCTTCAAGTCAGCTACGCACCCCTTTCGTGCTTTTCGTGATTTTCGTGGTTAAAATGCGGGGGAAGAAAAATGATAGCTTTTTTTGAAACCACAAGGAGCCTAGCGCAGCACAGCCGCCTGTCTGCATGCAGCGCACAGGCAGGCAAACAGTTTTGACAGGATAACAGGATAACCGAATAGCTGTTATACAAGGTTTCTCCATTGCGGCTCTGACCAGGAGTGTGTTATTATAATCCCCAATTAATTGATTTTAAGGGAGTTGAGATGAGTGATAATATGAAAGAGAAAAAAAGTTCCCGCGGGTGTGGTTTTGGCTGCCTGGTTATGCTGGCTGTGATAGGCGCTTTTTTCGCAGCGTTTGCAGCCCTGGTTTATTTCGGCTTGGCTTCAACCAGCTTTGAGGGGGTGGAAATTGTCCGTTCGCTCCAATCAAAAAAGGAGCGTGGGCTAGGGGATGATGAGTCTCCCAGAATGACGGAAAGCTGGTCCACTGGCAGCGGTAACACCCGGGTTGTGAGGATTCCTGTAACCGGGATGATCATGCTCACACCAACGCCCTGGGGAGATCGCAACACGGTCACGGCCCTGCGCTCAATCCGCAAAGCCACCCACGACGAAACAGTCAAGGCGCTGATTCTCGAGGTCAACAGCGGCGGCGGCGGTATTACCGCCAGTGATGTGATCTACCAGGCGCTGCTGAATTTTAAAGCGGCCCAGCCGGATCGTAAAATTGTGGTGATCATGGGGGATATGGCCGCCTCCGGAGCTTACTATGTCTCGCTGCCGGCTGATTATATTCTGGCGCACCCCACTACTGTGACGGGCTCGATTGGCGTGATTATGCAGTCTGTTAATATTCAGGAGCTGGCCGCTAAAATCGGAATCACGGATGTGACGGTCAAGTCCGGTGAAAACAAGGATTTTTTTAATCCAATGCGCGAGGTCAATCCAGAGCAGGTGGCCATGATGCAACGCTTGATTGCGCGTATGCACCAGCGTTTTGTCAGCTTGATTGTGGAAAACCGTAAACTCCCGCAAGCGGCGGTGGAAAAACTGGCTGACGGGCGGGTCTACCTGGCTGATGAGGCGGTCCAGAACGGTTTGATCGATGGTATCGGTTATTATCAGGACGCGGAGAAAAAGATTGCTGAGCTGCTGGAGGTTGAGAGTGTCAAGGTGCTGCGCTATCATGAGCAGATGACCCTCAGTGACTTTTTTGGCGGCGGAGGGGCAGGAATCGCGTCCAAGCTTGAGGCTCTGATCCAGGGCCAGTACAATGGCTCGGGGCTGATGTATCTCTCGAAATAATACCGAGAAGTTACCGACAAAGAGCAAACGAGGAGGTAACCCGAAGGTCCGTTAAATCGAAGCCCGGGTTAGTAAGCAATGCCACCAAGTCACTAAGTCACCAGGTCACCAAGTCAAAAAATAGCTTATCGCCTGGACTGCGGAGCAACCTGCAATAGACAAGGAGAATGGAAGATCTTGTCCGCAAGAGTATCTGTCATAACATCTTCCACGATTAGGAGCTTTAACGTGAGATTGCCGGAGGGCAGCGAAATTCATATGGTGGGGGTGTGCGGTGTGGGCATGGCAGGTGTGGCCTGCCTGTTGGCTGGCCGCGGCTACCGCGTTAGTGGCTGTGATCGTTCACTTAATGCGCTGGCCGACAGCTTGCGTTGTTCCGGTGTCACTGTGTTGGAGGGTCATCACACCTCGCATGTGGCGGATCTCCCGGATAACTCCGCTTTGATTGTCACAACCGCGGTACGCTCAGATGAACCGGAACTCGTGGCAGCGCTGGCGCGCGGCTTGCCGGTTTACTCCCGCGGCGAGGCCTTGGCCTGGCTGCTCTCCGAGTCGTTTGGCATTGCCGTGTGCGGCACCCATGGCAAAACCACCACCGCCTGTTTCACGGCGCGCCTGTTTCAAGAGTTGGGTGCTGATCCAGGGTGGTGTATCGGCGGTTTCACGAAAGAGCTGGGGGGCGTGGCCGCGCCTGGTAACAATCGGCTGTTGATTGTGGAGGCTGATGAGAGTGATGGTTCGCTTCAGTTCTATCATCCGTCCGTAACAGTGGTGAACAACATTGATCTTGATCATCTCGAACATTTTGACGGGGAGGAGTCGCTGGTGGCTTGCTTCAGGCGGGTGATTGATCAGAGCGGTCAGGGTGTGTGTGTCTGTCGCGATGACGCGCGCGCCTGGCAGGCAGTGGTCAGCTCCGAGGTGCAATATCTGGATTTCGGTTTGAGTGCCTCCTCTACACTGCGGGCAGCCGCGGTGGAGGTCAGGGCTGAGAGCGCGGCATTCGACCTGCTCTATCAGGGGCGTAACTATGGGCGGATCGAGCTGGGGTGCGGCGGGCAACATAATGTTTTGAACGCCTTGGGGGCCGCGTCAGCTGCCATCATGTGCGGCCATGCAATGGAGGCTGTCGCGGCCGCGCTGTCGGCGGCCTGCTCGCAACTGCCGGGGCGGCGGTTTGAACAGATACACGCTGTGAATGGAGTTCGGTTTATCGCTGATTACGCCCACCATCCAGTGGAGCTTAAAGCCGCGGTTGAGATGGCGCTTGCCATCCAGCCCGGAAGGGTGATTGCGGTTTTCCAGCCTCATCGTTATACCCGCACACTGGCACTTGGAACTCATTTCCCAGCGGCGTTCAGGGGGGTGGACGAGGTGATGCTGCTGCCTGTTTACGCCGCGTCCGAGACGGTTGTCGAAGGGGGCGACATCTGTGATCTGTATGGCCACTTCCGCGAACAACTGCCAGAGCTGCGTGTGCTCCTGGCTCGTAATCTCAAGGAGTGCTGGTTTTATCTGCGCCACACCCTGCGGAGCGGGGATCTGGTTCTGATTGCCGGTGCTGGCGATATCATTGATCTACGCGGTTATTTTGATCAAGCTCCGGAGTGTGCTTTGCCTGCCGCTGCGGTGAGCGGACTTCAGCAGATTGAGCGAATCACAGTTACGGCGCACGCTGCTTTGAGCAGCTGCTCCACTCTGCCGACAGCTGGCAGGTGCTGCTCGCTGGTGGAGGTTGAGGATCCCGCCGGGTTGCAGGCTGTGCTGGCGCTGTGTTGCGCCAACAGCGTCCCCTGGCGGATGGTGGGAGCAGGCATGAACAGCTGGTTCAGCGATTGCGGGTTTGAGGGCATTGTGATACGGATTAAGTCAGGGTGCCTGGGCCGACATGCTCTGAAGGGCGATCTGGTGGAGGCCGAGTGCGGCTTGAATGGGGCGCGACTGCTGGATTGGCTGGAAGCGCAAGGGCTCTCCGGGCTTGAGTTTCTGGAGGGTGTTCCCGGTACCCTGGGCGGCTGGCTGGCCATGAACGCCGGCGCGCATGGTTCTGAGATTGCGGATTGTGTTTCACGCGTTGATTTTATCGACTTTGCCGGGCAGTTGGGCTGTGCGTCCGTTGAAGACTGCGGCTTTGCATACCGTGCTTGCGAGCTTTTGCAACAAGCGGTTGCAGTTGGTTGCACCTTGAAGTTAACACACCGCGGCAGTGAAGCGGTTCGGGCGCGGCGGCGGATGGCCAGGGACGCACGGATACCTTTGCAGAGATTGCGCACAGCAGGATCGGTTTTCCGGAATCCAAGTCCCGAGAGCGCTGGCCGTTTGCTGGACCAAGCGGGCTGCAAAGGGATGCGCGTGGGCGGGGCGTATGTGACTGATTTCCATGCCAACATCATTGCGGTCAATCAGGGCGCGACAGGCTCAGATGTAGCGGCGCTGATTCAAAAGATGCGCAACCGCGTGTGGTTTGAGAGCAAGGTTGATTTAAAAACAGAGATTTGCGGGGTATTATGAAAAAAATTGCGGTTTTAATGGGTGGAATCTCCAATGAGCGAGAGATCTCACTGAAATCCGGGGCGGCGGTTGAGCGTGCGCTGCGGGAGTCTGGTTATGATGTGACAGCCGTGGTGCTGGAGAGCGAGAGCCTGGAAACTCTGCCAGCCGGCATAGAGGCTGTTTTTATTGCTCTGCATGGCGGTTATGGGGAGAACGGCGGGGTGCAGGCTGACTTGGATCTGCTCGGTATCCCTTATACCGGACCGGGAGCTGCGGCCAGTCGCGTTGCCATGGATAAGGTCTTAACCAAACAGGTTTTCGCGCAAGCAGAGGTGCCCACGCCACCCTTTGAAGTGCTGTGCGTGGGCGAGACCCTCAGCAAGCTGCGGCTTCCGGTGGTAGTAAAACCTCCGCGAGGGGGCTCCAGTGTTGGGATTAGCAAGGTAACCAGGGCGCAGGAGTTGGAGATGGCTGTTCTCGCCGCCTGTCAGACCGATGATCAGGGCGAGGCCTTGGCAGAGTCCTACATTCCGGGTCGCGAGTGGACCGTGAGCGTTCTGAACGGTGTCGCATTGCCGGTCTTGGAGATTATCGCGCCTGAGGGGTGGTACGGGTTTACCGCGAAGTACACTCAGGGGGCCACACGGTTTTCTTTTCCGGATTCTTTGGAGGACCAGCCTGTTGCGGCCCAGGCGCAGTGTTACGCTTTGCTGGCTTATCAGGCGCTTGAGTGTCGCGGGGTCAGCCGGGTGGATTTCAGGGTCACACCTGAGGGTGAGCTTTTTGTGCTGGAGGTGAACACCGTGCCAGGTCTTACTGCAACCAGCCTTTTGCCGCAGGCGGCTGCGCGAGCCGGGATAAATTTTAATCACCTTTGTACAAAGCTGATTGAGTTAGCGGCGCATGATTGATACTATTGGTATTATGAAGTGGAAACTTTTTCAAAAATTTAAGAAAAAAGCGGCCCCGAACTCTAGAAAAGGTGCGGCATCATCCAGAGGCAGGTCGCCGAGCAGAGGGCGGCGGCCCAAGGCGATGCCGTTTTGGGTTAAGCCGCTGCTGGGGCTGAGTGCGGTCTTGGGCGGCATAGCACTGACTGTTTTCGGGCTATGGTATGCTTTTAACGCCTATTATTTCAAATCCACCGATCTTTTTGTAGTGAAAGACAACCAGTCGAATGTGGTGATTGACACAGGTAAAACACTCACACCGGATTTGATCAAACAGATTCTTGGTATTACGGACGGGGTCAACCTTTTCTCGATTCCGATTAATGAAAAGCGGGCGCAGCTGATGGAAAGGGCGCCCAGCATTAAAGAAATTTCGATCAGCCGCATGATGCCGGATAAGCTGAAGATCGTGATCATTGAGCGCGAGCCGATCGCATGTGTCGAGGTTGACGGCCGGGTGGTTGACGCAGAGGGGGTGGTCTTTGTGCGCTATACCAGAACCAGCGGATTGCCGGTGATCACCGGCTCTGAGAACATAAAAAAAGCCAAACCAGGTGATAAACTGAACGGCATGGAGCTGGCAGCGGTCAGGCTGGCAAACTCCATCTTCCGTCCAGAGTGCAAAGCCCGTTTTATTGCAGTGGATTCATCTCATCCACGCTATTTGATGCTGACTTACCCTGACAGTCGCCGCGCTAAGATTGCCTGGCAGGACATGACCAAGCGCAACACCAAGAGTGAACGTTTAATGATAAAGCAGTATGATGATTTGGTGAGCGCCATGAACAATGATGTGGGCCGGGAGTTCAAGATGTTTGACGCACAGCACCCCAGTCGTATTTTTGCGAAATCCGCAAATTTTTAGCTTAATAAGAGGATAGAGAGAGAATGATCTTATGAAACTAGATCCAGTTGTAGCACTTGAAATTGGAACATCACGCACGGTGGTGTGTGTTGGGGAGCCTGATGAGAACGGTCGCATACGATCCATCGGCATAGGAACATATCCGACTACCGGAGTGCGTAAAGGACAGATCTTTGATTTTGTGCAGGTCTCAAATGGCGTTGAATCCGCCAGGCTGGAGGCTGAGAAAAAATCAGAGCTGGATATCTTTGAGACTTTAATCGCATCAACTGGCGGCCATATTGAAGGCGTCCCTTACCACGAGGTACTGCCAATTGAATCCATGGATAAGGTGGTGTCGAAAAACGAGATTGATGAGTTGGATGATCTGCTGTGTATGCCACCCATGGACACTGAGAGGGTGCTTCTGCATACGCTTTATCAGTCTTACTCAGTCGATGATCAACCTGGAGTTGCAAACCCGGAGGGCATGCACTGCAAAATGCTCTCACGCAGCGTTATTAACATTCAGGCCCAAAAAAGCCGCATCGATAATTTAAAGCGCGTGGTCAATGACCTTAAAATGGATGTGACGGATGTTGTTTTTGATGGTTTTGCCGCCGCCCGCGCGGTGTTGACCGAAGTTCAGAAAAGGGATGGTGTTTTGCTGATCGATCTCGGTGCAGGCACCACCACGGCCATGACCTTTTATGGCAAAATCACCACAGATGTATTCTGCCTGGCAGTTGGCGGGGATCATGTGACAAACGATATTGCTTCAGGGTTCACGATTCCTTTCAACCGCGCCGAGGAGGTTAAACGTAAGTACGGCAATGCGCTGGTCAACATTGAAGAGGCCAAAGGCAGAATTGAACTCCCCGCCGAGATTGGCTTTGAAACGCGCACAATCAACGCCAAATCGTTGCAGGTGATTATCAACGCCCGCATGGATGAGCTTTTTAAGATTATCCGGGCCCGCCTGGATGACCACGGAGGTTTATCGCAGCTGGGTGCCGGGGTGGTGTTGACAGGCGGTGGCGCATATCTGCGCGGTGTGACGCAGCTTGCCAGTAAGATTTTCGGAACACCCTGCCGGATCGGGGTGCCAATCAATGTGGACGGGTTTGAGGATGTTGATCAGCCCGCCTCTTATGCGACAATTGCCGGGTTAATCAAATATGGCTTTGATGTCAATAATCTGCCTTCATCAAAATCAGGCTTTGGGTCTTTGCTTAAAAGTCTCTTTGGGAGATAATTCATGGAACAGATATCTGACTTGTTATTAATGGGGGTGGGTGGCGGAGGCTGCGCCCTGATTCGTTCGATTGTGGCTCAAGCCAATGTCGCCATCAAGACGCTGGGAGTTGATACGGATGCCTCCTCACGCTCTGAAACTGAGTTTGACAACTGTGATTTTCTGCTGATCGGCGGAGCTCGTTTCTCCGGGCATGGAACAGGGGGGGATGCTGTTAACGGGCGCCTGGCAGTTCAGGATGATTTCAGAAATCTGGATCCATACCTTGAGGGCGTGCGTATGGTGGTGGTGGTTACCGCGCTCGGGGCCGGCACGGGTGGCGGCGCCACGCCGGAGATATTAAAGTATTGCCATGAGTGCGGCATCACAACACTTTGTTTTGCCACCACGCCCTTTGTGTTTGAGGGGCCTTCACGCACAGCGGCCGCGCTGCGCTCCTTGTCTTTGATTGAAAGCTGTGCCGACACTCTGGTCGCCTTGCCTCTGGATGATTTGCACTGTTGCCAGAGTGGAAACGATCAGCTGCAGCTTTCCCATGATAGAGTTTTAGAGATTTTAGGCTCCGGCATCTCGCTGATGTGGCGCATGCTTTGTCTGCCAGGCTATATCAATCTCGACGTGGAACGTTTGCGTTCAATGGTGGTTGGAGGTAAGAGGGCGCGGCTTGGGTTTGCACTTTCAGAGGATGTTATGGAGCGCGCCGGTCAGGTGGTGGAGCAGTTCAGGGGATGTAAGCTGCTGCATGATTCCAGTGGTAAAGTGGTGGCTGCCGAAGCTCTGCTGGTTGGAATTGTGGCTGGTGATGATCTGCGGCTTTCGGAGATAACGGTCTTGATGAGAGGGATTCAGAAGCTCTTTCCAAAGAGTCTAAGGGTAGAGATGGGCACAGTGCAGGATCCAGCTTTTAACGGGCGTATTGAGGTTGTGCTTTTTGCCTTTGACAAGGTGCTCCGTCCGCCTGATGGAAACGCTCTCGGCCCCGGTGGTGCTGTCGCTGCAAAACTGCCGCCAGTCGCGGACACCTTGCCGGTTGCGCTGGCCCCCCGCCGTGCTAAAGGCAAGTCCAAGGGGCGCAGCAAGCTCTCTTTCGGTCCAACTGGTCGTGGAAAGTTCCAGAACAGCGAGCCGACCATCTACGAGGGCGTGGATCTGGATGTGCCATCCTATATCCGTTATGGCATTAATATCGAGAAGTAACTCCGGGTTATAATCGTAAATCGAAGACGCGGCTGCACCCTTGACGTGCCTTTGACGAACAAGCACTCGGTGTCTGCTAATTGCTTCTAAGAAGCAACCCCACACCCCGGGGCGCGCCTTTCACGAGCCTGCTGCAAAATGCCGCTTCCAGGTAGAGCCCCCGGTTACCCGAGAGACTCCCCCACAGACCCGGACGAGCGCAATTAACGCATCCGGTTCCTCCCACATACGTATCTGCTAAAATCCAAGGCATAACTGTTTCATCC
>JAQUCE010000185.1 GCA_028686345.1 Kiritimatiellia bacterium
CTCCAAGGGGTGACTGCGGTGTGGACATCGCAGTAGGCGGTGCTGAACTGGAACTTCTTTTGGATAATGGGTGCCAGCTTCTCGCAGTACTCCACTGCCTGCAGCGGTTTAGGGGCGTAACAGCGGGCCCAGGCATGCTGCAGTTGATTATCAGGCAGGCGCGCGATCATATCGCTGCTCCAGAACTCATTCACCGGGGCAAAGTCGGTAAAGTTGTTGTACGGGCCGTAAACATAGCCGAGTTCATCCTGCATGATGCGGGCGTATTTGAACTGTCCCTCATCCCCGCCTTTTTTAGGCGCGGGTTTGGTACGGAAAGTAAAACTCTCATGTTCATCACGCCACCCGGTTTCATGATCTGTGATAATCAGCTCGCGCAATCCATAACCATGCATCTCACGCCAGAATGAGGCGTCCGCCTCGCGATCGGAGGCACCATGCGCCCGCCACACACCCTTGCCTGTAACCGCTTTCCAGGGAGAGACAGGATTGGGGATCTCCGGCAGAACAGACTCGAACTGAGGAGCGAGCGAAAAAACAAAGCGCTCATAACAGGCGTTACGCTCGCCATTTGTTTTAGGAATATAACGCACCCCGCCGTTGACAGTGAGATCGTTGCCCTTAATTCCATTGACCGCAAACAAGGTGCTGGCACTCGAGAGGCTCCAGTCAATATGCTGCGCCAGAAAAATCGGTTGCGCGGCTGAACCGCTGAACGCAACTGCCGGGCGCTGCGAGGCGCCATAAGTATAGTAGGGCAGGGTTACCAGACGTGGATTATCCAGACCAACGATCTTTCCAAAACAAACCTCCTGCACTACGCCGCCTTCAACCGCAATATCCGCCACCAGGCTTTGTCCCGACATCCACCAAGTGATCTTAACAACCGCGTTTTTTCCTGCAAAGCTGGCCTGCCAAGTGCATACAGCGCGATCCTGCTCAATCCTGACCTCAATCAGACGCACAGCATCCGGCGCAACGGCTTTGCTGTCGGCGCCCACAAAAAAGAGGCCGCCCCCAACGCCGGGCTGAATCCAACTGCCGCTCTCGCCCCAGCGCAAGCGCAGGTCGTCCCACTGACAGGAGAGCAGCGGAATCTCGGCAGCCAAGCCCTTTGGAACCTGCATCACCAGGCGATCCCCCTGACGTTCGATGGCTGCTGCGGCTGACCCTATCGGACGGGGAACAATTGTTTCAATCCGATTTGGAAAGGGCAGCGTTCCCTCTCCAACGTTGACCCCCTGATCCTGTCCGGCAAACACCTGCACCCCGCGTTTAGCACGTGGCTTAAAAGAGAGCGGTTGCAAGCTCTCTTTGAAAAAGCAGAGGCTGTCAAAGTACAAACTGAGCTCCTCTTTGTTCGTGCCGCCGCTCATCCGAAAA
The DNA here is from genome assembly GCA_028686345.1 of Kiritimatiellia bacterium. Lineage (GTDB taxonomy): Bacteria > Verrucomicrobiota > Kiritimatiellia > RFP12 > UBA1067 > M55B167. The sequence continues at coordinate 1,384 of JAQUCE010000185.1, forward strand.
CCGCAAAAAAAGGTTTTCCCTCCTTGCACCAACGCAATCTGCTCCTGGCTCAAGCGGCGGTGACACAAGAACCACTGCCTCCAATTGACGTTGACCAAGCGTACCTCAAAGGGGTTGCCGCCCTGATCCTGAAAGCAAACGTAAATGGAGAGAGACGGGATTGCTTTGTCGTAGGACATAAATTTATTGCCGTAAACCCAGAGTGAGATTGCATCAAACTCTGCCGGAATTGCAATCGGCGCGGGCGGCTTAATGAAAAACTCCGGAGCCGGGCCAATGCCTTGGTAGACAATTTTGCCCACATAATCACCCCAGATCTTCTGCTCCTGCGAGCGGCTAAACAAAGCAACCGCGGCCTTGCTTTCAACGCTCCAGCCCTCCAGATTCTCAAAGTCGATCAGAGCCGGATGATCATCACTCACACGCCCTGCCCAATCCAGCTCATAGGGACGCAGACCAGCTGTGGCCATCGAACAAGCCAAACTCAAAACAAATCCCACCACTAATTTCTTAAACATACGCTCCTTTATTGATCAGAAAAAGCCGCCAGATATCTATTTTCCGTAGTTATCGTGTTGAGAGGATAATATCCCTATATTGGACACTTTGTCAAACAAACACGGTTTATTTATGACAATCATTGACAAAATCAACGAAAAGCAACTGAACTTGATAAAGTGGAATAACGATGTCGGTGACTGGGGAGTCTGGTCATGGGAGCCAGATAACACCTGGGTCAAGGATGGATGTCTCCATCTGAGGATGCAGCACCATACGCACAAACGCGGCACGCAAACCATCAGGCCCGCGAGCTGACACCGGCCAAGTGGCTTGCAGCCCGCCAATCACAGTCCATGACCGGTTAACACTACCGGCCCAAACTATAATAGGTCAAAGTTAAGACGCTTACAGATCATCCGGAATTGAGTGTCCCGTTGTAGCTGCGGCTAATGCCGCTCTATAAAGTTTGCCTAGTCTCTCACGTGTGCCAGGGGGAATCAAATCCTGTGTAATGGGCGTGATATCAGCAAATCGCTCCGCCAGAATTGCCTTTTTATTTATTTCACACAATTTGCGCATAACCATGATGCGCAAGGGATCCACACGATTGTGGGGATCTGGATTGGCTGCTTTAGCCGCTTCTCTTACCTCCTACGCGAATTCAGGAGATTTTCCCACAATGGTTGTCATTATTTCAGTGACAGACATTGAGTATCCAGTGTTTCCGTTGTTAGCTAAAACAAAACGTTCCTCCGATAACCTCTGAACCCGCGCCATGGATTCGCTTGTTTGTGGAAATCCGATTCCTTCTCCTCTTACCCACAGATAAAGCAAGAGAAAGATAAGCAGTGATGTAAACCATCTATTTTTCATTGTGCTTGTTCCTTTGATCGAATGATTAATGCTTGCTCCCATTTTGCGACATATAGAACATTCGTAGCAACCTCCGATCCACATGAAATGAACTCCACTCTGCGATTCGTCACCGTCACCTCTAATTTCGCCCCGTTTTCATACCCCTCTGCGCTGCCTGTACCAACATACGAGTACGTCAGCGTGGCAATGCCGCTGCTTATGGCTTCAACGTATAATGTACTAACAGGATACGCGCCGAAGCTCGCGCCATCAACACCGTTTGTAATTGTCTGCCCAGTGACCAGCAGCGGTGTGTCGTTGGCGGTTGGAGTGGCTGTTGTCCAGACGCGGAGTTGCGCGCTACCCGTCAGAGAGAGAATCAGATGGCCGGGGATTAGGAGGTCGGTCTTGAGCTCCACCTTGCGCAGGGTGTTGGAGGCAGCCGGCATGGCCCAGCCATGTTCCGTGAGGCTGGACGCTGCGGCGTAGTCGATCGAATCGATATTGTTATCAAAATTCAGATCGCCAAACATGCGCAGGCTGAAGATTGTATAGGTGTTGGTTCTGGCGTAGGTTTTGCCATCTTCGCTCCAGCCCCAGATAATTTTGTCGCCGCCAATATAGGCGCTGGCATGGGTGCCCTCAACATAACCGGCATCGCCGCGACCAGCAGAGGTGCATTGTGTGGTCTTGGCAGCGTCACCCCATGTCTTCAGGCGCGGGGAACAATAGATGCGCGTGGCTGTGGTTGACGCACTCGGATTATGCGAGGGGCAGGGACAACATCCACAGGTGTAGGGTGAAAACGGATAGATTTTTATAAAATCATCGTCGCCGCTCACGCCGTCGCTATCGTTTAGGTCCAGCACGCCATCCCCGTCGTCATCGTCGTTGTTGACAGCCAAAGGACGGCCGACGTTTTCCGGATATTGTGTTGTTGTCGAACCGTGGTCGCACTCCGGCTGGCCAGGATAATCAAGCGCGCAACGCCAATACTCCTGCTGATGAACGCTGCACCAGAGATCGCCATGCTCTTCAATGTCATCATCTTCGCGCTCCGGATTATCCGCGTGGATACATCTGTAGATGGTATCTGACCCAAAAGTGGCCCAAGCCGCGCCGGCTGGATGGAAGCTGATTACAAGGCCGTCCGCAGTACCCCCGCCCGCCCATGAGATATTGGTCACCCTTGCGGCGGGAGCGGATACAGCTCCGTTATTTAGCCATATCCATTGGTAAACACCCTCCAGTTCGGGTGTGACCACAGCTTCAACTGTCTCGGCTGTGAATTCCACGGCCAACACAGGCGGGACGCCTGTGCTACTTTTTGTAAATCGCGGCTGTGCCACCTTCTATTACTCCATTCCGGACGAAATTCCATCTCAAGCTTCCAGCTTGAGTGAAAATGTTTTCTGCAAGCAGGATGCTTGCACTACTCCACTATCGCTTTTATGGTCACGTCTCAATAACCTGCCTTGGAGCAGCCTTCCGTCTTCGCGCTTCGCAAGCTACGCCGGACACGGAAAGGCTGCACAACAAACCTTACGGGGCAGCCGTTTGTTGTTCACGCTTCCCTGTCACGGCGTAAAAACAAAGTTCGACTTGTCCGGGCGTAGCTGTTGCAAAACCTGAAGCCGGAAGCGCGCTCTTTGTTTTCTGGCCGATTATTAAGAAGTTACCTTCGTTTCCCCAAACGCGTAGCGTTTGTTACTAAAGCAGCGGGCTCTTAACCATAAAATTTTCAGTATGAAAGCTGCCGCACCTGAGAGCAAAGATCTTTGATCAGCGCGACTGTCGATGAATAAAAAGTGACTATCAACCACAATAAAACCAGGGTTGTTACCAACAGCTTTAAAGCGGTTTCACTCATATCTGCTTTACCCTCTTTCGTTGACTGATAATGTGCGATATTTTAATTTTTTATCGAATTACGATCAGCGTTGAATCACGCATAAATTTGACGCTGATTTTCTCCGATGCGCTCCAATTGTCGTCAATATAATCGCCGCGCACTGTCACTTTTATAGTATCCCAAGCTGGCTTCAGCCATGGCGGTATGAAATCCGTTTCCGAGAGAGTTAAGGTGGAGTTCTTAAAAGCGATTCCATAGCGGCCATCAACACCTGCCGCAACCTGGACACATCCCGAGGGAGAGGAGTTGAACTCAATTTGGATTTTAACAAGATCCAGATCTGCCATCCGGCCTTCAGGCAAAACAACGTCTAACGAGCGTTCGCCGTCAGGGTAGGGAGCCGGTGCCATATTTGACACATCAACCGTTGCAGCCGCGATATTAAAAGCAACCCCCGACGATTAACATCATAGCAATACGTAATATCATTGATTCACTCCGTTTATTTAAAGAAACAATACATAATATTTTCAGTTGGGTCAATCAGAAAGGCAAAATCAATTTGTCACGTAATTTCACTGTTTTTTTTATTTTAATTGCCCGCAAATCAGATGCAAGCGTACAACCAACCACTCTCAGATAACCATTCAGACATGGCGCTGCTGCACAGTGTCCGCGAAGCATCACAGCCGCGCATACCGATTACGCAGCTGATCTCCAAA
>JAQUCE010000186.1 GCA_028686345.1 Kiritimatiellia bacterium
CCAACTGCCAAAACGTTGCTATAGAAACGTCACTTGACGTAGCAACCAGCTTATGTTATTTATTTACATTCTTCTGAAGCCTTGTAATCAGGCTTTCAGAAGAAAACATCTTGAAGTGTCACGCGGATGTGGCGGAATTGGTAGACGCACCAGCCTTAGGAGCTGGCACCGAGAGGTATGGGAGTTCGAGTCTCCCCATCCGCACCATTGTGCATTTAAATGCACAATGTAATTTTTGTTAAGTATCTACAAATAAATGTCCATCTCCATTTGTTCATAGTCTATCAAAACCTTATCTATGAAGGTTTTTTCAATTTTTACAAAACGATTATGGTCGGTTTCTGGTCACAAAAACAGATAATGTACGTTGTGCGAGCGGAGACTTTTTCACCCTATAGGAGTTCAAGTCCCCTCTCTCACACCATCCAGGTCCCCCGATGTTTGTTTCGATTTTTTTTACATGCAAACATTACATTTCACTATAGAAGAGGATAGCTACCATGCAGGTTCACGTCGAAGACATTAGTTCGGTTCAAAAAAAGATTACGATCGAAATCCCCGTTGAACAGGTTAACGAAGAGATCGACAAGGCGTATTCAACAATCCAGAAAAAAGCTAAACTGCAGGGGTTCCGCCCCGGCAAGGCGCCGATGCATCTCATTAAACGCACTTACAGTGATGCAATGCGCGATGATGTCATGCGCCGTCTGTATCAGCAGACTCTTTACAAAGCTATGGATGAGCACAAGATTGAGCCGATTGACTCACCCACCATTGAGAGTGACATACTTGAACCGGGAGTCCCGTTTAAATATAGTGCTGTTTTTGAGGTCATGCCACAGATATTGCTAAATGAATATACCGGCCTGACTGTTAATAAAGAAATATATGTGTTCAAACCGGAAAGCATCGATGACGAACTGAAGCGCATGCAGGAAAACATGGCACAGATGGTACCTCTTGATGAAGGCGCAGCCATTGAAAACGGGCATACCGTGTCTGTCGATTATTCCATTGCGGTAGAAGGATCACCGGAAGAAAACAGCGGAACCCAGAGCGCCGAGGTTGAAATCGGATCCGGACGCCTGCTTCCCGGCTTTGAAGAACAATTGATCGGGTTGAAATCCGGTGAATCGAAAGAATTCACTCTTGACCTTCCGACAGAGGAGAATGTTGCTGAAACCACCGTTAAAAAAGGTGTTTTTTCGGTAACCGTGAAAGAAGTAAAGCGCAAGGAACTCCCTGAACTGGATGATGATTTCGCTCAGCAGTTTGGTGAATTTGACACCATGGAAGATTTGCGCGCCAAAATGGTTGAGTATCACGAAAAACACGAAAAAGACCGGATTGATAATGAGTTGAAAGAGCGGGTTATCCAGGCTATGATCAAGAGAAATCCACTGGACGTCCCTGAATCAATGGTAAAACGGCAGCTTGAACACATGCTGGAAAACCTCAAGAACCGCCTCAAGAGCCAGCAGATGTCGCTGGAAATGATGGGACTTGATGCAGAAAGTTTTGGGGCTCGCTTTCGTGACGATGCTATTGACAAGGTCAAAGGCGGCTTGCTGTTGATGGCGTTAGTGGAGAAAGAAAATATTGCCGTGTCTGATGAGAACTTGACTGCACACTACGAAAAAATTGCAGCAGGAAATCCGGAAATGCTCAATCGCATCAAGGAATATTACTCCTCCAATCAGAATGCTAAGAATTCAATTATATCGGAGATTAAAGAGGATAAGGCTATTTCTTACCTGATTGACCATGCAGATATCACCGAAGTTGACGCAGAGCAGCTAAAAGCAGCCTAAGGAGAAACAGACCATGTATATCCCAATGGTTGTTGAGCAGAGCGGAAGAGGTGAGCGAGCGTATGATATTTATTCCCGCCTCCTTAAAGAACGGATAATTTTTCTTGGCGGAGCGATTGATGATACGGTAGCCAACCTCATCATCGCCCAACTCCTGTTTCTTGAAGCGGAAGATCCTGACAAAGATATCCATTTGTATATAAACTCGCCGGGAGGCGTTGTCACCGCAGGTATGGCTATCTTTGACACCATGCGATATATCAAGGCTCCCGTATCTACTATTTGTGTCGGACAGGCAGCATCAATGGGAGCGATACTATTGACAGCCGGCGAAAAAGGGAAACGATTCAGCCTTAGTCATTCAAGGATCATGATCCATCAACCGCTTGGAGGTTTCCAGGGCCAGGCAACTGACATAAGTATTCACGCGAAAGAAATCCTGCGCATGAAAGACGAATTAAACGGGATTTTGGCCGAACTATCGGGTCAGAAAAAAGAGAAGGTTGAAGCTGATACTGAGCGTGACTTTTTTATGTCTGGCGAAGATGCAAAAGAGTATGGTTTGATCGACGCTATTTTTACGCGTAAACCGCTCACTGGAGACACACTATGAGCCGTAGTGAAACAGCACAGGAACACCTCACCTGCTCTTTCTGCGGGAAAAGCCAGGAAGATGTAAAAAAACTTATCGCCGGACCTTCCGTTTTTATCTGCGATGAGTGTATAGAACTCTGTAATGACATCATTACAGAGGAGATGAAACTGGAAGAAACTACCGGTCCGGATATGAAGAAACTTCCCAAACCGCGAGAAATCAAAGACATCCTTGATGAATATGTTATTGGTCAGGAAATGGCCAAGAAAGTTCTCTCTGTTGCGGTTTATAATCACTACAAACGGATTGAAACCGGCGGCAAACCGGGTGATGTAGAGATGCAGAAAAGTAACATTCTGCTGCTTGGCCCTACCGGATCCGGCAAGACACTTCTTGCCCAGACGCTTGCACGTATTCTCAAGGTGCCATTTGCAATGGTGGATGCTACCAATCTTACCGAGGCCGGTTATGTCGGTGAAGACGTCGAGAACATCATCCTCACACTTCTGCAAGCGGCTGATTACGATGTGGAACGTGCCCAGAAAGGCATCGTCTATATTGACGAGATTGATAAAATTGCCCGCAAGTCCGATTCACCTTCTATCACCCGCGATGTTTCGGGCGAAGGGGTCCAGCAGGCACTTCTCAAGATCATCGAAGGTACAATTGCCAGCATTCCGCCCAAAGGGGGCAGAAAGCACCCGCAACAGGAATTCATGAAAGTGGATACCACGAATATCCTGTTTATTTGCGGCGGCGCATTTGCCGGGCTGGAAACAGTTATTCAGCAGCGGATCGGAAAGAAATCGCTCGGTTTTGGAGCTGACATAAAAAAACGCGAAGAGAAGAAACTTGGCGAACTTCTGAAGAGCCTTACCCCTGAAGACCTGCTTAAGTATGGCTACATCCCCGAATTCATCGGCCGACTCCCTATGCTCGCCACTCTGACTGAGTTGGATGAGGAGGCCCTCGTACAGATTTTAAAGGAGCCGAAAAACTCTCTTGTAAAACAGTACCAGAAGCTTTTTGAGTTGGAGAAAGTACGCTTGAGGTTTACGGACGGATCATTGATTGCAATCGCCAAAGAAGCATTGAAACGAAATACCGGTGCGCGCGGCTTGCGTGCAATTCTGGAAAATTCAATGCTCGATATAATGTATGAGGTTCCATCGCAACCGAATGTACAGGAAGTCGTTATTAATGAGGATGTCATATATCAAAAAGAAAAACCGATTATCACATATGAACAGGACCTAAAAGAGGCTGCATAATTCAGTATATAATTCAGCATGTTAGCCTGGTTACACTTGCTAAACCGCCATATTTTGTACATATTATTGTTATTAACATGCTCAACTGCCCAGAATATGCATGTTTACACGAAAAAAAACTTGACACAATTTAAGAACATCTGATAAACAGTGTCTCGCTTTGTTTCAACAATAAAATCTTTGGAGGTGTAACGTGACAAAAGCAGAATTGATCAGTTCAGTAGCAGAACAAGCTGGCCTCAAAAAAGTAGAAGCTGAAAAAGCCGTTTCCGCATTTATCGCCAGTGTAACTGCTGCTCTGAAAAGCGGAGACAAACTCAGCCTTGTCGGCTTTGGTACATTCTCTACTGCTAAACGTGCCGCCCGTAAAGGTCAGAACCCCCAGACAGGCAAGAAAATTGATATTCCTGCCGCAACTGTTCCAAAGTTTAAACCGGGTAAAACCCTGAAAGAAGCCGTTAACGTAGCACCTAAGAAAAAGAAGTAATCTTTTAGATTTACTGAGGGGTTGTAGCTCAGTTGGTTAGAGTGCCAGCCTGTCACGCTGGAAGTCGCGGGTTCGAGCCCCGTCAACCCCGCCATACTAATAAGGGCGAATAGCTCAGCTGGGAGAGCGCCAGCCTTACAAGCTGGATGTCACAGGTTCGATCCCTGTTTCGCCCACCAATAAAATCAGCCACTTAGATTAGTTTCTAGGTGGCTTTTTATATTTAATTTAGCCTCAAGTTTTTGAATCGCTTAAGACGGAAGGAGGACTCCCGCTCACGTTCCCCCAGAAACTGGGCGATAGCCTTTACCTGCTGCTGAAGATCGGGAAGGATGCGTTCCTCCAGAACCCGAATGCGCCGTGTAATCCGCATCACCTCCTGGCCGAGACACTTGAGCTTGCTTTCATAGACAGCTATCTCCAGCATCGCATGGAGAATCTGCTCAAAGTTGTTCAGAGCCTCCTCCATGCGGGGGGTGGTGCTCCGGTAGTCGTAGCCGCGTCCGTCCAGCGGTCGCAGGGGCGATTCGCGCACCGTCACCTCCCGGTAGCGCAGCCCCATGACATTCCGCTCGCTGACCTCCACTCCCAGATCCCTCTCCGCCACCGCTGCGATCGAATCCATCATGTCACTTCCTTCTATAGCCAATGAGACCGCCAGCTCGCACACTGCATGGCCATAGAAGATCCGGACCGTATCGCGCGAGGAGAGGAATGGGGCGCTGGCTGCCAGGAGCTCCTTTATCAGTGCCTGGCGCCGGGCTTTGAGTATGCCGTTGCTGTTCTGCACCGAACGGCTCTTCTCTTTCAGCAGCAGCAGGTTTGTGCGGGTGGGATGAACCATGGCACCCACCCTCACCCTTCCAGCGAGAAACGCTTCAGTAGCGCCAGCCCGGCATCAAGACTCTCCGCAACGGTACGCCGCACGTCTCCCTGATGGACCAGTTCCCGTTCAAAGACGTCTGCAAAATCGAGCATCTGGCGATCCCGCTCACCGAGGCCGTCCCGTCCGACGATGGCCTCCAGATGCCGCAGGTCGCGGCCTCTGGCGTAGTGACGGTAGAGGAGATTGGCCAGACGGCGGTGATCAGCGCGGGTGCGGCCCTCGCCGA
>JAQUCE010000187.1 GCA_028686345.1 Kiritimatiellia bacterium
GTCTCCACTGTTAAAAGGCAATAAGGCGACAAAGAAACTGGAATAAATGGTTTCAGAAACAAAGATTTACGAAATCATCTTTACGAAGATCAAGACTGTCCGAAACTTAAAAAATCTTTAAGTTCTAGAACAAGCCGCCGTTTACGATTATTCAGAGCGCATGGTTTAATTAAGAAAGTACCGAGGACTAATCGCAATGTTTTGACAACAAAAGGGACAAAAATAGCGACTGCTGTACTTGCCGCTTCACATGTTGATACAGAACAACTTATGGATATGACAGGATGAAAATCAGCTACGCACCTCTTTGATGTGTTCAGCCATTTCAAGACGTAACGTATTCGCAAACTGTTTTTCATAATCCAGAAGTTTGATCTTCTCACTATACAATTGCCATCCCATTGCTCCTGGGTAACAAATTGGTTTATAGGTGCCGAAAAGTACTACTCTGTCAAAACAATTCGATTTTCGTATCACGGTGTTTTTAAAACACGAAGTGTTTTTTTCTAACGCAGCAACGACTATTACACAACTTATCAATGAATGTGATATAATATCGTACATCACTAACAAGAAAGTTTGGTTGCGGCTCTGCTGCGTTAGGACTATTAAATTAACTTCGGAGAGTATGGTGTTTCTTTGTTGTTTTTTCAACTCGCGGAGTGTAGTGATATCCCGCCCAGGAATACGCACTTCCAACAGACTCGCCCATCACGCCGAAGGTCATCGCTCGTCCAGCCAGCTCAAATCACTCGTGCTGCGATGTGTGTGCCGGCGCAGCAGCCAGGCCACAACAAAGAGTGCTGCGAACCAGAGCCAGACCCAAATTGGAGCCCATTTTTCGACCTCCAGCCGGGCACCCGGACAGCTGGATATCAGCGTGGCAGTTTTGATCATAATCGTTGTGAAAAAACCAGCGGCATTGTTAAAGCAGGCTGCCAGCCAGCCGCTGATGTAGCTGGATACAAACCCGAGCACCCCGGCGGTAACCAACATCAGCGCGCAAGGGGTGATAATCAGATTGGCAAAAACACCGCCCGGGGTGATCCGCTGAAAGAAAAAAGCGCTCAGCGGCACTGAGGTTAGCCAGGCGGCTGTGGTAACCCCCAGCAGCTCTGCGAGGCGGGCGAGAGAACGGGCCAGCCATCTGAGACGTGCGGCCTGACTGCGGTTCTCTGAAACATGATATAAATGAGCGCGACTCTCCAGCTGCTCTATCCGAAAAGCCAACTTCAACAGATCACGCAAAGGCTTGAACACCACAATCAAACCCAGCATTACGCTGAATGAGAGAATGCACCCGATGTCAAAAATGTAGGATGGCGTGAAGAAATGCACCACCAGCGCAGCGGCAGCCAATGCTGCCAGGGAGTTGAACTTTCGTCCAAAAATCGGCGCTGAAAAATAAAACAACGCCATCAAACACGCACGCACCGCACTGGGACGCAGCCCCGTAACCACGGTATAGATGAGCAGCAACGGCGCCAATATGTAAACCCAATAATAACGCGGCACACCGCAGGAGGAGACAAAAAACACAAAAACCGAGGCGATCAGCGCGACATGCAGGCCGGAGATAGCAAACACGTGAACCGTGCCGGACCACGCGAACGCTTCACGCATGGGCCGGGAGATCCTGCTCTGATACCCGAGCAGAACCGCCTGATGGATATCAACCACATCGCTCCAATCTTCAATACCAATACTGATCCGCCGCGCAGCCTCCTCGCGTAAGCGCAACAGCCTGCCAGCCACAGCCCGGGAGTCCATGGCACTCACCAGCGCGGAGCGACTCTCGCCGCTGTTGATGATCAGCTCCGGCTCTCCAGCGCGGTTTCTGCCAACATACATCCGCCCCTCAAAACGCCAGGAATCACCGCGGGCTGGAGCCGCAACACTCACCCCCTGCTTATCTCCATACCAGTTGACCCGTAAAGGCGCTGTAATGCGCCGCCCGCTCTTGCTCAGCCGCACGTGAGTTGCTTTAAAGCGGTAGAGTGCGGCGCGCCCTTTCAGCTCACGCATGGACGGTTTTTCGGCCACTTCACAGATAATGCTGAGAGCACTGGCAGATGACCTCACAAAATCAAAATCAAGATTGACCCGCCAAAGCGCGTACGATGAACGCAAAAAGCCGGCGATCAAAAATGCGAGCAGCAGCACCAGCTTCCGGAGGGCCGGCCTGCGTCGTGCAAAATAAACTCCGCAAAAAACCAGAGCCAGCGTGGCTGATGTTGCCACCAACCGCCACCCGCTGGCAGGCGGGGTGAACCCTGCCCAGACACCAGCCAAAAACGCGCCCGTTAGCGGAACAATCACGGGAATTGCCGCGAGATCGCGCTGCAGCTCTTGGCCCATTTTTTTCATTCCAGCATACATGTTTGTCAGTGCCGAAAACTTTGTTTTTTAATTCAACGCTGTAACAACAATCAGCCACCCTTTTTTTGCAGGCACATCGAACACCTGATCAGCCTCGAATGCGTGCTCTGCCTGAAATCCTTTAATTGCGGGAGCCCGCAACAACGACTTTACAGGCTCCATTCCCAACGCATTCCAATCAATCCGCAGCCCACACGGTTTATCTTGAGCAGAGAAATTCGCCACCGCGATCACAGCTGCACCTTTAAGCCGGTAGACCGATACCAATAGCGCCGGGTCGCCGCTCTTCACAGGGCAGGACGGATCCCACCAGCCCAAGTAATCGGCATCTGCAAGCCCGACTTGATCAAAGAAGCTCCACAATGCGCGCGGATCGCCACTCCACGGCCAACGCTGGGTCATGCCGAACACCATGCCGCGCCACGGGTTGCCACCATTTTGCAGCATCTCACCCATCAGTCCAAAGGGGATTCCGGAAATTTCTGTCAGCCAGTATTCAGGCGGGGTGTCGTAATTGAAGCTCTCGCCATGCCACAAACGGTCATAATATGGATACAATTCCATAAACAAGACCGAACTGCTTGCAAAACCGGCCATCTCGTTGAAGTGATTCCATGAGTGCATGTCGATCCGTCGTCCCGCATTGCCATCCGCATCCAGAATCCGTCGCGCCCGCTGCATTGAGAGACGATCCAACGCGGTGTCATCAATATACACGCCATCAATGCCAACCTTTTGAATCAGATATTCCAAGCCAGCTAAATAGAAGTTGTTCCATCGCGAATCCGGGGTCGTCAACACCGACAGATCCAACCGCTCTGGATACTCCTTAAAACTGATTGTCTCTTTCCATGCCGGAATGACATCCATTCCAACATGCTGCCGCAACCACGGGTGCGCCCCTTTCGGATTAATGACAGTTGATTTATCCACCTCAGGATTACTCGAAATCAGTATCTCACCGTCAAGACTCTTCAGCGCGAAGAACTCCGGTAAATTCTGGGTCAATTCGCGCGTCGTATAGTAGACGTTTAACCGCAGATCCTGCTCATGAGCCGCATCCACGGCTCTTTTCAAATACCCAACCCCATCCTCATTGTAGGGATAATTGATGTACGGATTCTGTACAGTTTTATGGTGCAAGTTCACAATGTTCGCACCTGCGACCTTGATCTCAGCCAATTTCTTTTCAGGTGGGTTGTGGATCGAGGCGTGATAATACCGATCGCTTAGATGCGTTCGCACATCAATCGGCTTAAAGGGTGTCAGGTAAAAATCAATCCCGTACACCAACGGTTTCCCGGTTAGAACCTGTGCTCCCGAATATGCCGACACTGCTGCGCCCGCCGTTGTCCGCGACAATTCCACACCGCCGCCGCCCCACGAGTCCGGCAACCTCAGTGGCTTATAAGCGTAGTACACGTTGATCAGAGGGCGTTCATAGTTGCCGCCCTTTAGCCGCATTAACATGCCGGCATTCACATCGCCAAACCAGAGCGCGTCCTGCTGCTTACGCACATCCCAAACCCAAGCGTAATGCTCCGGGAAAAAGCCGCCCTGGCGCCCAAGTCCCATTGCATAGCGGGCCACATCCGCAATAACCGGCAAGTCAAATGAAACGCGGTCTATTGCTGTTGTCCCCTTAATAGCTGCAAGCGACATCCGAAGCGACAAATAACCGTCATACTCAAGTCGACCGTTCACACTCAACCGGATGTTACCACTCTCCGAAGCGGCGCTCCACGCGGCATAAACAGGTGTCTGAGCCGTGTTTGTGAATTCCGTTTTTGTCCAGAGCTGTGTGACACCGCCGACCACGCAGCGCAGCGCAGACTCTCCTGCTAGCAGTTCGCGCCCCGGCGCGTCGCTCCGCGTATTGCTGGCCGAAAAACGACTGATTATTTGTGCTGGCAGCCCTTGCTCTGTTAGCTGGACCTCACGCCCAAGCACGCTATAAGCTTTTTTACTTTTGTTCACCTCTATTGGTGTGAACGGACGAGTGACCTCGCTCTCCGAACCTCCGACCGTCGAATCCAGCCACTGCAGACGCGCCAAACGCCAAGCATCATCCAAGCCGGATCTCTCCAGCGGCACACCATGCACCGCAACCCGAAACACCAGCACACGAGGCTCACCACCCTGACGATCCCGCACCATCACCTTGCCTGTTACGATTTTTCCGTCCGCGTTCCGCGGCACATGAATACCAGCCCACAGCGGTTTGAGCCCCCCCGCACCAACGCGGCACACGGCAGGCGTCACACACACGGAATCTTTAAGCTCTGTACCTCCGATCTCTGCTCGAATCTCCCATGTCAACTCGCGGGCAATATCGCTCAACACGCAAGCTTGGAACACGTAAAACTCGCCTGGGCAAGCCTCACCCTCAAATCGTGCATGCGCTTGGTTGTTATCAAACCAATGCGCAGGCACAATATTGTTACGCACAGCCCACTGTCGACCCTCACCGAACAGCCAGAACGACGAGGGTTGGGCCGCCTTGAAAGCCGCGATTGTTTCAGGTGCCGCCGCCCGCTCCATCCGTTCCAGGACGCGCTCCGCCAAAGCCGCACGCTCGCCAACTGTGGATGGCAAGTTGTTGGGGTCAGCCGCGACAGCCAACCCAATAACAGACAGAACCAGTGCTAACATCATGCTTCTCATTTGCTTACTTTCCTTTGATTAACAAAAATTCACTTAAGGTTTAATTTAAACAGAAAGTGCGTAACTGCGCAAGACATTTGATTGGGTGAGGATTTTTCGCTGTAGCTGAAAAAAAATTGCAAATGGCGAATGCGGACATCGAGTTGCGGGTAAAAAATCAATAACCGTGCAAACCTTGCTGATTCAATCGCATATCAGCCCTAATTTGGCTGT
>JAQUCE010000091.1 GCA_028686345.1 Kiritimatiellia bacterium
CACTCTATGATCAGACGATTGCGATCCTGGAACGGTTGGTCAATCAGGAAGTTCGCCGCGAACTGGCCCATAATTTAGCGATGGTTTACATGAACAAGGCCACTGCGGTCAGCTCTCTGGGTGACAATCGCGGGGCAGTGGTGCTCTACGATAAAGCGATTGCGATCCAGGAGCAATTGGTCAATCAGGAAGGCCGCAGTGAACTGGGTGATGCCTTGGCGACAGTTTACATTAACAAGGCCTCTTCGGTCAGCGATCTGGGCGACAAGCGTGGGTCAGTGGCACTCTACGATAAGGCGATTGCGATCCGGGAGCGGTTGGTCAAACAAGAAGGCCGCAGTGAATTGGCCGATGCTTTGGTGCAGGTTTACGTAAATAAGGCCAATGCGGTCAGCTGTCTGGGTGACAAGCGCGGGGCGGTGGAGCTGTACGATCAGGCGACTACGATCCTGGAGCGATTGGTCAATCTGGAAGGCCGCCATGAACTTGCCGATGATTTGGCGACGGTTTACTTTAACACGGCTATCGCGGTCAGCGCTTTGGGAGACCATCGCGCGGCAATTACGTTTTATGATCAGGCGATTGCGATCATGGAGCGTTTGGTGAACCAGGAAGGTCACCGCGAACTGGCCAATCCCTTAGCAAAGGCATACACGAACAAGGCCTTCGCGGTCAGCACTCTGGGCGATGATCGCGGGGTGGTGGCGCTCTATGATAAGGCGATTGTGCTCTTGGAGTGGTTGGTCAACCAGGAAGGCCGCCGCGAAATGGCCGATGACTTGGCAAAGGTCTACACGAACAAGGCCATCGTGGGCAACTCTCTAGGCGACCATCGCGGGGCGGTGGCGCTGTACGATCAAAGCATTACGATTCTTCGGCGGCTGGTGGAGCAGGAAGGGCGCAGCGACCTATTCGGTGATATGAGGAAGAACGAACTCTACCGCGCCGTGATTTTACACGGCATGGGGTCCCTTTCTTTTGCCGACTGCCAACGTGCGCAAGCTGCCTTCGCCGGGGTATGCGCTGAGAGCGAACGTACGGGACGTGCGGACTTGCAAAATGTTATGAGATGGGCGCAGGCGAATCTCGGCGGTGTATTGTAACACGACTGGCGTTTGCTTTTTGACTTATCCAAAAGGGGTTATGGTGATTATCAGGCATAAGACAGACGATTGCACTTTGATGTAGAATGAAAGTAGTGCTGTAGCATTTTTTATGTAACTTCTCAATAACCTCTGCGGAACAGGCTAAAGCCTGAACAACAAACAAATACAATGCCAATACACGTTTGTTGTTCACTCTTTAGTGTGTCTTTGTCTCTGGCGGGTTGTTGAGAAGTTACGTTTTTGTTTCGAGGGTAAAAAGGAGGATTTATGAGCAACACAGTCAGCATCAAAGTGACCTCAGGGCCGATGAAAGGTAAAGCGTTCGACTTTATCGAGCATGATACGTTCATATTCGGACGGGCTGCGGAGTGCCACTGTTGTCTGTGGGATGACGGGCAGGTTTCGCGGCGGCATTTCATTGTGGAGGTGAATCCGCCGGATGCTCGGATCAAGGATTTCGGGAGCCTGAATGGAACGCATGTAAACGGAAAGAAGATCGGGAGCCGTGAGAAGGGTGAGACACCGGAGCAGGGCCAGCAGCGGAAGTATGCCGAGGTGGATCTGAAGGATGGAGATACGCTTGCGGTTGGGCAGACAAAACTGGCTGTCAAGATTATCGCAGCGGCTGCCAAAGGTCCGTTGTGCTGCTCGCGCTGCGGCAAGGATGTCGGGGATGAGGCTGGCGGACGCAGAGGTGGTGCGTACATCTGCCTTGCGTGTCGCCAGAGCATTCAGATTGATCCAGCGGCGGCGTTGCTGGAGCTGCTGGCCAAGGAGGAGGCGGCAAAGGCAGGTGGCACACCGAAAGCGAAAGGCGACAAACCTGCGGTGGCTGGCTACAGGATCGGCAGGCGGTTGGGCATTGGCGGCTTTGGCGCGGTTTATCTGGCTGAGCGTGAAGTGGATGGCCATCTTGTTGCAATCAAGGTTATGCTTTCAAGGGTGGCGGTGGATGAACCTTCACGGCTCAAATTTACACAGGAGGTGAAGCTGCTTGAGGCGCTCAGACACGATAACATTGTGTCGTTAATCGCGTCGGGTTCGGCGGGGGGCGCGTTTTATTTCGTAATGGAGTACTGTCCCGGTGGGAGTTTATCCGATTATATGGCTGCGCATGGAGGCAAGCTCTCCGCTAAAGCTGCTTTGCCTATCCTTCGGCAGGCTCTGGAAGGGTTGGCTTATGCTCACTCGCAGGGGATTGTACATCGCGACCTGAAACCCGCGAATATTTTACTGACAGGAAAACCTGAAAGTCCAGTATCCAAGATCTCCGATCTCGGACTGGCTAAAAACTTTGACAAGGCGGGTTTCAGCGGCATGACGGTGACTGGTGCCTTTGCGGGCACGCCGGTATTCATGCCCAAAGAGCAGATCACGAATTTTAAGTATGTTAAACCTGTGACGGATGTCTGGAGCTTCGGGGCGACTGCGTATAATCTGCTGACAGGTAAATTGCCACGGGATTTTTCGCGTGGTGCCGACCCGATGGAGGTGGTCTTGCGAGGGGAGATTATTCCAATCCGCAAACGCGATCCGCAGATCCCGATTGCGCTTGCAGAGGTGATCGACCGAGCGATCCAGTCGATGCCGAAAGATCGTTATCAGAGTGCTCAGGAGATGCTGGATGCAATGAGGAATATCACCCTGTGAACGTAACGCAGCAACAGAGTGTATTTGCAACTCCCCTTGATGTCGCCGGGATTAGCGACAGGGGGTGTATCCGGGCCGATAACCAGGATGCGTGGATGGCTGATGAGTTGCTCCGGCTTGTTGTGGTTGCCGATGGCATGGGTGGTAGACCTGCTGGCGCAGAGGCGGCGCAGATGGTTACAGAGTGCTTGCCGGAGTTTTTGCGGAAGGGAGTGACTGGTGTGGTTCCTAAACGGCGCTCTGCGCGGCGGTTATTGCGCGAAACGGTTTTGGCGGTCAGCCGGGAGATTCTGCGGGTGAGTGCGGATGATCCAAAACGCAAGGGCATGGGCACGACAATGGTTGCGGCATGGCAATGCGGCGAGGTTCTCCATTTAGCTCATCAGGGCGATAGCCGGGCGTATCTGTTACGGGGCGGCAGCTTGCGAAAGTTGACTGCGGATCATTCGATTGTGGTGCTGCTGGTGCGTAACGGCGAGATCACGGAAGAAGAGGCTGAGAAGCATCCGGCACGCGGGCAGCTGACGCGGTTTGTGGGAATGCCGGGGGATGTGTATTGCGGGCTGCAAACATTAGGAATCAAAGATGGGGACAGGCTGTTGCTCTGTACAGATGGCTTGTGGGGTGTTGTCAAAAATGACGAGATTGCTGCAACGTTGTTGGAGCAGGCCCGACCGGAGGATGCTTGCCGTAAGTTGGTGAGCCTGGCGGTAGAGTACGGTGCGCCGGATAATGTGACGGCTGTGGTGTGGAATTTGGGGTTATGAGTGAGGGAGGCAAATCATGAAATTGTCATTGGCAGTAAATGTGTTGTGGAGCATGGCAGTCAAGGAAGCAATTGCGTCACATCACGAGAAGATCGAGCCGGAACATCTGTTTGAGGCGGCCATGCGGGGAAAGGATTTCACAGGCAATCAAGCGCTGGAAGAGCTGCGTGGGCGGGGTGTGGATGTCGAGGCGCTTGCCGCTGAGTTGCGATCGGGGCCTGACGCGGTTGAAGATGCGGGCATAAGCCCTGCCAAACTGCGGCGGGCTGTCAGGGGGAAACTTGGCAAAGGCGTGTTTGAATGGGTGTCCGAGCGAGAGGGCGTGATTCATCGTGCTGAGCTGACTAAAAAGGTCTTTCGCGATGCCGAGAATATCGCGGTTACGCTGAAAGAATCTTCCGTGACCGCCCGGTCGCTGTTCGTTGCCTTGATTGCTGATGATGCCTCGCTTGTATGCTCCGTGCTGCGTGATGAGGGTGTTGACTTAGCCAAGATGAGGGCATTTGTCGGTCAGCGCGGGCGTGACAAACCCAAGGTGCCAGCGGCCAAGGCGGATGACCCGGAAGTTGCGCAATCAGAGTCGCTGCTCGAAAGGTTTGGACGGGATCTAACCGCTGAGGCGCAGGCGGGCAGCTTGCCGCCTGTGATAGGGCGCCGTAAAGAGATCCTGCAGGTGATCCAGACCCTGGCGCGAAGTAAGAAGAATAATCCGCTGCTGATCGGTGAGCCGGGGGTTGGCAAGACTGCGATTGTGGAGGCGCTTGCCCAAAGGATCGCACAGGGTAAGGATGGCAAAGTACTCAATGGAAAGCGCCTGATAGAATTGAGTGTCGGGGCATTGGTGGCAGGGACCAAGTACCGGGGTGAGTTTGAAGAGCGCATGAAAGGATTGCTGGAAGAGATTAAGGCAATGCCGGATCTAATTGTTTTCATAGATGAGATCCACATGCTGGTTGGAGCAGGTGACCGTCAAGGTGGCATGGACGCCGCTAATCTACTGAAGCCAGTCCTCGCACGCGGGGAAATTGCATGTATTGGGGCGACAACGCTGGATGAGTATCGCAAGCATATCGAGAAAGACCCGGCATTGGCACGGAGGTTCGAGAAAATCGTTGTTCCTGAACCAAGTCGTGATGAGACGCTTCAGATTCTTGAGGGCTTGCGAGATAGATTCGAAAAACATCATGGGGTTACAATTGCGGGTGCCGCGATGGAGGCGGCCGTCGATCTTTCAATACGTTTTGATGCAGATCATCGGTTGCCTGATAAAGCGATTGATTTGATTGACCGAGCCTGCGCTCAGCTCTGTATTCCCGGTCTGAGTATTCAAGGAGACAAGTCGAATTTAGAGTGTGGTCTTGTATCCAAAAAAAATGTGGCAGCTGTCTTGTCCGAGAAAACGGGGATACCTGTAGAGCTGATCGCGAATGAGTTGCGAAGAGACTCTAACTCCAGGATGGAGGGGCTAAGCCATCGTCTTGCACTGCGCGTGATTGGGCAGGATGTTGCAATCAAGAGTGTGTGTGATCGGCTTATGTTGGCTCAGGCTGCATTGCTTGATCGTCGGGGACCGCTGGGAGTATTCCTCTTCATGGGGCCTTCCGGGGTTGGTAAGACCGAGCTGGCGCGGGCTCTCGCGGATGCGCTCTTTGGTTCTGAAAAGTCCATGATCCGGCTTGACATGTCGGAGTACATGGAAAAGCACAATGTGGCACGTTTGATCGGCTCACCGCCAGGTTATATCGGACACGATGAAGAGGGGCAGCTGACCGGGGCTTTGCGGAGAGCGCCGTACTCCATTGTGCTTTTAGATGAGATTGAAAAGGCGCATCCTCAAGTGGCCGATCTGTTTCTCCAAGTATTTGACGATGGACGCGTAACAGATGCCAAAGGACGGTGCGTTGATGCAAAAAATGCTATTTTTATCATGACATCCAATCTTGGGGTGGAGCCGTCGGCCAAGCGCAAGCCGTTGGGATTCAACGCAGCAAATACGCCCGATGGCTCAGCACGTTCTGCAAGAGAAAATGACGGTTTGAAAAAATATTTCAGGCCGGAGATGATCAACAGGTTTGACGAAGTTATTGTTTTTGAGCAGCTCGAGATTAAAGTGGTTGAGCAGATCGCTGAAAAGCGGATGGAGATGCTGGCCTTGTCTTTAAAAGAGAAGCACAATGTTATGTTGACATACGATAAAAAAGTGATTGAATTCTTATGTACGGAAGGGTTCAATGTCGAGTTTGGGGCACGAGAATTAAACAGGGTTATCCAGCGTTATATCGAGATGCCGCTAGCCGGTTTGCTTGCAGCTCAATCAAAGAGTGATGCTTGCCACATACGTTGCATCGCAGAAAATGACGATATTGCAATCAATTTCGAATAAGTTGCGGTCAGTTGAGAGCAAACAGCTTTTTTCGGAGGTGTGAGCATGCCTTTCAGACGCGATGCTGGTTGTTTGATTGGAACTAACTCAAGCACTCCATCATCACGTAATAGAAAATTGAGTTTGTCGCCAACCTCCAATCAGAACGCTTATGGACAGGCACTGATTTCCCTGATTAAAATTATGATTAGGATTGTGATTAGGATGGGGCACATCCTTGTCTTAATCCTCATCCCAATCCTCATCTCTTTCGCCCATCCCTGATCGCCACTGTTTGATTAGGATTATGATTAAGACTGTGATCAGGAGGGATGCACATTCTAATCACAATCTTATTCGCAATCCTTTTCCAGGGAGGCCAGGCCTCCGGTTGACGATAGCGGCGATGAACGTCTGTAGGTCCGGTTTCCAACCGGACATGTCCGATTGGAAATCGGACCTACGTCCTGCGCAGCATTGTAGCCGCGGGCCGTGACAGCCGGGGTGGTGCTTTTATGGCCAATCGTCAAGCGCTCCGACTCGCGAAGCATCACATTTTCAACCGCCGGCGCGTTCCCGGCCCGCGCCCTACAGCTTCGGCCTACCAGTCACTCGGCTGGCGCGTCCCTACGGCACGCACTGCAGTGACGACTTAGGAGACGACTTAGGGACATACACTGATTTCACTATCTAACGTGGGAGGGGCTTCCAGCCCCTCTGAGGCTGCCGAGGGGCAGGATGCCCCTCCCACGTTGCCCATAACCTGCCCATTTTGTCGAGTTACCCCATCGTTTTTTCGCGGCGCAGCCGCGCGGTTGGCTTGCCTATAACTTCGACTTTTTTTAGTGACGTGTCACTAGTCGCACATCATCGTCAACCAATGCCGCTCTACAGGCGTCGTCCCGCAACCCGGCTTCATCCGCAAGCGGGGCTACGCCGTGGCATGGCGGAACTATGCCCGACAAGTAGAGCGGCTACTACACGAACGGCAAGGCTTGCTCGCGACTGGTAAGCTTCATCCTGGTTGAAACTGTAGGGTTGGCTCATCGCCCGCGTTTTCAAGGAACTAAATCTCATCGAACAATGGGGCACCGGTGTGCGACGGATCTTTAGCGAAGCCAGCGAACTCGCTTTGCTTGAACCGAAAATTGAAGAAATTGCCCTGCGCTTTCGTTTCACCGTCTATCTGAAAGAGCCACATTATATTTCGACCGGTGAGAAAAAGATCCCGTCAGGAAGCCAGCCTACCACACAAGTCGAGGCACAAGTCGATTTGCGTGTTTTACAGGCTTGCGCCAGACATCCTCTTTCATCGTCGGAAATTGCTATCGCACTCGGACACAAGACTTTGAGTGGTAATGTTCGTAATGTACTGCCGATCCTTCGGGAATCGGGATTACTGGAATACACTATCCCTGACAAACCGACTAGCCGTTTGCAAAAATATCGCCTCACAGCCCAGGGGCAACAGGTTCTAGAGCGTATCAAGTCAGAGAAAGATTTGAACTGATGTCTTCAGAGGAGCGCAAACATGAATGTGAGGTACACGAAAGAAGATTCAAAAAACTTGATGACTTCTACAAAGGTTAGAGCATCACACTCAGTCTCACGTATTGTTCTTTAGCAGACCTTCTTGACTTCTTTATGAATTCGGTTTTTTGCGCTTCAGCGTGCGGTAGGCTTGCCTGTTGATTATCCAATGTCCAGTTAAGGAAAGAAAACGCAGAAGGTACCCCAGCAAGCCATTGTAATTGCTGAAGGACGTAAGAAGACTATCTAAGGAGGATATCAAGTTGTAGACACTTGAGAATTTTGCCAAGGCGTTGGGAAAACAGCTCCGTTTAGAAATTGTATGATTAAGCGAACAAGTGGCTACCGAATCGCACTTTGGCAAATCGGTGAGTTCTGACGTATGCCGGGCAAGACGGCAACTAATAGGTGAACCATGAAGAAGAAGACACCACCCTGGCGAATGATAAGTCCTTACCAGAGAGACTCGTTTGCCTTCCGCCTTCGCACTATGTGTCTCCGGCGGACGCGGTCGGCGAATGATGATTGATGAGGGCAAACTTACTTATTTTTTCGTGCAAGGACCATTATACTTGAAGGCCGGTTTATAATATTGTTAGAATGGAGACATGATGACTGAAAAGATGTACAAGGATTTCGTGCAGATGAATATCCGGAGTAAAGTTGGAGCCGTTCTGGACGAACTACTCAGCGAACAGCTCTATCGGCACTGCTTCGTGTTCGGTGATGAGGCGTGGACACTCAGATATAACTATGCTCCCACGGCCTCGTTCCCTGATGAGGCCATCTACTCCGGGTACGTCTTGGCCAAAGCAAAGAAGAAGTACGCGCGTTTCATTGAGGAGGAGCAGCAGGAGCATCGATTCGCATTTTGTGTGAGAGTGCGGGGAAAGTACGATATGGAGGTCGTCCTGAACCGTACCAATGAAGGGGAATTCTAACGTCATGGTTTGAAGCGTGACTTTGTCTCTGGTTTGAGTAGCGGCTACGTCGCTGGTTTTCCGCCTCAAAGAGTGGTGAATCGTAATCGTAGAAATAGCTGGGAAGCCGTTGACAGCGGGAGCGATGCCTCCCAGATCTCATGCGTGCCTGTTTCTCCCACACGGGTGACCTCAATCGAGGTTGTGCGCCACTGCGGATCGGTCAGCGATGGGCTCCAGATCGGCGTGATCTGCACATCTGTCGCCTGTTTTGATGCTTCGTAGCGTAGGACGATGCTTTGTTTGGCTGAGTCAATCCGCATGGCAAACAGGCTTCCGGGATTATATGCCTGACCAGGAATCAGGCCGAGGGCATATTTTTCAAGGTTGCTGACTCCATCCGCTGCCGGAGTGTCAGAGGGACCATTCTGCCCGCTGCTCAGGCTGTGCCAGTTGACCCACTCCGTAAACGTGATGGCACCCGCAGGCTTCAGCTTAAACAACAGCCGCATAAAGCCTGACTTGCCGGCCATGGACAGGGATGCCTCCCAGATCTCGTGCGTGCCTGTTTCCCCCACACGGGTGACCTCAATCGAGGTTGTGCGCCACTGCGGATCGGTCAGCGATGGGCTCCAGATTGGCGTGATCTGCACATCTGTTGCCTGTTTTGATGCTTCGTAGCGCAGGATCATGCGCTGTCTGGCAGAGTCAATCCGCATTGAATACAGGCTTCCGGGATTATATGCCTGACCAGGAATCAGGCCGAGGGCATATTTTTCAAGGTTGCTGACTCCATCCGCAGCCGGAGTGTCAGAGGGGCCATCCTGCCCGCTGCCTAGATTGTGTAACTTGACCCACTCGGAGAATCCGCTGGAGGTGGATGTTGGGCTAAAGAGGGCTGTGAGCGTGATGTCGTGCTCTGGTAAGGTAACGGTCGGCGTCAGGCTTTGCGCATCATTGAGGAACTGGATGTCGCCTTCCCATCCGGCAAATCGTTCCCCTGGGTTCGGGGTGCGGGCGGATAGCTGCAGCACCGCGCCCTCTTCAAAAAGGCCGCCGCCTGTACCGTTGATAACGGTGAGCAGCACGCCGCCCACTGCCGGATCAAAGGTCAGCAGCATGGTCGCCTGCGAGGTAGCCAGGCTCAGTGGGTCAAATACTTGAACTGCGAACACCTGCCAGGTGTCGCGCGTCGGGGGAACCGAACCGCTGATAACAGCGGTGCCGTCACCGTTGTTAATGATCGTCAGCCAGGACGGAGCATTAGTCAGTGCAAAGGCGAGCTGAGCGGCGGGTGTGTCAACATCGCTGACCTGAACACTTACAGATAGGTTGGTATCTGAACCACAGTGGATCACATCCGGAATCCCGACAAAGCGTGGCGGGTTGTTCACGATAATTTCGACTGTGTAGGTGTCGGAAACAGCGGTTCCGTCGGTCAGCGCAAACTGGAAGGAAACGGTTCCGGTAAAGACCTTGTTTTCAGGGGGGTGATAGATGAATCCGTAGCGGTTTTGGGGATTGATAATAACACGTCCAGCAGCGGGGTGACGTTTAATCATCAGAGCAATGCGCCCTATATCCTGGGGATTAAGGTCGTTAATCTCAGGTTGAATTCGCACAAATTCAGCACTGGTGGTGGCGATCGAAATATCCGCGGAGGAGGGTGCCGCATTCGGAGCAACGGTCAGGTTGTGGCTCTGATCCTGCAGAACGAAGTTTTTAATCCCGCTCTCCTCGAAGAGCTCGACGTTTATATCGGTCATGGCGATCGTGCTTTCACCGCCGCTTCCTCCCAGCGGCAAACGGGCAATCAGCATCCACTGCCCCGGCTTATAGGGGTTCGCGGTAAAGTCGTTATGCGTGATAATTTTTTCATCGGAGATGGGGCCGCCCATGTTGGTTAAGGTGTGCTTGTCCGGCGAGACCATAACATTCAGATCATCTTCATTGATAAAATACTGCTGGCTGGTTGTAAAGGAGGCACTGCCCGAGACGGAGAGATTGTACGAGAGAGCCCAGAGATCTTCATTGGCACCGCATTGGAGCCAGACCTCTGCGTATCGACTCATATCCTGCCGCAACGAATTCCAGCCAGCAAGCGTCGCCATTTCAGCATCCGTCAAGGTGCTGTCCTCTGTCGGATTTGGTGTGAGATGCAGTTTAACAGCACAACGCTCGCTGGCCTTAAGCTGAAGCATGCCATCGACTCTATTCAACGGAACGGAAATTGCACCGTCATCTTCAGCGGCAACAGGCAGCATAACCGGAGCTGCATTCAGAATGGTGACGGGATAGTCGCCGGCCGCCACACCCTGCATATTGAAGTTAAGTGTAGCCAGCGTCATGTTGGTGACTGAGAAGAGGTTATTGGTTCCCGACATCAGCACCTTCACGTGCCAGCTATTATTTGTGCCGACCACTTCGGTTTCAGTGATGACATCCACCTGACCGCTCAACTCATTGGCGAGTGTTAACTCTGGTTTTGGAAGGAGGCCGGGCACCTGAACTGTGAACTGCAGCGCCTCGGGTGAAATGTAGTCCTGATTGCTAAGCGTAATCGGCATCTGTACCACCTGCCCCGCTTTATTTTGATCAACAACAGCACAGCCAATGCGCAGTTGCGGTGCGGGCAGTTCAGCTTTGGATCGCAGCGAGAACAGCGGCTCAGCAGTGCGGTCGCGGTCAAGCGTCAGAGTGAGAGTGCTGCTGCTCACCAGCTGACCATCGATCAGCCAGCCGTCACACTGAACAGTCAGCGGCGGGTTTGCCCACAGCATCACCCGTTCGTTGTCCATACATCGGTGCGCACCCGGCAAGTGGCTGATCCAACCCGCAGCCATGGGATCAACGTCTATGATGAGTTGCCGATAGGCCAGCGGCTGTTCAAGTTTATCGACAATTTGGTACTCAGTATCCACGCTTGTAAAACCCGAGACCCAGCGATTACCTGCACGCCAGATTGAGCCGTCTTCACATAGAACAGCGGTGTATTCAACAAGGGTCACATTGACGGCCTGACTCGGGAAGGAGGGGTGTAACATGGGAGGCAAAATACTTTTGTTAATGTAGGCTGTTCCCAAGCCCTTTTTACCGCCGGAATCACGCCCCCACACCCAGATACGACCCTGGCTGTCGCGAGCAAAGCCGCCGGGAAAGAGTGTTGTAATATTGGCGAGGCCGGTGACTTGCACAGGGGTCGAACTGGAATTCAGTGTGTTCCAGGAGAGACCCAGCAGCTCGTAATAATTATCGCCCCAGCCCCAGACGCTCCCATCGCCTTTCAGAGCTGAAACACAAAAATTATTTCCGGCAAGTTGCACAACGCCGGAGATCCCTGAGACCGGTGCCGGGGTCGGATGCTGCACGCCAGTGCCCGTCAACCCTGAGTCGGTTCCCCAACTGAAAACAGTGCCATTGTGGTGAAGCAAGTACAGGGTGCCGCCCACGGCGATGATCTGCCGGTAGTCGGACGCATCGAACCCAACTGCCTGAACTGGTCGCTCAACGATATCGGCATAGCCGGGCACATTGCCCCAGACCCAGATCGTGCCATCAAAGCGCACGGCCAGCATAAACCCGCCATAGCTGGCTACGATCTGCTCAACACCATTGAAATACGGAATGTCGACGGTTTCACCGGGGACGCGCTCCATCGCATCCGGCACACTGCTGACATACCAGATTGTTCCGTCGGCGCCAAGATACAGCTTGGTGTACCCACGGAAAGATGCCAGCGTTGCATCCACAAACAGCGGCCCCGTGTAATTAGGATTCACAATCGAGCGACTATAAAAGTCATAGTTCGCGGGCTGCCCCCATGAGTTTAGCAGGCCGGGAACCGGTGTAGTCCGAAACTCCTGCTTTGAGTAAAAGGCTTTTGCCGTGACATCCCGGTTCATTGTCAATTGAACCGCTGCATTTGACACTGTTTGATTGTCAATGATCCAGTGATCAAACTGCCAGCCCGCATAGGGCCGGGTTATGAGTTCGACGAGCTCGCCCTGAACATAAACGGTGGTTCCGAGCATGGGAGAGATCATCGCCGCTTCGGCATGGTTCATCGCCAGATTCAACTTAGAAACTGTCTCGGCCTTCAAGGCAAACATTGCTTTGACTTCAGTGTTGGCGATGGCCTTGGCGGTTGTTGACAACAGCTCAGGGGCCAGTACCGGCCCTTCCCACTGGTCAAAGCAGTAGCGTTCACCATCCTTTGCCTCGATAAAAAACTCAGCATATTCACGTATGAAGTGCTGCCCGCTCGGCACTATGCTACCGCCGCCGTCCCACAGCGGATTGCCGTAGAGGTCCGCCATCTGTATGGAGACCAGCTGACTCCGCATATTAACAGAGAGATTTTCCACCGCTGTCGGTGTGTTTAAATCGTCGCCCCGCCGCCCGGATGACTGGCCGTAGGTGTTTGCTCCCCACCCGTAAACCAGGCCATCGGCAGCTAGTGCCAGCCCATGGTGGATGCCGGCGGCAATCTGCTGCACAACCGGCAGCCCCGTCATTTTAAGCGGCACAAGATTCAACAGCCCCGACGCTCCTGTCTGACCGCTGCTGTTGGCTCCCCACACATACACCTTGCCGGAAAGAGAGAGGGCCATGCCAAATGTTTCGCCAGCGCAAACCTGGACAAAGCTCTCACTCTCTGGCAGCAGCACACGCACCGGTGCCGTGCGGTCGGCTAGCGTGCTGTCGCCGAGCTGGCCATAGGCGTTGTTGCCCCAACTCCATACATCTCCCGCACTGTCGATCGCCAGCGTATAGAGCCAGTCGCCGCTCCCCGCTGAAGCGGTCTGGATGAAACGATGTTCCAGGAAACGAAGGCTGCCCGAGTGCCGAAGGCTGCCATCAGCCCCGAGCGCAAATTCGGGTGTCACCCCTTCATAAAAACTGACCTGATTGAAGGCAAAGGGCGAGAGCCCGCCATCCGGGCTGTTCCACATGGAGTCGGGGAGGTTAAA
This sequence comes from Kiritimatiellia bacterium, assembly GCA_028686345.1. Classification (GTDB taxonomy): domain Bacteria; phylum Verrucomicrobiota; class Kiritimatiellia; order RFP12; family UBA1067; genus M55B167. The sequence continues at coordinate 13,306 of JAQUCE010000091.1, forward strand.
GCAATTGGCTCCCCACAGCCACTGACGTCCAGACGCATCTCTAAACCCGCTAGTGTTGCCGCGAGCGAGCACGGTTGATGTGCTCAGCGGGCGAAAGCAGGCGGTCAATTCAACCGATGCCGCCCCGGCTGGTATCACAGCCGTAGTTGGCGAGAGCATTTCAGCCGCCTTGCTTCCGATCCAGTGTGAAAATTTCCACCCTGGCGATGCAATGGCAACGACCTTGGTGGAGCCGTCTGCCAGCACCCCGGTTGCAGTCAGATTGGGATTGCCTGATTGTCCAACGCGCCCGCTACCATCCGGTGACACGGAGACGGCCAGCGGAATAAACCCCGGCGTGGCCAGGTTGTCACCCATCTTTTGGAAGGTGGCAGCAACAACGACATTGGCATTGAGCTGCACACTGGTTGATGCTGCCGCTGGATTGCCAACCGGACCGCTCCAGCCAACAAACTCATACCCCGGTTCAGGGCGGGCCGCAACAGGATAGGTGCCGGCCTCATCAAACCAGACGCCAGCAGGGGGAAGCGTACTGCCGCCCTCTCCGTTCACAGAGATATTGAAGGTATATGTCGTTGTGCCGCCTGGCGAGGGTGCCAGCCGCCAGATGATGCTCTTCATCATATCAGAAGGATCTTCTTCATATCCAATTAAATAAAGCTTACTGTCAAAGATGACCAGTTCGCAGCCATACGCAGAATCGGTAGTAAAATGGGAGGATTCCGTGCCTAACGGATGCACCTTGCTCCAGCTGGTCCCGCCATCGGTCGAGATGAAATGATTGTTCGGCGCGCCGACCACATGCAGGGCATTGTCAAACCAGGCCGCGGAGATAAAGCACTCGGAGTCCCACGACGAACCATCGTGCTCCCAGGGAGTCGCTGCACAGCTCTGTGTCCAGTTAACGCCGTCAGTCGTGCCCCAGACCTCACCTGGACTCGTTCCCCGCGATGAAGTAGAGAGGATCGCCAGCATGGTATCGCCTGCCACCACCAGTCGCTTATAGGGACGGTCGGCCCACGGTGCAATGGTCTGCTGCACCCAGGTGACACCATCGGTTGAACTCCACACCGAACCGGCGCTGCCGGAGCTATAGCTATTGATGGCCCACAGCTTGCCGCTAAACACAGCCAGCTCCATATTCACGCTCCCCCAGGGCGCGGCAGCGGTTTTTGTGCTCCAGGTCAGTGAGCCGTTGCCTGCCTGGGTAGCAACATAAACAGTTGCTTCGCTCACCAGCCAAATTTTATTGTTCCAGGCAATAGCATCGGCATACGGCAGGGTGAACCCATCCTGCCCCATAAAATTATTGTATGTCCAGGAGCCGCCGGCTGCCTTGCGCCAGGTCTTCTGGCTGCTCCCGTATCCAGGGAAACAGTAGAGATGACCATTGAGCGTAACTGCCGCGTAATCGGTGAACCCGAATCTGTACCAGGGATGGGTGGAGGTAACAACCTGCCGACTCCATTCGCCGACATCAGGGGCGGAGCCGGGCTTTTCGCTGAACTGCGGCACAACATCCAACCAGGATGCGGATGGACTCAGAGCATAGGGGTTGACGCTGACAGGAGCGCCGTTCACCAGCCAGCGGTCAAACTGCCACCCCGCCGCAGGTTGGGCCGCGAGCTGCACCGATGCGCCGAAACCCACCAGATGTTCACCAGCTGCCGGTATGCTGACACCGCCTGCCGCAGCCGCAATGCGTACCCGCGACTTTGCCAAGGCGTTTGGCACGCTGACCGTCTGCTCCGTACTCCATGGAGAGAGGGTCATAGCACTATCAATGGTGCGAACGCGCCAGAAGAGCGTTCCGGCAGCCACATCTTTGAGCACAGCTGTATTTTTCAGGAGAAGTCCGCGGTTTTGCGGGTCAAGGGAGCCGCTCATCAGGTGGTAGTTGCCGGATGATCTGCCGACCTGCAGCTGGTAGCGCAGCCCGTTGGCCGCGGTTTCTGCATCGGTTGCGCCGCTCCATGCGAACAGCACCTGATTTGCAGCAGGGGTGGCGCTGAATACAGTTGGCGCGCTCGGCGCTGTATTGGCCATGCCGCTGAGCGCGAAGGAGTTGAATTTGTTTTCGTAGAGCGCGGTGAAGTAGAGTGCTTCATTGATTGTTGACGATCCTGTCGAGCTGACCGGCCCGCGGTAACCGGCACTGAGAAGGTCAAGGTCGCCATCGCCGTCAATGTCGATTGGAAGTAGCAGTCCGCCGCGATGGAAACCAGTGACACCGGTCAGATTAAAGCCGCTTTCGACAAAGTATCCGTTGTCGTAGTGAAGCAGATAGAAGTGGTTACGGTAAAAACCCCGCTCCGCATTTTCAAGCGTCGGGGAGGCAAGTGAGGAGTCGCTCTCCCGCCCTGTCACGATCAGATCCAGCACGCCGTCGCCATTGAGATCAACCCAGGCAATACCGCCGCCGCAGATAGGTTCCACGTCAGGTGCGATGGGCACAGCGCTCATCCAGCCATCGACTGAACCCCGGAACACACCGCAATGGGATGAGCGGCTGTTACTCCCGGTTGCATAACCGCTGCCGGACCAGGCCAGGTCGTCACAGCCGTCCTGGTCAAAATCGCCAAGTGTGAAGGCAACGGATTGCAGCCTGTCCGGGGTCGGCAGGATGCGGTAGCTGAATTCAAAGTTCCCCTGATTGATTCCGACCACCAACTTTTCAGGGGTATATCCATCGCGCGTTTTTTCCCAAAAGACAAAGTCAGGCAGGCCATCGCCGTTTATATCGCCGGTGGCCACACAGGTAGTATCAACGCCGAGCGCAACACTGGGGTTGGGAGTAAAACGTCCCAACGCACGTTTTTCAAAACTCCCATCCGGCAGCTGGCGCATCAGAAGCAGACCTTCATCCATATTGGCCAGCAAGAGATCGGGGCGGCCGTCGCCGTTGAAATCAGCGACCGCCACACCGCCGCCCATACCGCCGGCGGGAAGTGTCGTGCCTGAGAGGGTGAAGTTGCCGTTGCCATCGTTAAGCAGAATATCGCTCCGTACAGAAGAGGAATGAACCAGATCGAGGTCGCCGTCGTTATCCAGATCAACCAGCAGGGGCTGGCCGCAGTGTTCGCCGTCTCCGGGCAGCGATTCAAAGGTGTAGTTTCCTGAACCGTCATTGCGCGCAATTACAAACCGAGTCTCGCCTGCGTTTACCCCGCCCTGCGAGGTTCCCTCCAGGTAGCCTGCAACAAACTCCTCGGCTCCATCATTATTAAGATCAGCAGCGGCCACGCCGCCGTATTTCAAAATAAACTTCGGAGTGAACGCCTGCTCTTCCAACGGGCTGATGGTGACCTTGCGTCGGTGTGGGAAATAGCCCCAGACAGGGATGTTCTTTTCGATCAGGGCTGGCGATTGGTCGTCGGGAAGATTGTACAGTGAAAATTCAATTTCGCCCTCCGGTGCCTCAGCCGTGGCACCTGACATGAGCGAAAAAGTAAGCGCCGGAAAATCCCGGTTAAACAGATCGCCCGCGTCGATGGCGCGCACATAGCGGTTGGTTGCCTGCGCGTAACCGTTAACAACCGGGGAATCCAGCGACTTTTCAGAGGAGTTCGGCGCCTCAATATCACAAATGTCATACCAGCGCGCATTGGGAATGACCGATGATGTCCAGTTGCCGTCAGCGTCTACCACCGCATATTTAGCGTACAGCTCCGGCTCAGTATCTTCCGCCGGGAAGTTCAGGCTGTATGCGCCGGCGAGGAAGTTCAGTTCATATGGAACCCATAGTAAGCCGCGGCTTCCCACTTCGGGCACAGAGTAGCCCCAGCCGGCTCCCCAGGAGTTGACCAGCAGGTACGCGCCCTGTTTGGCGGCGCCGGTTTTAGGGTCGGTGTAAGAGATGTTATCGTCATAGCCAATGATCGTCAGCGCGTGACCTGGGATCTCGGCATCGCCGGTTGCAACCACCACGCCGTTGGCCTGCACATTCGGGCCGCTGTAATCGCGTAGTGTGTCAACATAGGCGGTGGATGTGGCCGCGATATTGCCCTGCGCCAAAAAATACTTAAGGCTGCGGATACCGGAGGCGGTATGGATATTGCCGATCGAAACAGCGGTTTTCGCGCGCCAACTCAGGGCAATGGCACGCTCGTTGAAATCCGGCACATAGCTCACATCAAGCGATGCCCCTGTGTACGGAAAGTCTTCCCAGCTGCGGATACCGGAACGGATGATCTCCTCAATCGTCTGGAAGGGGTTGGCACCCCAGGGCAGATTGCCTCTTGTATTATGGCGGTAGGCCCAGACTCCCCAGGCCGGACTGGTGACCTTGCTCCAATCCCCGTTGTGTCCCGGAGCGCTCCAGCCCCGCGCTTTGGCCAACTGGTGGGTTGCCGTAAAATAGGTGATGCAGATCGATCCGCAAATGCCCAGCTGCCCCTGGCTCCCGGCTGCCACGGGCGGCAGGTAGGTGCTGTTGATTACGCGGGCTGGGAGCGGTGTTGCCAGAGCCATTGGGGGCATGGCGTATTTATCTTCGAAGGCGGAAATCTCCGCCTCAGAGGGAAGAATCAGGCCGGTCTCAAACTTCTCCGCAGCCTGAGCATGAATGGGGTGTAGCAGCAAGGCCGCAAGAAAGATGACAATTGATTTTTTCATTATTGTCCCTCCGTCTGTTTAGGTAAAATATTAATGACAAAGGCCGTCTGCCCCAGCGTTCCGTCCGCTTCGGATGCGATCAGATAGATCAGACAGTCGGAATCACTGACCTGACTGGGTATATCGACCAGAACGCCGCCGGTGAGACCATCAGCGCTTTGCCGCATTGCGCCCACGGAGGTGATGGTATGCTGAATGCGGTGCGTTGGATTTCCGGGAATAACCTGATCGACTGCAGCGGGTGGCCGAAAATAGACCATCAACTCCAACTGAGGCGTCCCATCTGCGGCGAGGAGCGGAGTTTGACCTTCCTTGGTCCAAGCTGAGTAGCCACTGGGCCTGATGTTAATTGTGAACGGCGGCAATTCAGGCACCTTCGTGTTTGAAAAAAGTCGAATCTGAAATGCGTCTGGGCTCCGGCGCATTGCTACGGGCGAGGAAAATCCAGCATTCATCGTATAATTCAGAGTTTCCTGAGGGTAATTGATTGTTGTTCGCTGAACATTGAATTCATCAAGCCCGGTGGCCGGGTCAACCATGCGAATGATCGCATCGGAAAAAATCTGGCGCTCGTAATAGGCATCTCGACTGCTCAGTTCCGTAAAACGGACGAACATCTCCTGCATGGGCATATAGCAGTCGCCTTCGAACTGATAGGTCATGGCGACATCATGCGTCTCGGTGTAGTCGGTAACGCTTCCGTGGTTTCCAACCGTGACAAGTGCGGAGATCAGAACATAGATCACATCATCCGGCAGGGTAATTGCGCAGCTCCATTCATCTTCACCCTCCGAATTCTGTGTATAGCTCCCGGTGACAATCTCAGAACGGGTGACGCCATCGCCTCCTCTGCACTGCATAAGCAGGTCGACGCATTTACTAAACTTCGGTGCCGTGACCCTTAGCCTGGTATGCGGGGCGAAAATCCGCTCAGGTTTGAAGATTTTGAACTGAACCACGCCGCAGCCATAGTCTTGAACGGTCAGATTGACCTCCTGCTCCTCCAACAGTTTGCTCGATGCCTCTTTGATGGCGATTAGTTTGTACATCCCCGCAAGATCCGTCGTGGAGTCGCTGGCAAAAATGGCATCAGGGTTAAGTGTGGAGCTGTAGCATTTCGCGTCCGACATCAGGTAGTCACGGGCAAACTCAAGATATTTCCGTTCCAGATCGTAAAGCACACCGTATTTGTCTTGGAACAGAGTGTTCAAAGCCCGCTCGATGGTCTGGCCTCCGCTCACCTTCTGCGCCAACTCATAAATCCAGGCATGGTGATCATCAAAATAGTAATCAACAAAAGCCGACGTGCCATAGCCGTGCTGCTCCTGGGCACTCCAGTCGCGGCTTCCGCGCCACGTGCGGGTAATCGGAACAAATAGACTTTTCAGCGGTGCGGCAGGTCGTGAAGAGTAATTGCCTGAACGGTGATCCGGGTTATCTGAAGCCACAGCCTCGAACCAGGTCGTGATTGAATCCTCAATGTTGGCAAAGGCAAATCCGTCACTCCCCTGGTACGCTTCGAGCGCATAATGCATCAGCTCATGCCCCAGTGTGGCTTTCAACTCGTTGGACATTGTCAGCAGCTTTGCATTTACTTCGACCCATTTCCCGAGCGCAGGATGATAGACAAAACCGCCATCGTCCTCCATATCCCGGCAGATATAGACCTCCAGTGGAAACTTCGAGGCATGCGTTGTGCTGAGCGGGAACCCCAACGCTTCAATTTTATTATGGATGTTGTGCAGTGTATTGCACACCGACTCTAAATCGGCATAGGAAATCGTTCCCCAGTGCTTTGTGTAGACATGGTACAGATTGCTGCGCCAGCCAGTGTACTTATACCCTGCATATTTCTCACCGGAAACGCTTAAAGTCGTTAACACGCCCCGGGGTGATGCTGAAACAACTTGCGGGTGAGCAAGCGGCGGCGGTGAAACCACAGTCACAATCGCGAATTTTACAGAATGGGTGATTGCAATGTCGCTCGTGCCGGAAGCCGGAAAAGCGCGGCTGACCTCGGTTCCGCTCCGTACAAAACCGGACTCAGGAAAGGCCTGCCAATACCACTTCATCTCCCCTTTATCATACGGTTGCATAAACGCCCCCGCACACAATCCCATGTTATTGCCGCAGTTTTTATACTGAATCGTGAATCCGGCGAGATCGGTGGAGAGTCCGCAGACCATATAGACATTGTTTAGTGGCAGCTTGTCGGCGAGCGCATCTTCCTGACAGCGAAAGAGGGATAAGTGGTTCTGGCCCGTTGAACCCGGCGGAAAGCTCACCGTGATATCGCCGTGCGACAAGGCACCGCCTGATACGCCGATGGTTGCGCTGTCCACCAGCTCCGGCACTGGGCGGCCCAGCACGGCCTCTTTAATGAGCCAGAGATCAATTTCCGTAATGGCAGCGTCTCCGTTCACATCCGCGGCAGCTTCAAACGCCAGTGCGCCGGAGGCTATTTTCCGGGCACGATCCAGATCGGCCACATCCACGCTTCCGTCGGCGTTGACATCGCCTGGCAGAGAAGCCCATGCGCTCCACCCGCAAAGAATCAACCCTAAAACAAATTGCATTCTTCTCATACATCACCCCTAAACTGCTGCAACGCTAGCTTGGTAAAGAAACACAGGTTCATGCATTCAACATTACTTCGCGTTGTTTTTAAAAAGTTCGATACTTTTCTTTCACGATCTGAATTTGCCTTTGTGCGGCTATATGCCTGTAATGATTACACAATAGCATACCGCTACATGGAAGTAAAAAAAAATCGTTATAAGTGCTGCTCCTAGAGCGGCTACTACACGGAGCGACAACTACAGAGAGTACGATAGGTTAGTTTTAGGGTAGGGTAACCTGGCAATGGTTGCCAATCGAAGAGGAGTTTAACGGAAGTTAAATAAGCCTCTCCGGGTAAGGTCTAGTCAACCGCCCGGTAGTGGAAAGACTAAATCGGACATAGAGCCGAACAAGAAAGGAAACGAGTCCTACGAGGTGAAGGGTGTAGCCCTGAATCTGACACATAGCTCCGAGAAAAGATTGAAATTTGGGATTGTGCCGACCTCTTTCACCTGAGTGCAGGCCAAGCGGTAAACACGAGAATGACGAGTGTAAGCCGACACCCCGGGGTCTAAGACAGCATCGAGTGGGACAACGATTGGCAATTAACCAGGCGAGTGGCGTAACGGCTCTTGGGGAATAAACCGCAATGGAAGTACCCGAGTACACTGACCAATGTTAAAAGAGGGCAGTGAATGGCCGCGCTGCAAGCGATGGGGGGCGGTGAACCGCAATGGTCTAGCGAAAAAACGGCTAATCCCCGTGTAGTGAAGCCCCCCACGGTTAATCGTCTGTGAAAGGAGAAACATGAGCGTTATGCAAGGAACGAACAGATATGGCAACTGACCTGACACGGATAGGAGAAAAGGCACTCAAGGAAAAGGAGCTGGTTTTCACCACTCTTTATCATCACATATGTGATGTTGATAACTTGAGAGCTTGCTACGATGCGCTGAAAGCCAAAAAGGCAACCGGCGTGGATGGCGTAACAAAACAAGAGTACGGAGTAAACCTTGAAGCAAATCTTCGGAATTTAGCGGCACGTTTGAAACGGATGGGATACCGTCCGGAACCAAAACTACGCGACTATATTCCGAAGCCGGGAAGTGCGAAAGGAAGACCGCTTGGTATCAGCAATTTTGAAGATAAGATTGTTGAATTGGCGGTTAAACGGACGCTGGAACCGATTTACGAGGCCGTATTTGAAGATAGTAGCTATGGATACCGACCGGATTGCAGCCCGCATAAATGCGTGGATGATCTCGGGCGGACAATTCAACAGAAAAAGGTGAGCTGGGTTGCTGAAGCAGACATCAGAAGCTTCTTCGACAAAGTCAACCATGACTGGATGATTAAGTTTTTGCGGCATCGCATTGGCGACGAGCGTGTAATCCGGCTGATAATCCGAAT
>JAQUCE010000188.1 GCA_028686345.1 Kiritimatiellia bacterium
CCGATCTCATCATGATCGTGGCACCGCTGTTTAGGCTGGTCGAGATGGTGCTCATGCCTGCCGCAAAAACAGCTGCAATCAGCACTCCGGTTACGCCGGTCGGAAGTCCGTTAACTATAAAATGCGGGAAAACCTTATCAGGCGCTGACGCAAGCTCAGCTGGCAACAGCTCCGGCGACGCCCTGTAATAGCAGAAAAGAACTGTGCCGATGCAGAAGAAGAGCAATGAAACTGGAACATAGAGGCAGGAGCCGAAGAGCGTTGAGCGAATGGCATCCTTCATGGAACGGGCAGTCATATAACGTTGAATATAATTCTGGTCAATCCCGAAATTATTAAGGTTTATAAATACTCCGTAGAGCAAACAGACCCAGAAGGTCTGCGTTGACCAATCGCTGACACTGAAACTTCCAAGGCTTAACTTGCTCTCGGCCGAGGCAATCCGAACAATCTCCGGCATCCCGCCCGGCATTGCGAAAACCAACACTGCAAGGCAGAGCAGAACACCGCCAATCAGCACAATACCCTGCACAGCGTCAGTCCAGATCACCGCTTGAATACCGCCCATCATAGAGTATAAAATCACCGCAACGCCGGTAATCAGGATAATGGAGGGGATTGACCAGCCCAGCAAGGCGTTCATGGGCAGCGCCAGCAGATAGGTGACCGCCCCGATACGGGCAATCTGACTGACCAGATAGCAGAGTGAGGCATAGATACGCGCCCAGGCACCAAAACGGGTTTCCAGATAGCTGTAGGCAGAGACGCTGTTGAGGCTGCGGTAGAGCGGCACAAAAAACTTAACTGCGATCAGCGCGGCAATCGGAATGGAGAGGCTGAAGACAAAGGCATTCCAGTTTGAACCATAGGCCTTGCCCGGCAGCGCCAGAAAGCTGATGCTGCTGATGTAGGTTGCAAAGATCGACATGCCAACCGCCCAGGCCGGCAGGCGACCGCCACCTGAGGTGAACAGACCGGCACTGTCGCCACCCTTGGTTCGGAAATAGAACGAACAGCCAAATAAAACCACCCCCGCCATGTAGGTGAGGAAAACAATCAGATCAATTAAAGGCAATTGCATGTTAGTCTCTCGTGTTCAGTGTTCAGTGTCCAGTGTCAACTGTCAGCTGTCAACTGTCAGCTGTCAACTGTCAGCTGTCAACTGTAGACTGTCCACTGTCAACTGTCTCCACGCCCAGTTCAATCAGCCGGCGGCGGATAAGCTCGCGCTCCTCTTTGCGAAAGTGGTTAAAGGGCTCCACCATAAAATCACTGCAGATACCCATCAAAGCCAACGAGCATTTGACTCCCTTAATGAAACTGGACATATGCTGGCCAACTCCATAGAGGGCGGCGCTGATTGTCATCACCCGCTCCTGCAACTTGCACACCTTGGCAACATCGCCTGCAACGGCGGCATCATAGAGATCGACAAAGAGCTGCGGAAACAGATTGGCTCCCCCGCTGACCCCGCCATGCGCGCCCATCAGCACAACGTTGCCCAAGGCCTCTTCCGGCCCGATCAGAAGCGCAAAATCAGGGCGGGCGCGCAATAAATGGCGCACCTTGTTGAAGTACACAATATTAGCAGAACTATCTTTTAAACCAACAATATTCTCGTTTTCTGATAATTTGTATGCGGTCTCCGGGTCAATCATAACCTTGGTGTGCGAAGGCATGTTGTAAAGAAAGAGCGGCAAGGGCAACCGGTCGGCCAGGCGATTGTAGTACTCCACCAGCTCCGGCTGGCCGGGTGCGAAATAATAGGGGGGCGCTGCCACCACCGCCGCCGCACCGGCAGCGTATGCTGTCTGCGCTAAATCAAGGCTCTCTATTAAAACCGTATCCGTGATTCCAACCAGCACCGGTACACGCCCGCGCACCTGTTTGCAAACCCGTTTGACAACTTCATGCCGCATGGGATAGCTCAAATTTGGTGCCTCTCCAGTGGTGCCCAGCAGAAAAAGACCGTGCACATGGCCGCTAAGGATATGCTCAACCAGACGCTCCAGACCTCCGATGTCCAGCGTTTCATTATCTTTTAATGGAGTGACCATCGGCGGCACCACCCCTCTTAATGGCTTAATCAGCATTAACGTGACTCCCTTTAGTTCTTATTTGTTTAAACTGCGCTAACACTAACACAGTGTTTTAATTGAGTCTTGCAAAATAATCGACTGGATTTTTTTAAACATTATTATAGAGATGAAAATGTTGGCCGCGCTAAGTTTGAAGCCGCAAAGAGCGCTGGCTTGTTATTTGCGACAGGATTTGAGAGAATAGCATCAAAACAAGCTTTGCGGGTGATTTGCAAGGGTGAGTTTCAGTTAATTACTCTTAAGCGAAAGGAAACAATATGGCACTGTTACAACGACGTTCATTTTTAAAAGGTAGTGTTCTGGCGACGCTCGCTGCGACGACACGCGCGGTTGCCGCTGATAGCCCGGCACCGAAGAGCGGGCGGAGTGCCGCATTTCCGGCGCCGGTCTGCACGCCGCCATCACTGCAAATCCCAGCCCCAACCTCAATGGGGGTTGTCTGGGGTGTCACCGCCCACGCCACTGGCTTTGTGGATCTAAGCTCACACCCTGACCTTGCGGATGCGCAGCGGTTTTTTGCCGGTGACGGAGGGTTGAAGGCACTGGATGACGTGGCTCTCGGTGTGCGGCTTACAGGACTTAAGCCGGACTCGCTCTACTATTACCGTACCGGAACCGTGCCGATTGATTTTAAGGGAGCCTACAAGATCTTGCCCGCTGAGCCGGTTTTAAGTGAGATTCACTCCTTCCGCACCCCCGGTAAAGCATCACCATCCTCTTTCGCGGTAATCAATGACACGCATGAAAACCATCCGACCTGCGCCCTGTTAGCCGCTAAAATTGAGACGCTGGAGCCGGCGGTAACAGTTTGGAATGGCGATCTCTGCAATTCGTTCGATCAGATGCCGCGTATGGCACAAGTCGTACTCTATCCCGGTAAGTCGAATCTGGCGGTCAACCGACCAATCCTCTTTACCCCGGGCAACCACGACTATCGAGGTGTTGTTGCCCGTGAACTGCCGCGCGTGCTGCTGACCCGCGAGCCAACCGAGCGCGCCAGCGCCTACTGGACACTGGGGTGGAACTTTGCCTACCGCCAGGGCCAGATCGCCATGATCGGACTCGATACTGGCGAGGATAAGCCTGATTGGCACACTGCCTGGGGCCAGCTGGCCCAGTTCACACCCTACCGCGAACTCCAGGCGCGGTGGTTGGCAGATGCGCTGGAACAACCAGAGATCAAGAACGCACCTTACATTGTAGCTTTCTGTCACATCCCGCTCTTTGATGATTCACCGACTGCCAATCCAGGGGACAAGGCCGAGGACTACGCCAGCTGGCAGGGTCACTGCCACGACCTTTGGGCACCACTCTTCGAGCAACATGGTGTTCAACTGGTTGTCACCGCCCACAAGCACCGCTTCCGCTACGACGCGCCAAGCGCCAAGCGCTCATGGGCGCATGTGGTGGGCGGGTCAGGGTGTGATCTGCCGCCTAAAGGCCAGTTGACCGTGCTCCAGGGTAAGGTTACAGGCGATCGCTTGCAGCTTATTGCGCACAACTTAACAACAGGCGCGACGCTTGGTGATTACAGCTTTAAGCCGCGCCAGGTAAGCGGCTAGCACCGCGCCGGACACGGAAAGGCTGGACAACAAACCTTACGGGGCAACCGTTTGTTGCTCTCGCTTCAGCGTGCTCTTTGTTTTCATGTACCTCTTTTTTTAACTACGAAACACACGGAAAACACGAAAGGGGTGCGCTTTGTAGGGGTTTCTCACAGAGGCCCAGAGAACACAGAGCGCAAAGTATGTTACTCTGAGAACTCTGCATGGCACGCCGTAGCCTTGGCGTAGGAGGGTGCCTCTGTGAGAGATAAAAAATTGTTTGCGGCTATGCTGCGCTAGGTTCCTTGTGGTTTCAAAATTAAAGCGCAACCATTTTGACCCCCTATGTCCAGTGATCTGAACCCCTGCCCCCTGACCCCTGCCGCTCCGACCCGTGCGGACCTAGCCTTTGCGGTAGGCGAGAGGCGAGAGCCCGGTCTTGTTTTTAAACAGACGCGAGAAGTAGTAGATTGATTCAAAGCCGAGTTGCTCAGCAATCTGCGCCACCGTGAGATCGCTGTTGCGCAGGAGGGCGCACGCTTTATTGATCTGGATCTGCATCTTGTATTGGCCGGGTGACAGACCGGTGATCTGCTTGAAATTGTGACGTAAGGCGGAGTAGCTGACACCCAGCTCACTGGCAAGACGCTGAAAGTTAATGCACTGATCCGCGTTCTTCAAGATGTGCACACGGGCGTGCTGCACAACTCTCTCTATCTGCCGCGCCTCGGGATTGCTGTCAAAACGGTGCGCGCGAATGCGCGCGACAATCAGCGCGGCCTGGGCGGCGATGATCTGCTCAAAGCCGGGAGTTTGTATCTGGGCGGCTTCTGAGATCTCGAGGAACAGCCGCAGAATCTGGTTGTCAATGCCAATGGTATGCACAGGTTTGACAGGCGCGAGACTTTGATTGCGCATGATGCGGCGCGCCTGCTCACCATCGAACTCCACCCAGTATTCATCCCACCCGGTGGCTGGGTCGGGGCGGTAGCGGTGCCACTCGCCAGGGTAGACAATGAAAAGATCGCCGGCGTTGATACTCTGTTGACCGCCTGAACGCGACTCAAACACTCCGCTGCCACGCGTGATGTAAACCAGGGTGAAGCTGTCGAGCGTGCGCCCCTTTTCCCAGGAGAACATGTGGTCATCAGGGTGCTTGCCGGGCGGGTAGGGGGTGTTCGGGGGAATAAGGGTGTATCCAGCATCAAGCACAAAAAACCCCCACTCCCGCGCGCCAGGGGATTGCGGCAGGTAGCAGAACCATGATTTGTAATCTTTTTCCACAGCAGACATATTGTGCAAAAAATATGCCATTTTGTCCATTGGAAAATTATGCGGGGCAGGATACTATATAATGGTTTCAGGTTTCAGGTTTCAGGTTTCAGGTTTCAGGTTTCAGGTTTCAGGTTTCAGGTTTCAGGTTTCAGGTTTCAGGTTTCAGGGGGTAAAATTTGGTAGTCGCCAAGTCGCTGAGTCGCCAAGTCGATCTCTTTCGCCCTTCGACTCCGATCGCG
>JAQUCE010000189.1 GCA_028686345.1 Kiritimatiellia bacterium
AATGAGCAGGTGGAAGTGCAGAACGGGGCCGGCGCTGGGGGCTGCAGCAGCATTGGCGTTGGCACCGTTTGCGGCGGTGCTGTTTGCGGCAATACCGTTGGCCGTGGCATCGTCGGCTGGGGCTTTGGTGGCGATATCGAGATTGAGGTCGTAGACGATGAAATGGCGGTCAATGGCGCGGACGGCGTCTTCGCAGCGCTGGCGCCAGAGTCGCGTCTGGGGATCGGCGGTGACGTAGGGATCGCAGTGGAGGATGACGCGCACGGGCATACAGCGGGCGATTTCGAGCTCGGCGGCTTCGAGGGTGTTGTGCATGGCGACTAGATCACCATCGCGGTCGACTTCGGCATGGGCGGAGGCGAAGTAAGTGGTCGGACCGTAGTTGTGGACGATGACGTCGTGCACGCCGCGGATGCCGGGGCAGGCGAGGAGGCGCCGGCGCAATTCGTCTACCAAGGCCGGATCAGGCCGTTCGCCGAGGAGCGGATTGATGAGCGTGCGTAGGCTATTGATGCCGCCGGCGATGACGATGATGGCGACGAGTGTGCCGGCGCAGCCATCGATGGGCAGAGTGCTGTAATGGGCGACGACGACGGAAATGAGGACGATGCCAGTGATGAGGATGTCCGACAAGCAGTCAAAGGCGACGGCGCCAATGGCCTCGGAGTGGATGGCGCGGCCCACACGGCGGGTGAAGAACAGCAGCCAGAGTTTGACGGCAATGGTGGCGCCGTAGAGGTAGGCGAGGGTGTGGGGCATGTCCACCGGTTGGGGCCGGAAGATGCGGACGATGGACTCTTTGAGGAAATTGCCGCCGACGGCGATGATGCTGACTGCGATGAGCAGGCCGACCACGTATTCCATGCGGCCGTGGCCAAAAGGGTGTTCGGCGTCAGCGCGTTTGGCGGCCAGTTTGAAGCCGACAATGGTGATCAGCGCCGAGCCGGCGTCGGAGAGGTTGTTGATGGCATCGGTCGCCATGGCGATGCTGCCACTGACGATGCCGATGGTCAGCTTGAGACCGAAGAGCAGGAGGTTGACGACGAGGGTGACTAGGCCACAAAGCAGACCGTAGGCGAGGCGGCAGGACGGGTCGTCGGGTTGCTTCGAATTACGCACAAAGACCTTGATCAGGAATGAAGTCAACATATGGTACTGCTTTCTGGTTGCATGGTCGAGCGGCGGTGGCGTTAAAGACGGGCAGCCCCGGGCGGTGATGCTGCCCGGGGCTGTGCGGGGGCGATGACTGCCGCGCAGTGACTGGCTACAGTTTAACCGCTGCGGCGACTTCTTCAATGCCGGGGACCTAAGGAATGCCGAGCACTGCGTCGAATGCCGCAGCCCCGGCAAGTTACGGCCAGGTATGTCGCGTCCCACCGTGCCTGCAAAAGGCATGCTGTGCAGCCGTTATCAATCACTCCTATGAAACTGATGCTCTTCATTTAACGGTATTCCTGGCGCCAGTTGTTTCAACCAAAACAGCCTTTTGTCATCGCGGCATTTCATCGCCGCGAAGCGGCAGAAGCGCTGAAAGCGCGAAATATGATAGCCCAGGGCAAGCGGCGCCGAAGGCGCGCGCCGCCCTGGGTAGCGCGCCATATTGGTCCGTGTTCCTCAGCCTCTTTGGCTTCAGTCGGCGAAGCTGACTGGAGCCAAAGAGGCAATGGAACTCATTGATTGCTGCGGCAATTTTGCGCTGTGACCCTTCGTCTCAGGTCTTTTAGGCCGCTCTTTCAGGGCTCTTTTGGGTTGGGGCACCTTACCCAGGGCGACGCGCCCTGCGGGCGCTTGCCCTGGGCTATCTTAGAACGCACCTTCGGTGCTCAAAACCTTCAGGGCTCCTTGCGGGTGGGGCCTCTTTCCCAGGGCGACGCGCCCTGCGGGCGCTTGCCCTGGGCTATCTTAGAACGCACCTTCGGTGCTCAAAACCTTCAGGGCTCTTTTGGGTTGGGGCACCTTACCCAGGGCGGCGCGCCGCCGAAGGCGCTTGCCCTGGGCTACGATGACAGCGCCCTTGCAGGGCGCTTGCCGCTCTGCGGCATGGGATACAGAGGAGCGCCTGGCTCCGCCTGATGGTGTCATTTGACGGGGCCGGCTGAAAGCCCGCCCGCACGATCGGGAGATGAGCGCGCGCGTGACCACGGCCGGGAGACGGGCGCGCCGGGATCCGCCTAATGAGTTTCGGTTGGTGTCAATGAGTGAGGCATCACGCTCCGCCGACTGGGGCCAAAGGGGCCGAGGAACACGAGCGCAATAGTTGTCCCCAGGGCGGCGCTCCGCCGGCGGCGTCGCTTGCCCTGGGCTGGACTGTTTCGCGCTTTCAGCGCTTCTGCCGCTTCGCGGCGAGGGAAGTGTTGGCCGGTGGCAAGGCCCGAAAGAACGTGTTTCCGGCAATCATGGTTGGCTGAAACGCGGCCACTTATCGTGGCAGGCAACAGCGATAAAGACACGCCGCTCCGGGCATGATGCTGCCCGGGGCGGCGTTGGGTATAAGGCTGTCCGCGCAGTGACTTCCTACCGCTTTGCGGCGGCGGCGACTTCTTCAATGGCGAGGACTTTGAGTTCCGGCGCGTAGGTCGTCAAGGCGTGCTTGACGAAGGGCGACGGGGTGACGATGGTCTCGACTTTGAAGCGCTTGGCCATATCGGCGACGTGGGCGACCATCTTCCGGGTCAATTCCGGGAAGAGGCGGATGCCGGGCATGGAGCCTTCGCCGCAGGCGTAGGAGTCTTCGCAGTTGGTGCCGAAGCGATCGACCTCGCAGCCGAGTTTGGCCAGCAGGTCCATGGGGGCTTTGCAGTCCTGGTAGTTGCGCAGGAAGTCGCTGTTGATGAAGGTCAGCTTGCCGAGTTTGGCGGCCGAGCCAAGATTGCTGTTCAGCAGCACTTCCGAGCTAGGCAGAACCGTGATGCCATCCATGGCGCCGTCGGACTTGAGGAAATCGTATGCGGCCGGGTTGGAGACCACGACGGTCTTGCAACCGGAGGCCTTCACCGCGGCCTGGAAGCGCGCCGCGACCGCCTGGGATTCCTTGGCGAAACCGAGGAGTTTAAGGACCTTGCCGCAATCGCCGCCGTCAATGACCTTGACATTGGGGACGACGCTCAGGAAGGCCTTGGCGATTTCTGGCTGGTGGGCTTCGATGCAGGGATGGGGATAGTAGAGCATGTCGCCGTTGCCGCTGACTTTGAACTGCACGTCCGTGAATTCCTTGGCCAAGGCGCTAACGGCCGCCGGGGCGAGGCCGGCTTCGACGATGTCCTGGCGCAGGGCCAGCTTGAGGCCGATTTCGTCGTATGAGCTCACGCAGTGCTTGCGGCAAGCGCCGCTGAGGTCAGCCTGGAAAATCGTGCGGATGTAATCGGTGTTGGCCAGCTCGGCCTTGTCCATGCGGATACGGTCGGCGATGAGGGCGTGGCCGCGGGTGGTGTCGGCTTCCTTGCCGGTGACGGCGGCGAGTGTGGCCAGATGCCGGCACATGAAGCAGAAACGGCAGGCATTGATGACATCGAGGTATTTGTCCATATTCATAGTGATCACACTCCTTGGAAGCCCATTTTGCCGGGGTTCATGATGTTGTTGGGGTCGAGGGTCTTTTTGATGCCTTCGAGGACATTGAAGGCCGGCCCGTAGAGGTCTTTCATGATGCGGCCGAGTTTGAGCCCGACGCCGTGGTGTTCGTTGATGACGCCGCCGTTTTTGATGGCGGCGCGGATGGCGACATCCCAGATGCGGTTATAGAGAGCGATGGCTTCGGCGGCGTCCTGCAGCGGGTTGTCGATGATGAAGCGCGCGTAGAGCATACAGCCCCAGTCGTACCAGTGGGAGAAGTGGCCGATGAAGGCGGCCTGCGGGAATTGTTCCTTGACGGCGTTTTTCATGCCCCAGTAGACATTTTCGATATTGGCGAAGGTGGCCACGGTATCGAGGGTGCCGAAGGCCTGGGGGAGCTGGAACATGTATGGCGGGTAGAAGAATTTATAGCGGTGGTCCCACCATGCCTGGCCCATGTCGGTGCCGAGGTCTTCGATGGCGGTTTCCTTGCAGATTTCGACGGCTTTTTTCATTTGCAGATCGACGATGGCTTCTTCGCCGTCGAAGCCGAAGACGAGGTACGAGCCATTGCGTTCGATGCCCAGGACGCGTTTGATGAGCTTGGCGGTTTCGGCGTTGTCATAGAGACGGATGACGCAGGGCTGGAGGCGGCTGGTCATGAGTTTTTCGCCGGCGACCATGGCGCCATGCATGTCTGCGAAGAGGAACGCGTGGAATTTGCGGGCGGCGGGTATGGGGTGGATTTTCATGGTCGCTTTGGTGACGACGCCGAGGGTGCCTTCGCTACCGAGGAACAGTTGAGTGAGGTCTGGTCCGGAGGCATGGCGCGGCACGGGCAGGGTGTTGATGATATCGCCGGTAGGGGTGACAACTTCCATTGACATGATCATATCTTCGATCTTGCCATATTTGGTGCTGAGCACGCCGGTGCCGCGGTGGGCGATGAAGCCGCCGAGGGTGGCGCAGCCGATGGAGGCCGGGTAATGCATGGTGCTGAAGCCGGCTTTTTCCACTTCCCATTCGAGTTGCTGCATGATGATGCCGGTTTCGGCGGTGACCGTCATGGACACTGGGTCGATTTCCAGGACCTTATTGAGGCGCTTGGTATCGAGGCTGATGCCGCCGTACATGGGCAGGGCGCCGCCCTGTGAGCCCGAGCCGCCGCCCCAGGGGGTGACGGGGATTTTGTAGGTATTGGCGATCTGGAGGATTTTGGAGACTTCCTCGGCGCTGCCGGGGTGGACGACGAAAGTCGGCACCTGCGGTTTGAGGCCGCGGTCGTGCCAGACTTCGGGGACCCAGTAGTAGTCGATGGAGTGGGCGAGTTTTTCGGAGCAATCGGTCTGGACGTGGTCGTCGCCGACCACCCAGGTGAGCTCGCTGCGGATCATCTCGTAGGAATACGATTCGCGTTGCGGTAGCATGGCGGTGGTTCCTTTGGGTTGCTGGTTAGGGGTTTTGGGACGTATGTGGGGAAGCAGACGATGATGGTTGTTCAATCTGGCGCGAGGCGGTCGCCGCGCCGCCGTTCAGCGGCTTCTTTTGGGCATGAAGCGGTAGAAGTGATAGACGAGCATGTCTTCGGGAATGTCCTTGCCGT
>JAQUCE010000190.1 GCA_028686345.1 Kiritimatiellia bacterium
TGTTCGCTTCTGGTCGGTGGCTAACCTTTGCCAGGCGGGATTGGTTACCCGCTGGATGTCTACTTTCTCTTTCATTGTATTTACGATTTTACAAATCCCCAGAAACTGGGCTTATCCTGTCGCGACACAGAGCGGCTACTACACCGATCGGTACGGCTTGCAAGCTGGCTTGCATTTCAAAGTGCAGCGCATGTGTAGTAGTCGCTCTACGAGCGACACCGAACAACAAACCTTGCGCGGCAACCGTTTGTTGTTCACGCTTCAGCGTGCTCTTTGTTGCCAGGCAGCCTAAAGGCTGGACAACAAACCTTACGCGGCAACCGTTTGTTGTTCACGCTTCAGCGTGCTCTTTGTTGCCAGGCAGCCTAAAGGCTGGACAACAAACCTTACGCGGCAACCGTTTGTTGTTCACGCTTCAGCGTGCTCTTTGTTGCCAGGCAGCCTAAAGGCTGGACAACAAACCTTGCGCGGCAACCGTTTGTTGTTCACGCTTCAGCGTGCTCTTTGTTGCCAGGCAGCCTAAAGGCTGGACAACAGCTCTTGCGCTTGTAGTTTGCGCACTTGGTCGTAGTTTTGCGGCCATAACTCGGCATCAGCATCGGAATCGGTATCAAAGGACGAAAGAAAATAAATCAGGCTGTAGGCTAAGAAAAATCTTAAACACCTACAGCCTGGGAACTTTAACTCCTGCATCCCACGGGATACCAATGAATTAAACCCGTTTTTTCCGGCGCAGAGCCAAAGTTGCCATGCCCAGCGCCAGCAGCGCCAGACTTCCCGGCTCAGGCACATTCGCCCATGCGGTAAAGCCGCACGCCGGATCAAATGTGCCAGTCGCGGGTGCTAATATCTCCCTGGTAATCGCATCCGTATCGCTGTACGCCAAACTCTCAGTGCTGTATTTAAACTGAGATTTATCACTGTTAAACAGAACAATGTAATAGGAACCTTGAGTTCTTGTTTCCGTATCAACTGAGCTTTGGCGGCCAATTCCAGCTGGGCTCACAGCGAGCCCGCTGACAACAGCGCCGATATTAGCACCATTGCCTGGAATCGGAGGGGTTCCCGTAGCGGTATAGGTCGGCGGCTGTCCAGTAGCGACGTAAACCAGCTGCGCTGATACCCCCTCTTCCGGGTTAGGGCAGCTCACCGCCCAGTGAATCACCACTGCCTGCGCGGACACCGCCGCAAACAGTGTTACCACAAAGGTTAAACCTAGAAACTTTTTCATCTACACTCTCCTGTTGTTAGTTAATTGGCTGAACGGCGCAGATACCAGAAACCTTGGCCTGCGGGCACAGTGACGTTTGCAACCGAATAATCTTCTTTGATCCACTTACCATTCAACTCTTGGTAGGCTGCGGGCCAACCATCAGGTGCTGTGAAGTAGTAGTAATGCGACAGCGAACCGTCACTCTCAACAACCATAATCGCGTCGGAGGTCTTGGTATTGCCATTTCCACCATTCGCGCCACTCCAGGTAACATCATTGATGTTCACCGCCGCGGCTGTGCCATAGCCAACCAGATTAAGCCCGGTGGTAATCGCTGGTGTTACGGGAGTGGTTCCTGAGACCTCGCCCTTCACATAAACAGCATTTCCCCCGGTAGCAGCGCGCTTCAGCCAGAAACCCTTACCGCGAGCAACAGCAAAGGCGTTCGCCGCCGTTGGTGTCACACTCGAAGTGGTGCCATCAGGGTGCATAACTGACGTTTCCACACCAGTCCAGCCAACATCGCTCTGCAACCAGTAGTAGTAATAGCGCAAATCACCGCTGATATCCACCATAACGATCAGCTGATCCGCGTTCGACGGATCTGACGCATGGCTGACAAGGCCGTTGGTTGAAACCAGATCAGCGAGCATTACCTCAGCGTTCTCGCTCAAACAGGCGACATAGGGAACAGTGATGATCTGAGTGGCTCCAGCAGTGGCGGGCACTGTTGAAAAGCCAACCTCGTTGCTGCCTGTAATCGGTGCCATGGCACCCTGCGCCCATCCGACTGCGGCCAGCGCCAAAGTAACAGTTAAAATTTTCTTCATTTTCTGACCCTTTACTTAGAATTAGGAACAACAACGCGGAAAAAGCGTACTTTATCACCTGCCGGAACCGTCAGGGTGGCGGGAACTTCATCGCCGCCAGCTGTTAAAAGCTGCAAGCGTGTGCCGCCAGCGGCCGGTATCCAAGAACCAGCACTCAAATCAGAGCTGCTCTGAACTTCATAGAGCGCGTCTGCGCTCACATTACCGACCTTGATTTCAACACTCTCGCCTTGACCTTTGATCGAGGTAATCACCGGTTTCGCAACTACCGCAGGTCTGGCTGAGATAGTATCCGTGACCAGCGCCGGAACTCCGCCCGATGTCGAGGCAACCTGTATTGCGGGCAGCGCGGTTGAATCACCGGCGGCAGCCTGCGCCGCTGCGCTGGTTCCAAGCTGCGCCACCAGACCGCCCACTGCACCGGCGTTATCACGGGTGTCGAGCAGGACAATCAGGAACGAGCCGCCGGCAGGGTACATCTCAGGCGGGTATTGAATCGCCTTAAAGCCGCACTTCGCACCCTCAACCGCCCGCGCATCCGTGACGATTTTGTTTGCCTCAGGGTCAACCAGCGTGCCATCGGCCTTGATGCCGGCGAAGGTCGCACCTTGGTTGACATAGACCAGCAGATACCTCTCGCCGACCAGCACGGGTGTGCCGTCCGCATAGTAATCCGCTCCCTGCGTTGAAATCGAGAGCGTCAACTGGGATAGCCCAGCAGCAACGGAGGTCATTCCAATCAGGAGCATTGTTAATAGAGAAATTGATTTTTTCATGTTCGTATCTCCTTAAGGAATAATAATGGATTTAAAGAACTTGTAGCCGCCAGCGGGGATTGCATAGCTATAAACCGCTTCGCCGTTCGTGAAATCAGCTTGATTCGGAGAGATCGCGCCTTCCAGCGCAGTCCACTCAGCGTCAGATTGATTAACTTTGCCTAGCAGCTGGATGCGTCCGTTGATAGGCCCACTCTTACCATTGCCGGCAACGGTTAGTTTGGCGGTGACTTTGAGGTTGGTTGGTGTGACTATATCGATCGCCGAGATACCCAGCACGCAAGCAACAGGAGCCGCTTCACCCGTTAAAGCTGCATCCGCGAGGTAGGCCGCGCTCAGCTGATCCTGGGTCATGCCCAAACCTGTCAGCCCGCTCTGCTCAGATAGCCAGCGGTTGATACGGGTCTGCTCTTCATCGCCCGGGACGTTACTGCCATCCGCCGGCAGAGCAGGAATTGAAGTTGTTGGACCGGCCACCGCATAATCCGGCGCACCGTAACTGACATACAGCTCATCCATATAGCCGGTGCCGTAGAGATTGAACGCATCCAGTTGATTAGCAATGCCGGAAGCGCTGAGAGCCAGATCTGACAGTATTGTCTCATCGTTGAGTTTTATGTCGCACTTGCTGTTCAGCAACTTGGCAGTGACCTGATACCACTTGTTTGTGTCAAGTTCGCTGCTGGAGACCGTTGTTCCACCATTATGCACGACAACCAACTTGCGATCGCTATTGACATAAAAGGCCAGCTTGCAGTCGGCCAGCAACTCGGCTTCAGGAGCCTCCGCCAATGCGTCAAAGCGCACACGCGCATCAATATAGATCGGATCGGAGGCGAAGTTTATCGCACCAGATTCGGAGTTCAGCAGCGAATTAGTCAACACGCTTCCATCTGTCGCGATCTGCATGACTTTAGCACTCGTGTCAAACCACACATTCGATCGTGCTGGCAGAGCATTTAACGCGGGGAAGGTCGCTGTCACACTGCTTCCGCCAGTTCGACCCGCCCATGCCGGCAGAGCTGATTCAAAGGATTCCAAATACGCGCCGCTTCGCATTGGCGCCACGTTCCAGTTAACTGGAACTTCAGAGTCGGCGGCATGTAGCGCACTTGTGCAAAAGGCCGAAGCCATGATGGCACAGGCGGCGATATAACACACCCTTCCTCGCAGTTGTAAGCCACTTTTCATTATTTTACTCCGTAATACACTTGCTTGGTTTTAAAATAACCTAATCCACTGTCCAACATTGAACCATAGCTCACTGATTCTGTAAACCCTTTTTTCAATAAAACCTTTTATTTTTTAAAGCCAACATCTCTTGCCCTTCGGTAAGGGCCTAAAACCCTCCGACTCGCCGAATTTTATAGTGCTCACTGGCAGACAAAGCGCAGGGCTTGCGTGGCTGCGACAAGGGAGGAGGCGCCCTTTGTTTTCTTCATAATGCCGATGATCAAATCAGCTTCATCGCCCGCCTTAAAAGGGGCATCCGCTGTTAAAACCAGCTCCAAGCGCAGAGAGTCCGCTGCTTTCGAAGCAAGTTTGTTTTTTATACTAACCCCCTTGTCAGGTGCGATCACAATATAATCATAGTCATCGACCAAATCGCCGGTAAATAATTTAGCTGCCAACAAAATTTCCCGAGCTTTGCCTGCACTCAAAACCAGCGGTGCTTTTGTCTCCCAATCAATCAATACACCGCTGTTATAGTAGTTGACCCGGGCTGGAGATCGCTCAAAGGCAACTGCTTGGCGACCACCCCGGCCAGCGTGGTCATCCATCAGCATTATTGGTTGAACCACCCGCTTTTGCATCATTCCGTTGATCTTTGCCTCGGCCACCAGCTCCTGATAGAAGGCGGTTCTGGGGAAGCGATGGCCATCGCTCCAGAGTGTGACCCAGCAGCGATCCGCCCCTGCGGCAACGGCTCCTCCGGCACTGATCACTCCCAAAGGCGGGAATGCCGCGGTAACAGAGATGGGCTCGGCATAGCCATGAACACGGCGCACGTAGAGCTGAACCAATTGGCTGCCATAGCGTGATATGTTGATCGCAACCGGGCTCATCCACACTTCGAAGTCAGGCACAGCCGCGCCCACGCGCATGGTATAGACACCTGGCTCTGAGAGCTCCTTGGCTTCAAAACAGAGTTCAATGGTGTGTTGCCCGGCGGCAGAGCACAACAGCGGCACCGAAAGTCCGCGTCCCTGGATCAAACGTTCGGCAGCGGTGAGTGTGGGAGGCGGCGCCCATGCGGTGATGACCTTGCCCGCTTCATCGCGCACAGTCACGCTCGGTTCGCAAGAACCGCTC
>JAQUCE010000092.1 GCA_028686345.1 Kiritimatiellia bacterium
CTTTTTTTAACTACGAAACACACGGAAAACACGAAAGGGGTGCGCTTTGTAGGGGTTTCTCACAGAGGCTCAGAGAACACAGAGCGCAAAGTATGTTACTCTGAGTTATGTGCCTCTGTGAGAGATAAAAAAATAGTTTGCGGCTATGCTGCGCTAGGTTCCTTGTGGTTTCAAAATTAAAGTGCAATCATTTTGACCCCCTATGTCCAGTGATCTGGAAAAGCTATCACGCTACCCCATTTTTCTGCCCCTCTATTTTTCTACCCCAAAAACAACCTGGCGTACCCTCTGTGCCCCTCAGTGTCTCCGTGGCGAAAAATTGGTATCTCAAGCTTCCAGCTTGAATGAATTTTTTTCTGCAAGCAAGATGCTTGCACTAATCATTTTTTTTCCACAGCGAAGATTTCGCGCCAGGTGATGGCATTGGATTCGTCGAGAATCATCTCTTTTTTAGTATTCTCTTCGATTGTGAAGGTGCTCCACCAGAGCGCGGTTTTTGAGCCTAAGCCAGCTTTAGGGTCGTTGTCTTTGACGCGCTGCATGATGCAGAGGGCATACTGGCCGGGCGGCAGGTTGAAGTGATAGGTGTCGGAGCCGGTCATCGAATTCGCTCTAATTTTATAGTGCGCGCGCGTAACTCGTTCCAAGTAGTTAATTGCGGTCATTTCGGCGCGGTGCTCAATGTTGGCTTTATCGCGCGCCGATTTTCTGATGACATTGCTGTATCCCCGACCATATCCCATATCAATGCGGCGCGGCGTGCCTTCAATCCGGGCATCCGCTGTGTCGTAGGCCACTTGGTTCATGATGCCGACATACTGCTGGCGCAGTTTAAAAAGCTCCTGGATCAGCGGCGGATGATAGCGGGCCACCAGCACATCGGGGCGCTGGGCGATTCTGCGCGGGTGATGCACGGTGATGTTCAGAGAGGCATAGGCGCTGGATGTGTTGGTAGTCACTGCCGGTAAAAGGGTGTACATAGGCAGATCAGCAGCGTAGGTGAGCTGCTCGGTTGGCATTGGGGT
Source organism: Kiritimatiellia bacterium (assembly GCA_028686345.1). Taxonomy (GTDB): domain Bacteria; phylum Verrucomicrobiota; class Kiritimatiellia; order RFP12; family UBA1067; genus M55B167. Next base: position 1,026 of record JAQUCE010000092.1, read on the forward strand.
GCGCGAGCGGGTGTCGCTGAAGGTGCCGCTCTGATTGAGATCCAGCGACTGCGCTGCAAGAGAGCCTGCGCAGAGCAGAATGGCTGTGGTTATAGTTTTCATAGTATGTCTCCGTAAGCGCGCTTTTCACTGTGTAACTCGCAGCGCAATGCCGCTCATAGAGCGGCTACTACACCGAACGGCGACCCTTGCATTCCGCAGTGCAGAGCATGTGTGGTAGTTGCTCTGCCAGCGACATTGGTTGACGATGATGTGCGACGATGGCGGATTACGATTTAAAACTCCGCCCTTGAAAATTGTCCGCCAGCATCGTCGCCGCTATTGTCAACCAAAGGCGCAGCCGAACTCCAGTAGGTACGGTTTCCAACCGGACATGTCCGCTTGCGCTTGGAAATCGGAGCTACGTTGTTAACCCGCGACAAGGGCGCGCCTTCTTCACTTCATTTCATTTGCAAGCAGGATGCTTGCACGACTTCATTATCACTTCTTGGGTGCAATGGTGGTGATGCACTTGAGTTTAAAGGCGCAGTCTTTTTTGAATGTGGGCACTGGGATTGCGATGGTTTCGCCGTCCGACCGCACATCAAACTTGCGCGTTTGCTCACCCTTCTCGGTTTCGTAAAACGACACGCGGTAAATTCCGCCCTGCACGCCATCGACGCGGAGGGTTAAGCCCTTGATATCAGGTTGCTCGGCCCCTGAACGGTCAAAGACAACAGGGTAAATATAGCCGCGCCCTTCAGTGGGCGAGGTTGTGCAGAGCGCCGCGAACTGCCTGAGAATTTTTTTGTCGGCACTCTCTTGGTTGGTCAGCTCCAGTGTGGCGCTGACCTCTTTGGCGGCTAGATCCCGCGGGTCAACGTCGGCCATGAATTTTTTGACAGCAGTGTAACGAGGGTAAAGGTTGTTCTCATCAATGACTTGCCACCACCAGAACATGGGGGTGCCGGAGAGGGGTACGCAGACTCCCGACCAGATGGCGGCGTGTTGTTCCACGACCAGATGTTCGAGCCCCGCGGCCATGGGTGAGCCTCCAAACTCGGTGATCAGAATCGGCTTGTTATAGGTGTTGGCCAGCGCTGTTTTAGAGAGCAGGGGGATGATAGTCTCCGGTCGGCTGTGGTGATAGGCATCCAGGGCGTTGAAATCCATCTCCGGCATGGAGCAGATCGCGGGGTTGAGGAACTTGTAGTCATTGGAGACATGGGCGCAGACCAGATGGCGATAGGGATCGATCTCTTTGATGTACTTTCCGAGCGTACGGCACCACTCAACCACGCTGGGCTCGAAGTGGGTTTTGTGGTGGGACTCATGGCCGGTCAGATTAATCTCACTGCAGAGTTCGTACCCGAAGATAATGGGTGCCCAGCCCCAACGGGCCTGGGTGTAGCGAATGAAGTTCTTCTGCAGTTGGATGGCTTTAGCGTCACTGAAAAACTCCAGCGGCATGGTCAGCCAACCACCAGGGGTAGCCTTATTATAGGGGTGCAGGTGCCACTCAGGGTCGCACCAGGTGCTGATACGGCCATGGTAGTTGAAGACCAGGTTGACGTAGACCCTGTGTTGCTCAGCCAGGTCAAGCACGCGGTCCAGCTCCCACGCATTGCCCATATGGTAGTCGTTGGCGCCGTGGTAGCCGCTGATACCCTCGCTCCACTCCAGACCCAGCGACCAGGCACTCATCCAGACCTCAGCCCAGTTTTCGCCAGCCTGCTCCATGGCTTTGAAGTAACGCCGATAAGCGGTAGAGCCCTCCTCCGGGCGGAATTTCCAGGGAAATTTATCATCCATGCGGGCATCGGTCGCTGAACGCACATTGTGTCCGATGGGGTAGTAGAGCGATCCATCCGCGAACTCAAAGTAACGGGGGTCCTTGGAGGAGACCTGGATGAAGTTGTGGGCACCCTTGTCAGCGGCAAGGGCCTCGAACTCCAGCGTGACTGGTTGTTCAGTGACACCGAACTTGTCATGCGCCAGCAGGGTGAGGGTGTGCTTTCCAGTTGAGCGGGGGCAGTAGCGGATGCGCCATTCAGGGCGACCGTCCGGTTCAACTGGCTGACCTAGTTCATCTTCCAGTCGGTAGTGGGAGTGGTAATAGAAGCCGTGGATTAAATTGGTGGCACCTTCGGGGGTGATGACCTGCGCCTGCACATCGATCTCTTGCGGGTCAAAAGGATTGGCATAGCGATCAGGCAGATCAAAGCGCACTTCATAGAGCGCGAGCGCCTGAGGGTTGCGGGTCAGAACCCGAGTGTTGGTGATGGCAGGCGGGTTGGTGGCTGGCCTTGTGTTGATGGTTGCCGACACCAGGACGCACTTGCCGGTGTAAGCTGCGTCCGAAAACACACGAAACCCGACAGACTCCGGGTTCAGCAGGATGCGGTGGTGCCATGCCAGCGAGTGACCTGGTGTGTGCCAGCCAGTTGCCTCGGCATTGAAGGGCACTTCGATCAGGTTGGTGACTCCGGGCTTGAGAGGTTCCGGGTAGAGCCGCTGGTGCCAGTAGTGGTCGCGATCCTTAAGCCAGGTAAGTGCGCCGGTACGCTCGGGCGCGTCGGCCGGCCAGAGCAGCGCAATGGTGATTGAGTCAGCCTGCTGCCACAAGGCCGGGTCAGCTGGAAGCAGGTTGAAGTTATATTCACCTGCAAAGCTGAGGGCTTGCTCATGCGGCAGAGTCAGAGTTTTGTCACTGCTGCCGGTAAAAATTGCTAAAGGTACAACTTCTGCTGTTGAAATTGACGCTGATATCAGTAATACTGAGAGAAAACGAAGATTATTTTTTTTTCTAATTTTTATCATGGCACTATTTTAGCAATCTATGTGCCATGTGCAAAGGGTATTTTTGAAATATGAACATCCGTAGGTTAAAGGAGGAGGCCGGGCTGAGAGCCGGCGATACTCTACAATCAATCGAAAAGGCCAGGAGAGAGGGGTTTGCAGCTGCTGTGCCTGCCGATCATCTGGCTTTCATGCGTGACATTTCCTTGATCCGGACAATTGAGGGCGGGGAGCTGCGCGGATGTTACTTGTTTGCCGAGCGCGCCCCGGATTGCGGGAGAACTCCGTTAGCCGAGCGCTTGTTGGCTTTCGCGTTGATTATATTTTTTGTGCCGCTGCTTTTAGGTGTCAGCGTTGCAGTGTTGAGTGTTGACGGGCCGCCGGTTTTTTTCCGTCAACTCAGGTTTGGCTTTAAAAACAGAGGCTTTAAGATCTTTAAATTCCGGACCATGGTGATTCAATCGGAGCGTTTGCACAGGCGGATGCAGCGGCGATGGGAGAAGCAGGGGCGGCTTTTCAAACTGGATGATGACCCGCGTGTCACACGACTGGGCGGTTTTTTGCGTGCAACGTTTCTGGATGAACTGCCTCAGCTCTTCAATGTTCTGAAGGGTGAGATGCGCCTGATCGGGCCTCGCCCGCTGCCTGCCAGTGACGCGCACCACTACACACACGTGCACCATCAACTCCGGCTGCGGGGCATGCCTGGGATGACGGGGCTGTGGCAGGTCTCGGGCCGCTCTGCGTTGACCTTTGATCAGATGTGTCTGCTGGATTATTATTACTGCTGCAACCGTTCTTGGAGGTTGGATCTGCGGATCATCCTGAAAACCTTGCGGTTGCTGCTCAAGCGCAAGGGTTAAAACAGTTTTTCGCGGCAACACGTTTTAAGGACAAACAACCATTAAGCCCGGACTTATGTAAGGATATGTTTGTCTTGGCCTCTGCTCCTTAGAGTGTCGGCACGGGGGGCACCACGAGCTGTGTCCATTTAATGGCAGGTGTGTTTTCATTAAAGGGGACGATGTTTTCAAGCACTGTGTGCGCAAAGGTCACCGCGCGCAGACCTTTGGGCACGGTTGCAAAGGCGGCCTTCTCTAAAACAATTTCCTTTGGATTACGCAGGTACTCAAAAAAGCTGGTGTAGCACTCCGCCAGCGCGCTGATGTACGCCTCTTCATACCCAAAGGGCGCGGGTTCCGTTTTCTCGGAGCGCGCCTGAAAAGAGGGTCCAGCCTCAAACACCTCGCACGCGCCATCAACTGTGCGTAAGGTTAATTTTTGCGGAATACGCTGACTCCACTCAACCGCGCCTTTATCACCATAGATCCGGATGTGAATACCATCGCTTTCGCCAACTGCGATTTGGCTTGTCAGAAAGACACCACGGGCTCCGTTTTCAAATCGCGTCAGCACAGTTGCGTCATCATCCAGAATCCGCCCGGGGATCGAGGCACGCAAATCAGCGTTAACCTCTGTGACCTCCAGCCCTGTGAGCCACTCCGCCAGATAAAAGCAGTGCGCGGCGTGATCCACCAAGCAACCTGCCGGGCCGCAACGTCTAGGGTCAGTGCGCCAACTCGCCTGCTTGTGGCCATCTGTCTCAAGCCGCTTGGCCATCCACCCCAGCTGATACTCAACCACAACCTTCCGGACATTGCCGACCGCATTCTCATTATTAATCAAAGCGTGCGCCCTCTGAAGAACAGGATACCCCTCGTATGGGATGGCAATACCGTAGATCAACTTTTCGTCACGCACCCGGCGACTTAAGTTCAGAGCTTCGTCCAGGTTACAGGCAAAGGGTTTCTCGCTCAACACAGGGTAGCGCGCGTCAATGGCCGACATGGCAATCGGATAGTGCATGGTGTTGGGAGTTAGGATCACAACCATTTGCATACGTTCATTGGCAGGCACGAATTGTTCACGCTTAAACATATCGCGATAGGTGCCGTATATGCGCTTAAGGGGCAGCTGAAATTTTTTACCTGATTCAAAGGAGCTGTGCCTTGTACTGCCGAACGCTCCGCACACAATTTCGCCTTCACCTTGTTTTTCAATCGCGGCTCTATGCACTTGGCCAATAAAAGAGCTTTCGCCCCCGCCTGCTAAGCCGATTCTTATTTTTTCATTATCACTCATTTAAAACCTTCTATCTCTTATAACTAAAAATTGAACAGCTTAGAAACCGCTCAATGTTTATATATGTTAAACATTTATTTCTTGTTTTACCAGCAAAATTTACAGCTCTTTTGAAATAAGTATTGCTAAGGCTGTGTTTTGCAAAGTCTGGGAGCTGTTCAAGCCGCTCCAAAAGCCACCTCCCGAAGGATCTATCTTTTGCGTGCTGATGATTTTACGCGCAAAAGTCCCGCGCCAGTCAACTCTTTGACCATGGATTTTGAGCAGTTGCCCTTGCCCGGCTCGGTTGATTACCCTTGCGTCCAGCCACATCCGCAACAGCGTGGCGCCCTCCACGTTCAGTTGATGCGCCAGCGCGTTATAGCGCTCTTGTGATGCTGCCAGCGTTGTCTCCTCAGCCTCCAGCAAGGCTAATCCAAGGAGCAACTCGCATTGCAGGGCAGACTCAACAGTTGATAGCGGTGTCCTCGGGTTTTTGAGCCAAGCACTGCTCAGCTCCGCCGCGCGTCCGGCTGTGCCTGTGACCCTTAATGCGGCAGCACTCCAGGCAACCGCTGTAAAATTAGTCAAGGATTGCTCATGGAATCGCGCTTCAATATATTGCAGTGCGGCTTGGAGTGTGTTGGTCAGATCCGGGTTGTTTTGCGATGCAAGCGCCAACGTACACAGCGCAGCCGTTTCAAGCTGGTTGGAGACACCCCAGCCGCCATCCGCACTTTGCCGCGCTTTAATCCATCCAACCCCCAAGTCAACGACGCGCTCGACCTCCTGCTGGATGGAAATATCCAGTGAGTCGCCGGATTCACGAAATTTACGCAGAGGTATCCCCTTTTCCGCTGCCGCAGAAAAGCAGATGCCAATGCTTAGCAACGCGTGGATGATAGTGTTTTTTAAATTCATGTTGGTTTTCTTCATAAGTTTTTGCGTGAAGGCACTTAAAGTGGTGTTTGAAGGGCCCACCTCAAGCTTCCAGCTTGAATGAAAATATTTTCTGCAAGCAAGATGCTTGCACTACTCCATGATCACTTTTACGGTAACGTCTCAATAACCCGCTTTGAAGCAGCCTTCCGTCTTCGCGCTTCGCAGCTACGCCGGACAAAGAAAGGCTGGACAACAAACCTTACGGGGCAGCCGTTTGTAGTTCACGCTTCTCTGTCACGGCGTAAAAGCGAAGCTCGACTTGTCCGGACGTAGCAATTGCGAAGCCTGAAGCCTGAAGCCGGAAGTGTGCTCCCTGTTCTCTGGCCGGTTATTGAGAAGTTGCCTTCATAATCCCGTCGTCGTTTTTCACGGTGCTGGTGTAGTAGTCGCTCTATCAGTGGCACAAACTATGGCTGGACAGAGTTGTTAGGCTACGATTAAAAGCGACTGGAGTTAATATTCTCTCAACTTCTGTCGCAAAAAACAAGAAGCTTAGACAAATATTTCTATAATTGTTTCTGGAGTTCGCAACCATCGTCAATCCAGCTTGCAAGCCCAACACGCATTTGGTAGATTTATAAATGAGATTTAGAGAGAAAGGATTTCAAAATGAGTTTGACTTTAGTTGTGTTAGCAGCTGGAATGGGCAGCCGCTACGGTGGTTTGAAGCAGTGCGATCCTGTGGGGCCATCAGGCGAAACCATCATGGATTACTCGGTGTATGATGCGCTGCGCACTGGCTTTGAGCGGGTTATCTTTGTAATCAGACGCGATTTTGAAGAGGAGTTCAGGTCAGCCGTGGGCTCCAAGTATGCGGGTGCTGTGAAGGTTGATTACGCGTTTCAGTCGCTGGATGACCTGCCGGCAGGCTACGCGCTCCCGGCTGGGCGCGAAAAACCCTGGGGCACCGCGCACGCGCTGCGCGCCGCGCGGGATCTGATCGACGGGCCCTTCGCCGCTATCAATGCCGATGACTTTTACGGGAAGAACTCTTTTCAACAACTGGCGGAGTTTTTGAAACAACCGGCAGCCTCTCAGGTCGCGCGCTTTGCGTTAGTCGGTTTTCGCATGGATCAGACCCTTTCTGAGAATGGCAGAGTGGCACGGGGGGTTTGCACGGTGGACGACTCAGGCCGCCTGCTGGCCGTGACCGAGAAGACAAAACTTGTGCGTGTTAAGGGCGGCGCTGAGGACCGCTCCGATCCCAGCCATCCAGTGGTCTATACCGGTGCTGAGCGGGTTTCTTTGAATCTCTGGGGGTTCACGCCCGCGTTTATGGATGAACTGGAAGCTGTGTTTCCCGCCTTTCTTGATAAAAGCGGCGACAATCTCAAAGCCGAGTGGTACATTCCTTTTGTCGTTGACACCATGGTGCAGGAGCGCCGCGCTGAGGTGATGGTTCTGCCAACTGAGAGTTCCTGGTTTGGGGTTACCTACCGCGAGGATCGTCCGCAGGTAGTCGCCGCGGTAGCGGCGCTGGTTCAGCAGGGAGCCTACCCTGCCCGGTTGTGGAACGGAGCGTAGCTGCGCTGCGAAAAACCATAAGGCAACTCGACCAAGCGGCCAAGTTGTAAGCAAGTCGTAGCAAAAGGAACGCGCCTGCCGAGTTGGCGAACCGAAGCCGCAAGGGACGCGCCAGCCAGGTGACACGCGAATCGAAGCTGTAGGGCGGCTGGCCGTGACCGCGCCGACGAGTGATAGCCAGGTGACACGCGAATCGAAGCTGTAGGGCGCGGGCCGTGGCCGCGCCGGCGAGCGACAGCCAGGTACTAGAAAAAATCGAGTTATAGGCAAGGCACGATCTTTATGAAACTCCTGAACTATGCTGGACAGATGTTATGCGATGCGGTTTACCCGCGTGAGTGTTGCGGCTGCGGGCGCTTGAGCGATCGTACAGGGCGCCACCTTTGCTGGAGCTGCTTCAGCCAGATCGAGCTGTTGCACTCCGATCTCTGTGAGCTGTGCGGCAACCCGCTGACCGGGAGTGCGACGAGTGCCTTTGTCTGCGGATACTGCCGCAAGCGTAAGCCTGCGTATGACTGCGCGCGCTCAGCCGCTAAATTCACCGGTGTGGTGCGCGAGATGTTGCATGCGTTCAAATACAAGGACGCATTGTGGCAGAGCGCTGACTTAGTGGATTTGATGCAGGGTGCGCTCACAGCCCAGTTTGACTACCAAGCCATTGATGTGGTGATGCCGGTTCCGCTTTTCAAGACCCGGTTCAGAGAGCGCTCCTACAACCAGTCATACGTGCTGGCGCGGGAGCTTGCCCGCCGCATAGAAAGAGGGGTGGATGGTCGTTCTTTGCAGAGAATCCGGCACACCGATACGCAAACTCACTACAATGCAACGCAGCGGAAGAAGAATATCTCCGGGGCCTTCGCGGTTGTGAGGTCAGAGTGGATCCGGGGACGGACAATTCTCCTGGTCGATGATGTGATGACAACCGGCGCGACTTTGAGCGAGTGCGCTACAGAACTCAAGCGCTGCGGCGCACTGCGTGTTTACGCCATCAGCGTTGCGCGGCGTTGAGAAGCTACTGAAAGAGATCCTATGAAAGATAAAAAGCAGCGACCGGACATGACCATGCGGATTGATATTGATCCATCCGAACTGCCGGACAGCCCTGGCGTCAAGGCTCGTACGCTGGCCGCGGCACCGAATGCGGATGCCTGGCGCAGGAGAAATATCCCCCGTGGTTCGCCTCTGTTTCGGTTGTTTGAAGGGCAGTACGACGCGGTTTTGATCACAAATCTTGAGGGTTTGATCCTGGCTGGCAATGCCAGAGCCTCCACGTTTTTCCAGTTTGATATCAGTGAGCTGGTCGGTATGAACATGCTCGCACTGATCTCCGGGGTAACCGATGAATTGATTGTGACCATCAAAAGCAATCTGGACAATAAAAAGTTTACCCTGGTCGAGGGCTTTTGTAAACGGGCGGACAACACCTCCTTTGCCGCTGAGATTGTGGTAAACCGGTTGGATATGGATCAGGACGGACAACTGTGTTTCTTTGTTCGGGATGTCTCCATTCGGCACCAGGCACAGCAGGAGCTGCAAAACGCGGTTGAACGCTTGCAGGCGCATGACCGCGCGCGGATGGCCTTTGTCTCCAACGTCTCCCATGAATTGCGCACCCCTTTGACCTCCATGATCTACGCTGTCAACAATATGCTGCGGGGGGTGGTTGGTCCGGTCTCAGAAAAAGTTTTACACTACCTTGAAAGGCTGCAATCTGATTGCAATCGGCTGCAGACAACGGTCAATGACATCTTAGATTTAAGTCAGATCGAGAGCGGAAAACTTGTTTTGGCCCGCAGGGTTGTACCTTTGCGGTCGGTGATTGGCTGCGGTGCCGAGACCTTGCGGGTGCAGGCAGATGCCAAGCGTATCAAGCTGAACTTTAATTTCGACAGGCGGGAAATCTTCATTTCGTGTGACAACCAGAAGATGCAGCGTGTGATCATGAATTTGGTGGGCAACGCGGTTAAGTTTACGCCTGAGGACGGCAGGATCGACATTCTGCTTGCGGTTGACCCTGAAAACAAAAAGTTGGCTTTGATCAAAGTGAGTGACTCAGGCATAGGGATTCCCGCTGATCTGCTGCCTAAACTTTCGCAGCGCTATTTCAGGGTCGGCGAGCATGTAAGCGGAAGTGGTTTAGGGCTGGCGATCTCGCGTGAGCTGGTTGAGCTGCACGGCGGCACACTGAGTTTTGCCAGCCCGGTGCCCGGAACAGCTAGCGGCACAGAGGTCAGTGTGCGTTTGCCGCTGGCAGATGCGCCGCTGACAGTTTTTTTATCGAACGACGGTGTTTTGGTTGATGCCTTGCAAAAAAGGGTTATTGACGCTGGTTATAAGTTGATCTATAGAAGCGGCGCGTCCGGAGTGGTTGATCTTTTCCGGGACGAGCGGCCTGCTGTTCTGATTATCGACCGTCGTATGAAAGGTGTGGATGTCCAGGAGTTGATCTTTTACTTCCGTGATGCGGCTGCCACCAAGCGGGTGCCGATTGTTTTAATCGATTCACTGCCGTTGTCCGCCAATGAGCTCCAGCTCTTTAAAAAGTTCTCAGTTTTCTTTGTGATGCTGCCATTGACCGGACGGTTACTGGAAAACACCCTTGCCTCCGCAGTGATGAGCGAGTTGCGGTGAGGCTGTTTGTCGGATGAGCCATCCTAAAGCAGCTATCCGCCGTTTCGCCCCCTGTGACCAGTGAGTCGGGCTGCCTGCGCTGTAATCATAATTTACGCCATGCAGCGCAACTCCGGACTTGCAGTTTTTCAGCAATCAGCTATTATTATTGCTCGAATTTGTTGACTTTAAAGATTGAGATAAAATAATGCAGAATATCGATTGGGATAAACTCGGGTTTAAGTACATGGACACGCGGTGCCATATTCGCTACACGTGGCGTGCGGGTGTATGGGGTAAAGGTGAGCTTTATGAGAGTCCGGAGATGGGAATTCATATCGCCGCAGGGTGTTTGCATTACGGCCAGGCCGCTTTTGAAGGGTTGAAAGCCTTCCGCTGCCGTGACGGTTCAGTGCGTATATTTCGTCCGCAGGACAACATCGGGCGCATGGCCATGACTGCCCGTCGCATCTGCATGCCAGAGGTGCCAGAGGCGCTTTATCTGGAGGCCTTGGATCGTGTGATTCAGGCCAACGAGGATTATATTCCCCCTTATGGAACCGGCGGTTCACTTTATATTCGCCCGTTGCTGATCGGTTCAGGGCTGCAGATCGGGATTGCGCCTTCACCGGAGTACACTTTTTTGATTATGGTCATACCGGTGGGTGCGTATTATAAGGGCGGTTTGAAACCAGTGCGCGCAGTGGTTTACGATGAGTATGACCGCGCCGCTCCGCAAGGGGTTGGTCATGTCAAGGTGGCGGGGAATTACGCTGCCAGCCTGTACGCGCATGAAAAGGCTAAGCGTGAGGGCTTTGAAGTTGAGCTGTATCTGGATGCTAAGGAGCACCGGTATGTCGAGGAGTTTGCCACATCCAATTTTGTGGGGATCACAAAGCAGGGGGTCTATGTGACCCCTGCCTCGCACTCGATTCTGCCCAGTATCACCAATCTGACCTTAATGCAGCTGGCGCGTGACATGGGCATGGAGGTTGAGGCGCGGCCAGTGCTCTTTGACGAGATTGAAAACATGGCTGAGGTCGGTGCCTGCGGCACAGCGGTTGTGGTGACACCGGTCCACGAGATCGTCCGCGGTGAGCGCGTGATCACAACCGGCCCGTCCGACGGTTGCGGCCCTGTGCTGCAGAAACTTTACGACCGCGTCAGGGCTATTCAATATGGTGAGGCGCCTGATGCGCATGGCTGGTGCCATCTGGTTCCCGGCCAGTGGGCCCATTGATCATGCAGGAGCCGTGGACAACAGAGAAACTCACTGCAGCGCTGCGGCAGCATTTCGGACACGCCGCGTTTCGTGAGGGGCAGCTTGAGACCATCCGCCAAGTGCTGGCAGGCGACGATGTTGTTCTGGTTATGCCGACCGGCTCTGGAAAATCCCTCTGCTATCAGCTCACCGCCGTGTTGATGCCCGGGGTTACGATCGTTGTCTCACCGCTGATCGCTTTGATGAAGGATCAGGTGGACGGCTTGGAGTCCAAAGGCATTGCAGCCACCTTTATCAACTCCTCCCTCACTGCCGGTGAGATGATGCAGCGTCTTAACAGCGTACGCAGCGGACGCTTCAAGCTGGTTTACGTGGCACCCGAGCGTTTTAGGAACCAACGTTTCCGGGAGGCGCTGCAAGCGTGTGAGCTCTCCCTGCTGACCATTGACGAGGCTCACTGCATCAGTCAGTGGGGCCACGACTTCCGCCCCGATTATTTGAACCTAAAAAGTGTGGCTGGAGAATTTCCAGCGGCGCGTATCTTGGCCGTCACCGCCACCGCCACCCCCGCGGTGCGTGATGACATTACAGTTCAATTGGGCATGGATGGCATTGTTCGCCCGGCCCCTGCAGTCATTGTGACTGGCTTTGCCCGCCCAAACCTCTATCTCAAAGTGTCGCGCTGCGCAACGCACAAACAGAAGCTCGCCCGCTTGAATGCTGTGGTGAAAGAGTATGGCTGCGGCATTGTTTACTGCGCCACCCGCAAGATGGTCGAACGGGTGGCAAGCATGCTGGCCGAGAGCGGGGTCAAGGCCCTGATCTATCACGGTGCCATGACTGACAGCAATCGCTCTGAAGCGCAGAACCGCTTTATGACCGAGCCTTCACCGGTGGTGGTTGCCACCAACGCCTTTGGTATGGGGGTTGATCGCGGCGATCTTAATTTTGTTGTGCACTGGGACATCCCCGGAAGCCTGGAGGCGTATTATCAGGAGGTCGGCCGCGCGGGCCGCCAGGGCCAGCCTGCCTGGTGTGAGCTGCTTTTCAATTACGCGGATGTTCGCACACAACAGTTTTTTCTAGATGGGGCTAACCCCTCGGAGAGCGATATTCATCAGCTGTGGCAGGCAATTCAACGCAGCTGCATGGCGCAGGGCGAGGTGACCTGCACCCAGCAGGAGTGGGCGGGTCAGGCGGATATCAAGAACACCATGAGCGTGGGCTCGGTGATGGCGATGATGGAGCGCGCGGGATTGATAGAGCGCGAAATTCAGCCCGGAAACCGCTCGTTTACTGTGCGCCTGACCCCTGATGCGGATTTCGCAGGCTTGGCGCATCAGCTGCAAGGCATGGAGAAGAAGCGTGAGCGGGATCAGCACAAGCTGACCCTGCTGCTGCGGTTTGTCGATAGCATGAGCTGCCGCCACGCCTTTGTGCTGGATTATTTTGGGGAGCGCATTGAGCGGGGGGGCTGCGGTGGCTGCGACAGGTGCGGTGAACCCGGATCGCAGAGCAGCGCGAAGCCGCCCACCGAGGAGCAGTGGATTGTAGTGCAAAAGGCCCTGAGCTGTGTGGCGCGCATGGGTGGTCGCTTTGGCGCTCGGCGGGTGGCGGCTGTTTTACGTGGCGAAAAGGACGAAGCAATAGAGCGCCACCAGTTGCACGAACTCTCCACCTATGCCCTGTTGGCGGATTGGCAGGTCAAGGATTTGATGGCGCTGCTGGCAATGTTGCAGGGCGCGGGGTGCCTGGAACAGACGGCTGATCTTTACCGTATGATCTCGCTGACCAGCAAGGGGCGCGAAGTCATGTATCGCAGGGTTGATATCAAGCTCTGCTGGCCGGCCGAGACCACGGGTGGCGGCCGGCCCCGGGCCGGGGGAAAGGCTGCGCGGCAGGGGAGCGCGCCAGCTGCGGCTCAGCTGACGGCTGGCGGCGAGGCGCTCTGTGAGCAACTGCGTGATTGGACGCGCGGCAAGGCGGCGGCGCTGGGGGTTCCGGCCTTTCATGTGCTGAATCGAAAGACAATTGAGGCTATTGCCGCTGCCAGGCCTGAAGATTTCTCCGCGCTGCAGGAGGTCAAAGGCATGGGGCCGGTTAAGGTGCAGCGCTTTGGCCGCGCCATTCTGGATATTGTTGCGAAGCATAATTGACCTTAATCTTATAAAAATGTATAATTCGCGACTCAAGATCAAAGTATTAGATCGGCCATATTGGAGATTTGTTTGAGTCAGGATAAAGATAATAATGTTAATGACACCCCCACGGAGCGTATTGCGCCTGAGGATGATCTGCAAACAACGGTGGTTGTTGACTCAAATGGGAGCGCTGTGTCATTTGATGAGCCGCGTGATGACAAACTTTTTGAGCATTACACGATTTACAGTAAAATCGGTAGCGGCGGGATGGGGGTAGTCTATCTCGCGCGTGACCGGCGGCTGGGGCGGTTTGTCGCGATCAAACGGCTCAACCACATGGCTCAGTCCATTAAGTCGCTGCGTCAGCGCTTCCTGCACGAGGCGCGCGCGGTTGCGGCGCTCAGTCATGTTCATATCATTCACATTTACTCGCTGGGCGAGGATAGTGACGGGCCTTTCATTGTAATGGAGTATATTGCCGGGCCTGATGAGAGCTCGGCGCATTCGCCGCTACAGGCTGGCGGGCTGGTGCAGCCCAATAAACCGCTGACCCTTGAGCAGTATGTCAAAGATCATGGTCAGCTCTCAACTGATGAAGCGGTTGAGTTGATGGGCAAGATCTCGCGCGCAGTGGCTTACGCGCACAGTTGCGGGGTGATCCACCGTGATTTAAAGCCCAGCAATATCCTGCTGAACAAAAGCGGCGAGCCCAAGATCGTGGACTTTGGCTTGGCACGTCTGATGCGCAAAGAAGAGCCCAAGATTACTGTTCCGGGCGAGAAGCTGCTCTCAATTGGCTATGGCGCGCCTGAGCAGGAGACCGACGCGGCCATGTCGGACGAGCGAGCGGATGTCTATGGTTTGGGCGCCCTGCTGTATTTCACGATTACAGGCCAGAACCCGCGCTATTTCCGGGAGCAGGATATGCCGCCTGGCGTGCGTGAGGTTGCGGCCAAAGCACTGGCCACCGACAAAGAAAACCGTTGGGAGAGCGCCGGTGATTTTGCTGATGAGCTGCATAAAATAGCCAGCCGCACACGCGTCGAAACTCCGACGGTCAGAACCACCTGGCGCTGCAAGTGGTGCGACAGTATCAACCCCATGAGCATCAAGTTTTGCGCTGAGTGCGGCTGGGACGGCGCGCAGAAATGCACTGAGTGCGGCGCGGACACCTTTTTCGGGGTGCAGTACTGCAATCACTGCGGGGCTGACGCGCGCGCCTATGAATCAATCATCTCGCTGCTGAAGAAAATGAGGCAGCAGGAGCAGCTGAGCCGTTTTGAGCGGGTTATCTCGTATGCTGACCGAACACACGGGTTTGAGCCGGCAGGCCCGTCAGGGCGTAATATTTTGAAGGAGATATCAGAGTTACGGCTCAGAGCCAACAACGCGATCAACAAAAGAGCGCAGATCAAAGAGCAGATTCCGATTGAAATCCGCGCTGAGAATTTTGAGCGGGCCAAACGGTTTATCGAACAGTATCGTGAGATGGCTGAGGATAAGAAGGCCTTCCAGAGTGAGTATCAGGAGCTGCCTGGTCAAGTGTTGCGGCGAGATCTGGCGCGTGCTACAAAAGCGCTGCAGAACCGCGAGTGGGATTTGGCAGCGCGGATCTGTGATGAGCTGAAGGCAACGGTAGCCATCGACAACGCTGAGGTACTCAAACTGCGGCGTTCGATCAACCTGCATTACCGGCTGGTTGACTTTCGTTACAGCTTGATGGTGCTGACCGGGGTGATTTGTGTTTACCTGCTGACTCTGCCGGTTGTTGCGCAGTTCAAAAAAGAGGGTTTCAGTGATTTCACGAAGATATTTTACTCGCCGGCTGAGTGGGTTTATGAGAAGAGCGTCGCTGCGCCGCTTTTTCGCAGGTATGCCTTGCTATGGGTCGGTGACCGCAGCATGGCCTCCTACTTTGAAGATCATGGCGCGGAGGGCGGCGAGGACAAACGCGCCATTGTGGAAAATCCGGTCGAACTTGAAGCGCAGAAGGCCAAGTACCAGGCGCAGCTGAGCGCCCTGTATGAGCAGCAACGTCAGTTCTTAAGGGTCTGGCCCGTTGAATATAAACGCGAGCTGGAGAGCTTGCTGGATAAATATCAACGCGCCGGCGACTATGACGGGTGGGAGATTATCCAAAACGAGCTGATCCGTTTTGAGCGCGACGGCAGTGTGATAACAACCGAGTTCCGGGAGCCGATTGAGTTTGCGTTGCTGGTGAAAAAATACCTCACCCTGCTCAAGGATCAGAAGCTGCTGCATAGCCGTAATTTGGTGAAGGAGTGCAAGATCTATATCAACGTACTCTCTGATATGAAAAAGAAGTACACCCAGGAGGGGCGGATTGAGTTTGCTTCCATGGCTAACAGCGAGATCGACCGGGCAAAAACAGCCCAGCACTATGTGGACGCTGAGGCGGTTGTGGCCGGCAGCGACCGGATTGTCAGCACAGAGCGGCCAAGGGATGTTCTGCTAGCCTCCAAAGGTGACCCCCGCGTAGGCGAGATTACCGAGATGCGTAAACGCTATGAGAGTTCGATTGAGCAGGCAACCGTGAGCCATACAGAGCGGATCAGTGCCTGGCCCGAGGAATATCTCAACCGCTTGGCAAACTTGCGTGACGATTTTCAGCGCGCCGGTGATTACGATGGTTGGGATCAGGTGAGCAATGAGATCAGCCGCTTTGAGATGGATTTAGAGATTGCGCCCGAACACTTACAGCTCTATTTGCAGCCGCTGGCAACGTTGCAAAATGAGTTTCGTTTGAAAAAGGAGCGCTATAAACGCGATTTTGCCGATGCTGTTGTCAGTAGCACCGAAAGTTATTTGAGTGAACTGCAGGAGTTCCAGAAAAGCCTGACCGTGGGCGGCAAGATGCAGGAAGCCGCTGAGGTCAACAGCGAGATCAAGCGCATCAGAGCGCTGGTTGCTTACATTGATGCGAAAAAGGCTGTTACCTTTCAGGGTCCGCCAGTTCCGCCGACAGAGAAAACAGATGCGCAACCGGTTGAACAGACACCGCCCGCCAAAGAGCCGCCCGCCAAAGAGCCGCCCGCCAAAGAGCCGCCCGCCAAAGAGCCGCCCGCCAAGGAACCGGAACCCGAAAAAGCTCCGGCCACCGCGTGACTTTGAAGCACAAGGGGGGTAACTTAAAGCTCCCTTGAATCGGAGTTCAGGTCACTAAGCAATGCCACCGAGCTGCCAGGTCACCGAGCTGCCAGGTCACCGAGTCACCAGGTCAAAAACCAGCTTGTAGCCTGAACCGCGGCGCAAGTTGCAAGAAACAGAGCGGAGGTCGGAGGTCATTAGCGAGTTATTGGCAAACGTTGTCGCGAACTTTGTCGGCAATAAACGAGCGTATAAGAGTCGACAAAGTTTACGACAAAGATAAGAAGCACGCGGAAAACAACTTAAACCATTTGACGTTATAGCAAGGGAGAATAAAGATGTTTGATTTTTTATGCGAGATTAAAGCGCAAAGAGTTGTCACCGACGATTATATGTTGATTCAATTGCAGGCTGGCGAGCTGGCGGATCAGGCGCGTCCAGGTCAGTTTGTGCATATCCGGATTCCCGGCTTGGAACAGAGCTGCCTGCGCCGCCCGTTCAGTATTTTTGATGCCAAGGCAGGGGTCTTGAGCATCCTTTACAAAGCAGTTGGCCGTGGTACGGAGATGATGCGCTCACTGCAGCTGGGCCGTCAGTTGCAGGTTATTGGTCCGCTTGGCAATGGGTTTCCCCTGGAATTTGATGGTATCCCGCTGCTGGTGGCAGGCGGCTACGGTGTTGCGCCGCTTCATTTTTTAGCTAGCCGATTGCAACGCAGCGGCGTTATGCTGGTTGGCGGTCGGACATCCGGCGATATCTTGGCTGTTACGGAGTTTGAAGCCCTCGGGTGGCGCGTGGCCATTGCAACAGAGGATGGCTCAGCTGGCGACAAGGGTTTTGTAACTGTTCCGCTGGTGCGTGAGCTAGCGCGTTTTAAAGCCGCGGGTCAGGGCGTGGTGATGTTCGCCTGCGGGCCGGACGGCATGCTGCGGGCAGTTGCCGAGCTGGCGCATAAAAACAAGGTGAAAGCGTGGCTTTCGCTCGACAAACACATGGTCTGCGGAGTGGGTGCCTGCCTGGCCTGTGTTCAAAAGCTGCGCCGTGAAGATGGCTCCGCCTGGGTTGGCCGGGTCTGTAAAGACGGCCCGATCTTTGAAGCGGCATCAATCATCTGGTAATTAAAGCTGCTTTCAAGTGCATTAAGTTAAGCTTCGTTCATATACGAGTTTTTTTCCTGAATCTCCGCTTGTGGCTACAACGCAGCAGCTTTAATAAAAAAAACGCTGCGCGTTTTGAGAATATAAGTAACTTATTAAGACGGCCGATGTGAGGCAATATCTTTGAATTACATCTAGGTTTGTTAAATGGTTGAAAATAAAAAATGTTTTTGCGTATTGTATGGGGGTTCGGTGTTTTTGAAATGGCTTTTGGCTTTTGTCTCATTGATCCCAATATGCTGTTTCATATTATATGTGCATTTTTCCGTGTTTAGTAAATATGAGCCGTTTCTCGTATTAAGCGCATGTGTAATGCTGACAGGTATTATTCTGTTTTATGTTTATAAACAACACAGGGTTGTTGTATACAAAGAAGCTTGTTTTCATAAAGAAAAGATCATACCCAGTTGGAGCAACGTAGTCAACACTGCTTTGGAAGAAGTCAATGTGAATTTGAAAGAAGTCAAGTGGGACGAACATTGTAACAGTGACAAAATTGAAATGGTTCTTCAGAGTGCAAAGAATCTTAAGCTAGACGATATGACAGCACTTGCATTGTTTCACCCTATGATTTATTTTCAGGTTAAGAAAATGGAGTTTCATAAGTCATTGGTAGACAATCAATTTGAAATCCAAGAGGTTAATCCTGTGTATGACGGGTTTGGTCGATCTGATAATTAATGAATGGGTAATAATATGAATCTGTTAAAGAAGACTCTTTTTATTCTGTATACTAAAGATGAGTCGCAACACTTCGGGGCAGATGCGGGATGGCTTGATAATGTTCGCTGGTCGCCACGCGTCAGTGTGCTGTTTGATGGTCAGGGAGGCACTGTTTTGACGAATTTGCAAATGTATTATGCTGACGATTGCTATACTAATTTGCCAGCGCCCTTCTTGCTTGATTCTTTGTTTGGTGGATGGTGGACAACACCGGATGGTCAAGGTGTTGAAGTTTATAACGGGATGCTTGTGCCACCTGCCAATCATACACTTTATGCTCGGTGGTTAAGCGCAAATGAGGTGCTGAATTCGCCTGTTGATCTGCTTTGGACTTTGGGTGGTGGTGCGATGTGGTTTGCGCAGACGAACGAAGTAAAACAGGGGATTGCTTCTATGCAGAGTGGTTCTATAGGCAATAATCAACAGACGCAGACACCTGTGCCTGTTCCCTTTACATGGATTGACAATTTTTATCCAGGACTGTCGGACACCTCCGCTTATGAGGCTATAGCATCAGGAAGAGGAATAAATCAACGTCCAGTTTGGGAGTCTTATGTGGCAGGTCTTAATCCAACAAATCCGCTCAGCCAATTTATTGCAAATATCCGCGTGAGCAATGATATACGGTTGATTTTGTGGCCACCGGATATTTACCCTGATCGCATTTACACAGTCTGGGGTAAAACGAACTTGGCCGATACGGTATGGGGCCCGACAAATGCAGACAGCCGGTTCTTCAAGGTCAAGGTGGAGATGCCGTAAAAATGAATGGAAAAGGATAAACTCCTGATGGAGCAATATTTTCAAAGTCTGAAAATACTTGGAAAGGAAGATGAAATATATAATTTAAAGCCACGACTCCAAAAATCCGCTTATTAGCACTGTTATGCCAGCCTTTATTATTGTAATATGAAAACACTTACCATGAAAAATTATCAGAAAATAGATGACGCATCTGATTTTGACAGAGAATTTAATAAATTATTCTCTGAGTGTCGGGATACATGTCTCTGGTTCTGGAAAAAAACGGTGGTTCCGCAGAGTGATTGTGATAAGAGAGAGGCACTACGTCAAATCGAGAAAAATGGCTCTCTGTCTCAGTTTGTCAGGGCCAGGGAGCTGAGTAAATGGCTTTAACAAATTTTCAGGCAGGTGTGTGTCGTATAATAGCGACAAATCGTAAGGCGGCTGGGGATAGCTATATTGCGGGCGGGTCAGCGTTGAATGTGTTGCTCAATGCCCCGCGCCTCTCACACGATATTGATATATTTCATGACACAACTGAGGCATTGCATGTTTCATGGAACATGGATAAAGATTCTTTGAGGGAGTATGGATATAATGTCGATGTGGTGCGTGAAGCCCCTTCATTTGTTGAAGCATCTGTTTCAAAGGGCGGAGACCAAGTGATTTTACAGTGGGTTAGGGATAGTGCCTTCCGCTTTTTCCCATTAATTGAGGATGATTGTCTTGGCTTAACAATGCATCCGTTTGATTTGGCGACAAATAAGGTTCTGGCGTTAGTTGGACGTCTGGAAATACGCGATTGGATAGATGTTCAGCAATGTTCACAGAAAATTCAGCATCTCGGTTTACTTGCCTGGGCTGCATGTGGTAAAGATCCAGGGTTTAGTCCGGTAGGAATTCTTAGTGAAGCGGCCCGTTCTTCTCGTTATACACATGCAGATTTAGAAAGATTAGATTTCATAGAACCTCCTGCTGATATTTGTGAGTTATCCCGTTGCTGGAAACGCATGCTTAAAGAAGGCTTGGAGATTATTGATCTTCTTCCAATTGAACAGGTTGGCAAATGCATGTTGTCGAGTGACGGTACTTTGGTCTCTGGCGGCATTGATGAAATCCGGCAGGATTTAAATTCAAAACAGTGTTTGTGGCATTCTGGTTCTATTGGTGGAATCATTCCGAATGTTATAGAAACCGATTAGTTAAGGCATCAGGGAGCCATTTCCGATGTGAGTTCACCTAATGGAATCAAGGTGGTTTGAACATGTAAAATTTAGTTTACCCCAAATGCGTCCGGTAAACATTGGCTATGGTGCGTTTATCTGTGAAAAAACTCGAAA
>JAQUCE010000093.1 GCA_028686345.1 Kiritimatiellia bacterium
AGAACTTAGTTAATACCTGAGTTTTTTAGCAAATGCGTATGAGGAGGAACCGGATGCGTTAATTGCGCTCGTCCGGGTCTGTGGGGGTGCCCCTCGGGTAACCGGGGGCTCTACCCGGAAGCGACATTTTGCTACAGACCCATGAAAGGCGCGCCATGGGGTGTAGGGTTGCTTCTATGAAGCAATTAGCGTATGCCGGGCGATTGTTCGCCAAAGGTAGGTCAAGGGATGCCATAAAACCCGGTGTCAGGTAAGAGAATGTATTTATGAGTCAGCAAAAACAGATTGAAATTATTGCACGCGGCGTTTGCATCCGGGAGGGGCAGATTCTGCTCTGCTACGGACGTAAATCCGGGATTGCTTACCTTCCAGGGGGGCATATTGATTTTGGGGAGAGCGGACAAATGGCTCTTGAGCGTGAGATTGCGGAGGAGTTGGGGTTAGCGGCGCGGGCGGGAGGCTTCATTGGTTGCTGCGAACATTGTTTTGTGCAGGCCGGTGAACCCCACGCAGAGGTTAATCTGCTCTACCTGCTGGAGGTGCCGGAGCTTGATCCAGCCCATGAACCGCAGGCGATTGAGGATTGGATCGGCTTTTTGTGGCAGCCCCTGGCAAGGATCAATGAGATCCCCTTTGAGCCAGCCGCTTTGGCCGCGGTGCTGCCGGAGTGGATACAGAGCGGCCATGGTCATTTAGTCACGGCTCCTGTCGTAAAAAACTAGTCGCTTAAGCGACTAGAAAAAACAATTAATTGTTCTTTCCAAAAAGTTGTCTATTTGTGAAATCGTCCACCAGCATCGTCGCCGCCATCGTCAACCAAAGACGTGTCCGACCTCAGTAGCTCCGGTTTCCAACCGGACATCTCCGATTGGAAATCGGAGCTGCGTTGATCCAGCACAAAAGTCGCGATCTCTTCATTCGCGCACTTACGCACTCGCGCACTTCTAACCATCAATTTTCAGCCAGCGCGAAGACCTCCCGCACACCACACAAACTCTTTTGATTGCCTGCCTGTGCGTAGCACGCAGACCGGCGGCGGCTAGCTGGTTTAGGAACATTGAGATTGATAATATCCGGAATTTTTTGTATAAGTGTATTTTTGCGTCGTGGCTGTTATCTGTTGGTTGTCATAGCTCACGTTAAGAGGATGACAGCGCACTTTAAAGGAGTTTTGTAGAAAGGCGAACAAAGTATGAAGCTTAAATTACTGTTCCTTGGCACCTGTGTGCTCCTCTGCCGGATGGTTGCGTTGGCCAATGCCAAAGAGCTTGTTGTCTGGGATAACTCCGGTGCAGGCGATGCGTGGGATGTCGCCTATCCTGTTGGTAACGGACGTTTGGGTGCCATGCCATTCGGCAATTTTCCCAAAGAGAAAATCCTGCTCAACGAGGAGAGTATCTGGCAGCGCGGCCCGGCCCAGGTCATGCCGGCGGAGAGCAAGCAACATCTGGAGACTATTCGTGAACTCGAAGCTGCCGGGGATTATGCCGGCGCTGACCAAAGCTTTGAGCAGAAGTTGCAGGGTGCGGGGAAAGACCCGGACGGCTATCAGCTGTTCGGTTGGCTGGCGATCGAGTATCTGGCTGGGTCGCCGCTCAAAGAGCGTTACCGCGAGTTGGATTTAAAAACCGGTATTGCAAAAAACATTTACACTCTGGAGGACAAAACCGAGATTGTGCAAAGCGTGTTT
The DNA here is from genome assembly GCA_028686345.1 of Kiritimatiellia bacterium. Lineage (GTDB taxonomy): Bacteria > Verrucomicrobiota > Kiritimatiellia > RFP12 > UBA1067 > M55B167. Next base: position 1,691 of record JAQUCE010000093.1, read on the forward strand.
GCCGCTGGCCATGATGAGGTGATCGCCATCACAATTGATCTGCCGCCAGGGACGAAAATACGGGTCAACTTAGACGGCGGTGTGGTCGAGGGGGGCGATATCGTTAAACGCGGAGCAGCGGACGGCGAGGGTGCCACCCGCTATGTCGGACGTGTTCGCGTGTTGCCTGCTGACAAGCTCCGCGTCGACAATCAGGTGGTCGAGGTCGCGGATTGCGCACAGGTTACCATGCTCGTCGCCATTGCCACAGATCTTGATCGCCAAACAGCTGGCGCCAAGATCACAGAGGGGTGGCAGAACAGCGCGTTGCAGGTGCTTGAGCACCTGCAGGGAAAATCAACAACCGCGATCCGGCAGCAGGCTGTTAAGGAACACCAGCACTATTTTAAGCGGGTTGAGATTGACCTCGGCCAGAGCGCTGACGAGATCCTCGCGCTGCCGATCCGCGAGCGCTTGCAGCGGATTGCCAAAGGCCAGCATGACGACCCTGATCTTGTGGAAACATATTTTCAGTTTGGCCGTTATCTGCTGATTGCCTCCTCCCGGCCAGGGTCTTTTCCGGCGAATCTCCAGGGCCTCTGGAACCCTCATCTCCAAGCCCCGTGGGGTGCGGATTATCATTTGAACATCAACCTGCAGATGAATTACTGGCTGGCTGAAACCACCAACCTCGCGGAGCTTCATCAGCCGCTGCTGGCTTTCATCCGCTACTGTCAGCCAGCCGGACGGGAGATGGCGCGCCGACTCGGCATGGCAGGCTGGTGCATGGGCCACGCCACCGATATTTGGGCCAATGCCAGCATCATGTCCTCACGCGCGTTTTGGGGCGGCTCATTCTTTGGCGGACAGTGGATGACCATGCACATTCTGGAACACTACCGCTTTAACCAGGATCTCGCCATCCTGGCGGACAACTGGGAGATCCTCACAGATTCAGCCGCGTTTGTGGAGTCGTGGCTGATAGCTGACCCTACGACTGGCAAGCGTGTGGCGCGCCCCTCTTGCTCGCCTGAGAACTCCTTCCGCTACACCCGAGCTGACGGCGCCAAGAGCAATGCCGCGCTCTCGGCTGGCAACACATTTGACCAGTATATGGTCTTGCAGGTTTTTCACGATTACATTGAAGCCGCCACCGCCTTAGGGCGGCTGGACGAGCCATTGGTGCACAAGATCGCGGCTTTGATTCCCGAGGTGTATGCGCCGCGTATCGCAGCCGACGGACGGCTGATGGAGTGGCGTCTGCCCTTTGAAGAGGCGGAGCCAGGGCACAGACACATGTCACATATTCTGGGCGCGTTTCCCGGCAACCGGATTGATCTTGACCGCGATCCAAAGATGCGCGACGCAGTCAAAAAATCGATCGGATTCCGCCTGGCGCACGGTGGCGCTCAAACCGGCTGGAGCAGAGCCTGGGCGATCGGCATCTTTGCGCGCCTTGAAGATCGGGTGCAAGCGTATGATAATCTACACGCGATCCTGGCTAAATCCACCCTGCCGAACCTTTTTGACAACCATCCGCCGTTTCAGATTGACGGTAATTTCGGGGCAACAGCCGCCATCGCGGAAATGCTCTTATACAGTCACGGGGAGCAGATTAAACTGCTGCCGGCATTGCCGGAAAACTGGCCCCAGGGCAGTGTCTCAGGTTTGCGGGCGCGCGGGGATTATACAGTTGGGATACAATGGCAGGCCGGGCAGTTGAGCCAAGTGCGGATCAATGCTGGTCCACGCGCCAGCGGCAAATTAACCTTGCTTTACAACGGTAAAAAGAAGCCCTTGAACTTGGCAGCCGGCGCGTCGCTGATACTAGGGTGTGGAGATTTTGACGAGCGGTAGCCTGTGTTTTGTGTTGCCAGTCAATTGGAGGAGCTGCCTCCTTCCACGCTCAGCGCGGGCCTAAGAGGGTGTAGACGGGAAAATGATCGACAAAGTTTACAAAGTTCGCGACAAAGAGGAATAACACATGGAGAATACCTTAAACCACGCGAAGTCATAAGCAAGGAAACATATTGTATGAATAGCAGAAAACCACTAGCAGGTGTTGTTAAGCGCTGGATCATGGTCTGCATCTGCAGCGGGTTGACCGCATGTGCAGCTGAGGAGCCAGTTGAATACCTTTATCTCGATCACGTGGCAGAGCCGAAGCGCTGGTCGCCAGCTGAATGCGAGGTGAGCGTATCGCCGCTTCAAGCATGGGAGCAACCAGTGCTGATGATGCGTATCCCAGTTGATTATAACGCGGGTGAAAAGTTGTATCCGATCGGATGGCCGCGGATGTATCTGAGCCTTAAATCTCCGGAGCAGGTCTGGTCGGAGTACGACCGGCTGGAGTTTCAGATTCGCACGGAGTTTAGCCGATCAAAGCTGCCAAAACGCCCGTTGATTTTTCATCTTTACGACCAACAGGGTAAATCTCACTTCGCTACCCTGGATATGGCCGCGATCAACGAATGGCGCACTGTCACTCTCAATCTCTACGATCTGGGGCTGCCCGACGCGGTTGTGCGGTTGGGCTTTAACATTAACGAGGCGGATTACCAGGACCAGGACTTGGTTGTCTTTCACCTGGGTGGCTTTCGGCTGGTGCGTGCTACCGCCGCCTGCTTGACCGAATTTAGCGCGGTTGCGCCGGTGATCTTCTGCGACAGCCGTGTTTTGCCGTTGGAGATGGTGGTGGAAGGCCCGCCGGCCAAGCTGGCAGGGGGGATTCCCGTGCAATTAACAGGCAAGGATAAAAACGTGCTGCAGCACAGCATCCCTGTTATACGCGGACGCCAGATTGTGAATATCCCGCTGGGCGAGGTGCCCTTGATGCCAGGGCCATACAGTGTGAGCGTTTTCCCGGATGATCCAGCACTCAAAAAAACGGTTGAGATCCTTGTGGCATCTTCGCCGTGGTAATAGTTGCGGCGATCAGGGATGGCCGAAAGAGACGAGGATTGAGATTAGGATTGGGACAAAGATTACCCACCGACAACATGTGTTTAAGGAGCAACATGCCCTTTGGTGAGGGCCTAAGGAGAGACCATGCAAATTAAAATATTATTTTTATCGATCCTCTTCCCAACATGTTTGGTGGTGGCTGCTCCGTATATCTTCGATTTTGGCACAACAAACTCGCCGCTGCATAAGGGGGCTGTGCTGGTCACAACAGCTGGCGGCCAACAGGTTGCATGGCAGGCGGAGGGTCAGTGCAAAAGCCGCGTTAATCCCATTGAGCGCGAAGGCACGCTGGCTACGAGTGACGGCAAGAAATCGCTGCCGCAATCGTATCAAACCGAGCTGACCTGTGACTACATACACGCAAGTCTTGAGCAAACTCTGGCAATCCTCGTACCGGCCGGTGCCTATAAGCTGCTGCTTCTAAGTGGCCGGGCCGGCGGGCGGGCGGAGGTGGTGTGGGATCTGCGGGTGACCTCAAGCGACAATAACAGCGCTGCCGCCACCTTCGCGGGTGCACATGAGTTGCGCACGCTTTATCTTGATGCCGTCGCAGGAGCTAAAGGGATTGAGTTGACCTTCAGCACCCGCAGCCAGTGGCTGATCAATGCGCTGATCGTGGTGCCGGCTGCGGAGTGGGAGCAAGTTCATGCCTCCACCATTCAACCAATTTTAGCCGCCTGCTGCGTACTTCCGCCAGAGGTGCTTGAGAAATGGCGGGAAACGCCGCGTCTGGATACCACGCCGAAGCCGGTGTGGACACCCCGACAACAGCAGGAGGGTTTGGCGTTTTTCACCCGTCCCTGGTGTGAGCCGGTTTGGCCAGACCACCTTCCGCGCCAGCACGAGATCAGCATGCCCGCGCGCGCCTTTGCCTCATGGAACGAATATGAGCCGATCACCTTCACGCTGCATGCGCTCAAGGCCTTCTCTACGATTGATGTGCGCATCAGCGATCTGATCAACACCTCAAAGGCCAACAACGCCGCTATACCGGCGGAGAAAATAGAGACGCGTTTTGTGCGCTATATGTATGTGCGGCCCAATTACACTACTCCTGACCAATACTACCGGGCGCCGGATGTGCTGATGCCCTGGCAGCCGCAGCCGCTGAGCCAGGGGGAAAACCTGCGTCTCTGGCTTACGCTCCGAATTCCGTATGGCCAGCCTGAGGGTCTCTATCATGGCAGCGCCCGTGTTCGGGCCGACACCATTGAGCTGGAGGTGCCGATCACACTGCGGGTTCTGCCGATCACCCTCCAGCGAGATCAATCCCTGATTTACGGTCAATATTACCACCATCCATTGAGAAATCTGCGCAATGCACCGGATGACTTTTCACGGGCATGGTGGCAGGCTAAAGCCGAAGCCGAACACCGCGACATGCGCGAACATGGCATGAATACGGTGGTGCTGGGTTTAAGCGGCTGGCTGGATAAGGAGGATTGGAGGTTTCAGTTTGATTGGCTGCAGCGCGATATCGACCTTGCGCGCAGCGTGGGATTCGATAAACCAATCGTCTGTTCGTTCCCGTTTGGCGCCTTATACTACAAATACATGAAGGCATCCACGGGCTCCCACCTCGCCCAGGTGCAGATGCCGCCCGATGCGTTTTTTGATGAGCTGACAGCCATGGTACGCACCATTGAAGCTGAAGCCCGCCGCCGCCAGTGGCCTGAGCTGCTCTACTACCCGGTTGACGAACCCTCGGTTGCGCCGCTCTCCGTGGCTTTCATGACCCGTGTGCTGGCAGCGATCAAACGTGTGCCCAATGTGCGCACCTACGTGACCGCTGATCCTGAGCATGAGCAGTTTGCGCCTCTGCGCCCGTATCTGGATCTCTGGTGCTGCCAGCCCTTCTCGCTTGGACGCAACGCTGTGATGGAGGACATGCGCGAGCGCGGGGTCGAATACTGGTGCTATCCCAATCACATTGCCGGCGAGAATGACCACACCCCGACCTTGGGCGCGCGCATGACATACGGCTTCGGGTTCTGGCAATCCGGGTACCGCGCTTTGATTCCCTGGATTTATCAGGCGGTCATGGGCGATCAATGGAATTATCTGGATAGCAACCTGCAGGACTTCTTCAACCGCACGGCGGATGATGCGTCACCGGTGCCGGTCGCCTTGTGGGAGGCCTACCGCGAGGGGATTGATGATCATCGCTATGTTTACACCTTGCAGAGCCAGATTGCGCGGGTCAAGGCATCAGGCCACCAAGAGCAGGCTGCAAGCGCCCAGGCGTTGCTGGAACAGATCCTTACCTCGATTAAGGTTCAAACCAAGTACAAAAATGATGGTTTGTGGGCTCCCGAAGCCTTTGATGCGTGGCGCTGGCTGGTGGCTGAGCAGATCTTAGTGTTGCAGATGCTGCCAGACAGGCTTGCAGCACCTTGAGCGATAAATAATGGAAAACGAGTATTGTAAAGGAGATCAGATGCGAAGATATGCCGTAAAAGGGATAGTGTTATTGTTTGTGGCCGCAGCTTTTTTCGCACAGGCTCAGGTGGAGATATCCGAGGGCTTTGAGGGAAAGCTGCCTGATCTGCACCGCTATCAGGCATCGTACACCTCGGATGTATCTCGCGCCCACAGCGGAGCACGTTCGTTGCGCGTAACACCGACAAAAGACTCCGGTGGCGCCTATTTCAGATTAGACGGGCGATTAGATTTTTCGAGTGGCTACGAATACACACTCTGGGTCAACGCCAGCAAGGATAACGCGGCTAATGTTTATATCTCAGCTTCCGACGGCAAGAGGCGTTATACTGTTAGTAACGTGCGGGGCGGCGTTGCTGGTAAATGGGTGCAGCTGCGCGGTGTGGTCCGTGCCAATCAGTGGCAGAGCGCGGATCGCGAGTTTATGCTGGCATTGTCGGCCAGCGGCGATTGCTGGTTCGATGATGTGACGCTGCGCAAGGCCGACATCCCGGATCCTCCCATTGATGTGTGGCCTCAACTCGAGGCGCAATTGCGCATGGCGGCGGATCAGTGCGCTGTTACTTTGCGCCGGGGCCAGCGTCTCACTCTCAAGGCTGCGCAGGGGGCATTTGCGCCCGCGATTGGCTATGCGAAAGTTTTGCCCGTGACCGCACCTGCCATTGTAATTCCGGCTGAGGGTCTGCTCATGTTCGCTGTGGATGTTGAGGAACCTGTGTATGTGGAGGGAACCGTGGAGCTGGAGCCGGATGCAGACCTGCGTCCTGGTCTGCGGGCCTATGTGCTTGCGGACGACACATTGATCGGCGCGCCGATGGTGAAGGCGGCAACCTGGAGCAACATAGACAATCGGTTAACTCAGCCTGCACCTGATATTCAAGGGGAGAAGCCCGCGAGGGTTGTGAAGCTGACTGAGTGGCGTTTGGAAAAGGGGCGCCACTATCTCACTGTAGCAGGTGCGCACATGCGGCCTGCGGGAGTTTTTCATGCGCTTGAGCTGCGATCAGCCGAGCGTTCAGTGGAGCCGCCGCTCTACACGTTCGCGCTGTTTGCAGACACGCATTTAGGAGCAGGACGCCCTGAATGGATGAATATCAAGATGGATGAACCTGCGATTGAGGAGCTGGGTAAGTCGCTGCGACAACTGCGTGAGGAGGGGGTTGCCTTCGCTTTTATCGCGGGGGACATGACCGACGGTGGCCGCAGGCCGCAGATTGAATCGTTGGCCCAGTCAATCCGCTCCGGGGGTTTGCCGGTGTACGGCTGTATCGGGAACCATGAGGCTTTCACTGCCGACGCGCGCGCGATTTTGCATGAGGTTATTCCGGAGCTCTTCCCGGGCAATCAAACTCAGTATATGCTCAACAAGCCGCCGCTGCGTTTCCTTGTGCTGGACGGCGCGTGGTGGCGCGATCAGGATGATAATGTTTTGGATGTGTATGACCGGGCCAAGGTAACGCGTATGGCTGCGAAGCCGTCTGAGGTTGATTGGCTGCGGCGGATGCTTGCGGAGGATATCCGCACGCCGACGCTGGTAATGTGGCATTTTCCCTTCTACAATCGCGGTGGCGCAAGCAGTTGCGGATACCAGCTCGGAAAACCGAAGATTTGGGATCCAGAGGTGCTGGAGTTGCTTGGAGCAGCCCCTAATGTAGTGGCAACTCTCAACGGCCATATGCACTTCACCTCCGTGGATATGCACAACAACATCGTCTGCTTGCAGAACGCCTCCTATGCTGAATGGCCGCACCTTTACCGCGTGCTGCGGGTCTATCCTGACCGCATTGAATGGGAGATGCGGCAGGTCCACAATCGCGGTTTTGTGAGTGAAGGTGCTTTGCCTGCGAAAGCGTTGACGTGGATGATTTCCACGTGTGAAGGAGATCTCGGCGGCACAGTGAGATTGAGCCCGCTTGAAAAAAAGATTTTTTGAGCTGGACTTGGCTGTCGCGGCAATGTTAAGGTATATCACAATAACTTTCAGTTTTGTTGTGTCTGCGTAATTTGTCAGAAAACAGGAGAGTTGATCATGAATCCGAGACGAAGAAATCAGATCAAAAAAGCAGTTCTCTGCTCTGCCGCGATCTGCGGTATCTTTCTCGCCGCTACCTCAGCTAATGCCTTGAACAACACCAGCTTTGAGGCACCGGACAAAGGTGATAAGGGCTATGAATATGCACCGGCAGCGGCATCATGGGTTTTCAGCAATATTCCAAGTGCAGGGAGGGGCGCGGGGCTGTCCGGCCCGAACGGACCTTGGAAATGCGACAATATATCGCCTGATCCGGGGGGTGATCAGTTTGCCTTTCTGCAGAGAGACGCCCGCATCACGCAGGATATGAGTGGTCTGGTGATTGGCGGTACCTACGAGCTGAACTTTTTTGAATCATATCGTACTGAGAAAGAGCCGGGCAATAACCTGACGGTGATTCTGGATGAAGGGCTGAGTACGGAGATGATGATCTACAGCAACAACAACGTGACCAATAGAACGTGGGCTTTAAGACGAAGCTCGTATTTTGTTCCGGCCAAGACATCGTACACGCTGACCTTCCGCACTGTGAATCCGTTGGGAGGTGCAGGCGATCGCACCACCATTATTGACGGGGTCGCCTTAAATATGGTAGATCCACCGCCGGTTATGTATGTCAAGATCACCAATGACGCGAATTGCGATATTACGGTTTTTAAAAATTATACCCATAAGCTGGATTTTGGACAAGGTGCGCCGGGTGCTCTGATCAACGGTGTCCAGTTCAATGCTTACAACAAAGCCGCCAGCGGAACCTTGAATTTCAGCCGCTCGGCCACTTCCGGTACTCTTGAGGACCACGCTGGCAACAACCCTGTCGGCATCTCCGGCAGCCTAACCGAGCTGATGCGCGATATGTATTACAACAATGGCAATGCTGCCGGAGGAACAACGACTTGGACTCTGAGCGGGCTCACTGCGGGGGTCACCTATGACACCCGCATCTATGTCCGGCAGTGGTCACCGGGTTCCAGCCGGCTTGCAACCTTTGTCTTCGATCCTGACGGAGCCGGCCCAATCTCTAATGCGACAGTGCAGGTCAGTGAAGACGATGCCAGATCAGTTGGGATGGCTGCCGCGGCCGACCCCTATTATCTCAACTACCGGTTCACAGCCGTGAATGATGAAAATCTTGTGATCACCGCAACCCAGCACAATTCCGGCAACTCCTGGCACCTTTACGGGATTACGAACGAAAAGGTGGAGCCAAGGCTGAAAGCGATGAGTCCAAAAGACAACGCGACCGGGATATTAGTTGCCAGCGATCTTGTGGCAACCTTCGATGCCGCTGTTTTTAAAGGAACCGGTCATATCACGCTCAAGCAGAGTAGCGACAACAGCGTGGTGGAGTCGATCAATGTGAACAGCGCCGCCGTTACCGTCAGCGGCAGTACGGTGACGATCAAGCCCACCGTCAATCTTGAGGTTAACACCGGTTATTACGTGGAGATGGATGCTGGTGCGTTCGTAGATCATGCTGCTCGCGCCTGTCCGGCTGTCACCGGTAATTCAAAGTGGAATTTCACGACAATAACAGATATTTTCTCCTTTACCAAGATCACCAATGATTCAGATTGCGATATCAAGGCCAGTAAAACTTACACTCACAAGCTGGATTTCGGACTGGGTGCGCCGGGTGCTTTGATCAATGGGGTTCAGTTCGCGGCTTACAGCAATGCGGCTAATGGCACCTTGAACTTCAGCCGCGCGGTCTCCGCTGGTGCTCCCTCTGACCACCTTGGCAACAATGGTCACAACGTCTCCGGCAACCTGGTCAATCTGATGACGGATATGTATTATAGCGGTGATGCTCCTGCTGGCGGGATGACGACGTGGACGCTGAGCGGGCTTACTGCGGGAGTCAACTATGAGACCCGGATCTACGTACGGCAGTGGGCACCGGGTCGGCGGGTGATGACTCTGGTCTTTGATCCGGACGGAGCCGGCCCCATATCTGATGTGGTGACGCAGATCAATGAAGACAATGCCGCTTCGGTGGGGATGTCTGCGGCGAACGATGCCTATTACATCAGTTACCCCTTCATGGCCGTGGCCGGAGAGAATCTCGTGATTACAGCCACAACGCACTTAAATAACGCTACCTGGCATCTCTACGGACTTACAAACGAAGTTATTCCGCCCATGGGTACGATCCTCTTAATACAGTAGCTCACACATCGGGTTGCTTTTACTGACTTACCAGCAGGGTTGAGCAGTGCCCGGCAAGCTGCAAGGGACGCGCCGGCAAAGCGAATGTATAGCGCAACTCCGGGCGCAAGCTTTGTTCCGCTTGACAAGGTGTGAGATAAGGCGCGAAGACAGGAAGTCGTACGCTATGCGGGCGACTGTGAATAACAGGCGAGCCATCAGGTTGCGCACTTTGGTCAGCCGCACTGCGACTGACCTCCTTGCTTCGCACCTGGCAGGCGCACGCCAGCCGGGCCGCTGGGCCGTAAACCTTGTCGAAAACTTTTTCGTCAACTTTGTCGTATTATGTTGCGCGCAACATAATGTGACAAGGATGCGCTCCATCCTGATCTCCATCCTAAGCGAAATCAGTGCCTTCCCTTAAGTGGCGCTGAAACCACGACCAAGTGGGTGAAACGAAGGCAAAGGCAGGATTATGCCGGGGGGTTTTTAGGCAGGGTGATGGTCACAACCGTGCCGGCGGGTGAGCTTTCAATCTCAGCCCGGCCCCCGTGCGCCTCGGTGAAGAGTTTAACGATATTCATGCCCAGCCCGAGCCCTTTACTTGATTTGCGCGCCTGCTCACTGCGGTAGAGTCGCTGCCAAACAAGCGAGAGCTCATCCGCTGAGATGCCAATGCCGGTGTCACTCACCTGCACTGTGACTGAATCTGCGTTTTGGGTGAGTGTGATGCCGACCCTGCCGCTGTCAGGGGTGTATTTAAGGGCGTTGTCAACGATGTTAGAGACAATGCGTGCAACACGGTTTTGATCGCCCTTGATTTGAATATCCTCCTCAGCCGGCAGGGATGTTGTCAGGGTGATTGATTTTTCCTCAGCAATTAGGGAGTAAATATCGGCCACGGTGTTGATGATCTTTGAAAGACTGAAGGGCAGGGGGTTGATTTTAACAAATCCGCTCTCCATCTCGCGGGAGTCCAGCAGATTCTGGAGCTGCAGCTGGGCATGGTCGCAATCCTCAATAATATCAACCAGCGTGTTGGCCAGCGGCTCTGGCAAGGTTTCAGTTTTGAGGGCAAACTCCGAGGCGCCCCGGATGCGGGAGAGGGGGGTCCGGATGTCATGCGCCACATTGTCCATGGTCTCGCGCATGGCCTGAATCAGGCTGGCGTACTTTTCCGTCATGATGTTGAATTGCGACCCCAGGGTGTCCAGCTCGGAGATCATGCTCTTCACGCGCTGCGGATTGCTTTCAAAGGCGCCGGTGTCTATGATGCTGCGGATGGATTTTGTCATTTTGTTGATCGGGCGCAGGGTGATAAAGATCATAAACAGGGTAGAGAAGATTGAGAGAAAGAGCGAGAACAGCATAAACAAGGTCATGTTGCGTGACATCATCTGCTTTTGATTTTTTTCCAGCAGCGAGCCTTTCGCAATTTGCAGTATCCGGCCATCGCTGATCTGCGTGGTGTGCATCTGGATGATCCGATCTGTGTCGGATAAGATGATCTCCTCCCAGCCGAGGTTGGGGAAATCAACCGGCCCTTCACCGATTTTACCCCAGCCGGGCATCTGCGTCTCGCGCGGGGTAATGGCGATATACTCAACATATCCGAGGGTATTGATGATCCGCAGAGCGAAGATGGTGGAGGGAGGATAACGTTCCAGTGCCAGTTCCTCTGACATCCAGTTGCCGCTGGGGTTAGTTTCCAGCAGCTCAGTGAGTCTTTCGCAATCGGCGCGAACATTTTGTTTGTCAAAGTTGCGGGCCGACAGGGTGATGACCCGGTTGCCCATATAGAACATGACGGCTGTACACAGCGCGTAAACAACCACGTAGCCGGTTGCCAGATACATGGCAAAGGAGAGCAGCCGCCTAGCTTTCCGCTTGGAAAACATAACCGACCCCCCGCATGGTTTTGATGAGTTTTTGATCGAAGCCGAAATCGATTTTATTGCGCAGTCGGCAGATTAAAACATCAACTACGTTGGTTTGCGGATCAACGCTGCAATCCCAGATGCTTTCCAGGATCAGTTTCTTGGTGAGTGGCCGCATGGGATTGCGCATCAGAAGTTCCAGCAGGGCGTATTCACGCGGTTGCAGCTCAATTTTTTTCACGCCGCGCGTCACGCTGCGCTTGAGCAGGTTGATGGTGACATCCGCCACGCTCAGGGTGGTACTGGGTGGATTGGCTGCGTCATCGCCTGGGTTGCGCCGCGTGATGGCTGTGATGCGGGCGGAGAGCTCGGAGAAGCTGAAGGGCTTGGTCATGTAGTCGTCAGCACCGGATTTAAGCCCGGAAACGCGGTCGTCAACCGCGACTTTGGCGCTTAACACCAGCACCGGAGTGGTGTCGCCGGTAGTGCGCATGTGCTTTAAAACCTCAAGGCCACTCATGCCGGGCAGCATCAGATCCAGAACCACGGCATTGTAAACCTCGTTTTTCCACATTGCGCAGCCTTGATCGCCTGTGGAGGCTGTTTCAACTGTATGACCCTCCTGACGCAGTCCTTTACTGATAAATTCCCGGATCTTGGGGTCGTCTTCTATGACCAGTATTCGCATGGGTTAAGCTCGGTTCAAAGGGAGACGCAGAGAACCGGCGGTTTACAGCTGGTTTTTGTGCTGCGCCATGACATTCTCCTCGTCGCTCTCACGGTTATAGATGAAATGTGACTGGATAACGGCAACAATAACAATTAACGGGAGCAGCAGCTCCTGTCCCTCCTCAAAAACAGTGAAGAGTGACTGCAGCTGCGGGGACATCACAAAGTCAAAATATTTTTTCAAACCCGAGCCTGCCCGGTCAAAGATGTTGATCAGAATGACGCTGCCGCCCAGAAACGCGACACTCCAGCAGACCGGGTGAAACTTGAAAAGGCCTTTGAGCAAGGGGCGTATATACCAAAGCAGAGTGCCGGCGCAAATCCCAATCACCGCCACAAAGCAGAACAGAACCAGCAGACGGTCGGCCAGCGGGTTGGCCGAGTTGGTTAAAAACCGCATCTTAAAAGGGGTGCCGGTGGTTGCGCCAACAACATCTGAAACATTGATCATTGCTTTATGCCAATCCATCTCGCGACAGATCGCGATAAAGGTGATCATAGAAAAATTGGCCATCAGTAATTTGCCTCTGAGCGGCTTCAAGGAAACCGGCGGTAAGACCCAAAAAAACGCCATCTGAAAGAAAAAGAGCGTAATGGTCGCAAGCTCAACCGGGGAGCGGCCCTGCATGTCAAATGTGAGCTTGATCCACTCAGGGGAGTTGGTGACCCAGACCAAAACCAGAGTGAGCATCCCAACTAACCACAGCATCGGTGCTGCCAGCCATGAATATTTAGATTTTAAAAAACACATAAGAAAAAGGTTAGCAGATACCGCTGGTTTAAACAACCTCGATTTTGGGCAATGCAGCAATTCTAATTATGGCCGCGTCTCTGCTCAGGCAGCACGCTAAAGCGTGAACTACATGCGGTTTCCGAGGGTATGTAGTTCACGCTTTAGCGTGCTTTCGGCCACAATTAGAATTGCTGTGGGCAATGCGGGCCTTGGCCGCGCACATCTAGCCTCTGTCGCGGAAAGCCCGCTCCCGTTCAATGCAGCCATCAATTGCCGCTATGATGGAATCCATGCTCTTTAAATTCCGCAGATGGCTGCGCAGATACGATGAGCCTTTTAAGCCGCTTAAGTAGCGGAAAAGATGGCATTGGAATGTGACTGCCAAAGCGCGTTCAATCTCCAACGCTCCCTCCTTGCAATCAGCGAGCGCAAGGTGGCGCATCAGCAGCTCCCGCTGGATATCCAGATGATCCAGCAAAACTTGGCGGATTGCCTTGAGATCCCTGCGCGGCCTGCCCCGCGTGGGGTCATATATCTCAGGCGGCTCGGATGCGGCAAGTGCAGCCCGGATCTCTTCAAAGATCCAGGGGTTGCCAATTGCGGAGCGCGCGACCATCAGCCCATCCACCCCGGTTTCTTTGAACATTCGCCAGCCATCCCAGGCAGACCGGATTCCTCCATTGCCGATGACCGGGATAGTGGCGCGCGCTTTGACTTCGCCCAACAGCTTGAGATCAGGGTCGCCGCCATGTCCCTGTGCGGTGAAGCGGCCATGCACGATGATCGCATCAGTGCCGGCATCCTGAGCTGCTTGCAGGATCTCAAAGATGGCGACTTTACCCGGATGCGGGCCCAAGCGGGTTTTGACTGTGAGCGGCAAACTGGTTGAGCTGCGCATGGCAGCGAGAATCTTGTAAATTAAGCGCGGATTGCTGATCAGGGCTGCTCCGGCGCCGTTCTTGGTGATTTTCTTGACAGGGCAGCCTGCGTTCAGGTCAATGCCGACGAAACCGCCGCGCTCTTCAACCATGCGGGCTGCCCCGGCCAGCGACTCCGGTGTGGAGCCGTAGAGATGTCCCATAACCGGGGCCTCGCCCTCCATGCGCTCCAGCAACTGCCATGTTTTGCTCTGCTCATACAGCAGACCCATGGCGCTGGTCATCTCGGTGAAGGTCAGCGCGGCACTGTGTTGGCTGGCAATGCGGCGCATGGCGCCATCTGTGAAACCTGCCATGGGTGCCAGGCAGATTAGCGGCGTGCCACTCTCCGGAAGCTGAAAAAGCTGATGCAGTTTGGTTATCATTGGTGTTGATTGTTGATTGTTCTTCATGGGTTTTGTCGCAAGCATGACTGTAACTCGGGGTCGGAGTCGGGGTCGAAAAGCCTGTAAAACCGACTTCAACTTCGAAGCAGCCGCCCTTCGCTTTACCCCTTTGTTTTTCGCGGCGCAATGTGTGTCTGTCATCAAGCGTGGGAGGGGCTTTCAGCCCCTCAAGGCTGCCGAGGGGCAGGATGCCCCTCACCGTTGCTACTCGCCTGTCCGGCACCTCGCTTGCGGCTTGCGCAGCCCCGCTTGCGGGAGGATGTCTGATAAGCGAGATCGGTTGACGATGCTGTGCGACGATGTTGGCCGACGATTGGCACCATGTGTGGGCTCGTCCACCAGCATCGTCGCCGCTATCGTAAACCGGAAACGGGTCCGACCTCAGTAGCTCCGGTTTCCAACCGTAGCTGTCCGATTGGAAATCGCACCTACGTTGCTCCCGCACCAAAGGCGCGATCGCTTTACGCGCGCGTCCAGCACAGCTTACGGCTCGCGAGTCACTCCACTGACATGTTCTTTGCAACTCGCAGGGCACTGTAGCCGCGGGCCGTGAACGCGGGCAGGCGCGTTTATGGCCGCTGCCGGGCAGCTTCGACAAAGTTTGCCTGTAAATAAAACCCTATCCCCTATCCCCTGTCCAGCGGTTTAAAGCGGATGCGGGTGGGGCGGTCGGCCGCATCGCCGAGCTCCTTGCGCCGGAAGGCGTGGTAATCAGCGTAGTTGCCTTCAAACCAGCGCACACTGCAGTCGCCCTCAAAAGCCAGGATGTGGGTGGCAATGCGGTCCAGGAACCAGCGATCATGGCTGATCACCATCACGCAGCCGCCGAAGTCGCAGAGCCCGTCCTCCAATGATCGCAGGGTAGCCACATCCAGGTCGTTGGAGGGCTCATCCAGCAGCAGCAGGTTGCCGCCACTGCGCAGCAGTTTGGCCAGATGCACGCGGTTGCGCTCGCCGCCCGAGAGAATCCCGACCGGTTTCTGCTGCTCCGCGCCTTTGAAGTTAAAGCGGCTGCAGTAGGCGCGCCCGTTCATCATCTGGTCTTTGGCGAGCTGCACATAATCAGAGCCGCCGGTGATCTCCTGGTAAACCGAGTTTGCCGGATCAAGGGCATCGCGGTTCTGATCCACATAGGAGAGCTGCACGGTTGCTCCGACGGTCAGCGTGCCGGCAAGGGGCTGCACCTCGCCGGTAATCAGTTTAAAGAGCGTTGTCTTGCCTGCGCCGTTGCCGCCGATCACGCCCACAATGCCGCCGCGCGGCAGGTCAAAGTTGAGATCCTCAAAGAGCAGACGGTCACCAAAGCCCATGCTGACCTTGTCGGCCTTGACAACCAGGTCGCCGAGTCGCGCTCCAGGGGGGATTCTGATCCGCAGTTCATCCTCACGGGTGTCAGCCTGCTGCGATGCCAGCTCTTCATAGCGTTTGACGCGTGCCTGGCTCTTGGCGCGACGCCCCGAGGGGTTGGTTCTAACCCAGGCCAGCTCGCTTTGAATCAGCCGTCTGCGTGAATCCGCCTGTTTGCTCTCACGCAGCATGGCCTCCTGCTTCTGTTCCAGCCAGGCTTCGTAGTTGCCTTTGTAGGGATAGGCGCGCCCATTGTCGAGTTCAAGGATCCACTCGGTTACATTGCTGAGAAAATAGCGGTCATGCGTTACCACAATCAGGGTGCCCTTGAAGGCTTTGAGATAGGTCTCCAGCCACGCGACCGACTCTGCATCCAGGTGGTTGGTGGGCTCATCCAGCAGCAGGACATCCGGGTTGGAGATCAGCAGGCGGCACATTGCCACCCTGCGGCGTTCACCGCCGGAGAGCGGCTTGACCAGGGTGTCGGGGGGCGGCAGGCGCAGAGCCTCCATGGCCTGTTCAATCTGATTGTCGATTGTCCACAGGTTATTGTCATCGATAACATCCTGCAGTCGGCCCATTTCGGAGTTGAGTTTATCCATCTCCTCCTCGCTGATATCTTCACCCATCAGTTCGCAGATCTCATCATAGCGGGCGAGGGTGGCGAGCGATTTCGCCACCCCCTCTTTGACGCACTCCATCACGGTTTTGGTTGGATCAAGTTCCGGCTCTTGGGGTAGGTAGCCAGCGGTTGTGTTTTTGGCAATCTGGCATGTGCCCATATATTCTGTATCGAGCCCGGCCATGATTTTCAGCAGGGAGGACTTGCCCGAGCCGTTGGCTCCAATCACGCCGATGTGTGCGCCGTGAAAAAACGAGAGATTGACATTATCCAGAATAGTCTTCTTCTCGTGCTGCTTAGTTAGCTCAATTAAGCTGTAAACATATTCGCCTGCCATAAAATCCTCCTGTTTAAAATTTCTGGAGTGAAGAATACATAAATTCGTGAATATTATCAATGCCTTAAAATGTAATTGAATTGAAAGTCATAATAAAATCGGCTCCCCCGCGCATTATGTTGACGCGAATTTGCGCAAGATGGTATACTAGCCCAATGAAAATCAGGCAGGATATGTTTAAGCGCGTTTTGGCACGAAGTATCGATTCCTGGCCGTTGCGTAGGGAACTGTTTGCGGTTAGGCATTTTATCTACAAAGATGACAGAAAGGTCAAGGTCGGGCTGGATCTGGGGTTCACTCATGCGGGAGTCAGTCAAATTTTCCGGCAGTTGGGGGGATACTGGGTGAGCGCGGAGTTCACCAGGGAGCGCGGGGCTCTGGTAGCATCGGTTCTGGGTTCGGAGCAGGTGGTGGTTTTAGGGCCTCAAGGCGATATTCCCTTTGAAGAGAAGCAGTTTGATACAGTGGTGGTTGCCAATGGGAGTGTTTTCTTTGATGGTGTCACACTGGAGATGTTGATTAAAGAGTGCCACCGGGTTATGGACAACGGCGGGTTGCTTGTGATCACACTGCCGCGACGTAAGCCAGTTGCACTCGCGCGTCTACTGGGAGGGCGCCGCGGGAGGGTCGAGGCCCGGTACGCATGTAGCGAGCGCGAGCTTTTTACGCTGCTGAAATCAGGGTTTGATGTTCTGGGAGTGAAGTTCAGCGGGCGTTTTTGGGTGGAGCTGCTCCGGCAGATGCTGGAAAAAGAGGGTTTTGCCGGGAACTGTTCTGTGCCTGAGTGGCTGGAACGGTTTTTATATCGGATTGCCTCTGTGCTGGATCTGCCTCTCTTTTTGACACGGCGCTATAATGTCACGGTCTGCGGTCGGCGCAAGGGGTGGCGCGGCAAGCAGCGTGGTTTGATGAACGACCACACCTCAGCGGTCTCCAATGCCATGTTTTATGATCGCAAAAACAGGGAGAGGCCGTTTTCAGCAACACGGTACAGGTAAATAAGGTCAGCCAGCCGCGCGGCTGCGCCGCGAAAAATGACAGTTGACTCGGAGTTAGGCAGCATCGGAGACGGGTTCGACCTCGTCCGCTTTTCAATACCGACCCCGAGCTAGAGAGTCAAAACCGGGGCTAAATGAGCAAATTACAGACAGGAATAACAACTAAAATTCGTGTTTACACTCGCCGGTAAACAATGCTATAGTGTCACACAGTGGTACAACATGGGTTTGGTTTAGCAGAGCGCACCTTTGCCGATTTAGATGATCCGCTGTTGAACATAGTACAGATAAAGCTTGAGTAATAGGAGATGAACATGAGCAAAACAGAGCAAGGATTAAACACAGTTTCTATACACGCAGGTCAGGTGGCTGACCCTGTAACCGGTTCCCGGGCAGTTCCGCTCTATCAAACAGCTTCGTATGTTTTTAAAAGCAGCGAGCACGCCGCCAATCTGTTTGCACTGCGGGAGTTTGGCAACATCTACACGCGACTGATGAACCCGACTACCGCAGTTTTTGAGGAGCGGATGGCGGCGATCGAGGGCGGAACTGGCGCGCTGGCATTGGCCTCCGGTATGGCCGCTGTTTCGACTGCCTTGCTGGCCATCAGCCGCAACGGGGATGAGTTCATCGCCGCGGATAACCTGTATGGCGGCACCTATCAGCTTTTTCACTACACCTTCCCCAAGCTGGGACGCACGGTGAAGTTTTTCAAATCCACTGACCCGGAGAGCGTCAAGGCACTGATCACAGAGAAGACCAAAGCGATCTACATTGAGACAATCGGCAACCCTAAGCTGGATGTACCTGATTTTGAAGCCTTGGCGCGGATTGCACATGAGGCTGGCTTGCCGTTGGTAGTGGATAACACCGTCGGGGTTGGTCTGGTGCGCCCGTTTGAGCATGGTGCGGATATTGTGGTGGCCTCAGCCACGAAATATATCGGCGGACATGGCACCTCAATCGGCGGCGTGATCGTGGATTCAGGGAAGTTTCAATGGGACAACGGACGCTTCCCGGAGTTCACGGAGCCTGACCCGAGTTATCACGGCATGGTTTACTGGGATGCGCTTAAAAATGTGCCGGGTATGGGCAATGTGGCCTTTATCATAAAGGTGCGCGTGACTCTGCTGCGTGATCTGGGCGCTGCCTTGAGCCCCTTTAACGCGCGTGATTTTCTGTTGGGACTGGAGACCATGCCGATGCGTCAGGAGCGCCACTCCAGGAATGCGCTCCAACTGGCGCAGTGGCTGAGCCAGCACCCCGCGGTGGCGTGGGTGAATTACCCCGGCCTGCCGGGGAGTCCGTATTATGCGATGGCCTCCAAGTATCTCAAGGCTGGCTATGGCGGTATCCTGGGATTTGGGGTGAAAGGCGGCATGCAGGCTGGCATCCGGTTTATCGACAACGTGAAGCTGCTCTCACACCTGGCCAATATCGGTGATTCCAAGACACTGGTCATCCATCCTGCTTCAACCACCCACCAGCAACTGACCGCCCGGGAGCGTGAGGCCAACGGCGTGACCGATGATTATATCCGCGTCTCGGTGGGTCTTGAAAATATTGAGGACATCAAAGCCGATATGGATCAGGCACTGGCGATTGCGCTGGCCTGAGTGACTGGTTATGAAGCGAGGAAATATTTTTCCAAAACAAACTCCTGCCCAAAAATATTCCAAAGCTGGACTTGAGTGGAAGTGGCAATATGTTTTTCCGTCAAAAAAATCTCGCGGTTGATCCTCGCAGCGGCAAGGTGCGCAGGTGCCATATCCTGAACATAGGGTGTCAAAATGAGTGCACTTTAATTTTTGAAACCACAAGGAACCTAGCGCAGCACAGCCGCCTGTCTGCGTGCAACGCACAGGCAGGCAACCAATTCTTGACAGGATAACAGGATTAACTTGATAAATTATCTCTCACAGAGTCGCAGAGGGCCTAGCGCAGCATAGCCGCAACCAATTTTTTGCCACTGAGACACTGAGGGGCACAGAGGGTACGCTAGGTTGTTTTTTAGTACCTCTTTTCTTAAATCCTATCATGTTTGCGAAAGATTTTGCGGCTTTTGCGTTTTTTTGCGGCTAAACATAGCGAAGCAAAGGAAAAAAGGAATAGCCGCAAAAAGGCGCAAAAGAAAGGATGACCATGAAAAATTTTCTTCAAGTATACAACAAATCAATTTGCGGTGC
>JAQUCE010000094.1 GCA_028686345.1 Kiritimatiellia bacterium
GCGAAAGGATAAGGGTATTTCATCCCCGCCACTTGTCCCGGCGTAGTTCCGCTTGCGGGACGAAGACGGATGCGCGGGGTCGCTAATCGCTTGAAATACCCTTATCACAAGATCACTTTTGACAACAAGAATTGTATTTTTAGCACAAGACTCTGCGCTTAAAATTTTTAGTGATTAACGACTCCACCGTCAGTCCGGCGTAGTAGCGAAGCTTGAAGCCGGAAACGTGGAGAAAAAATTTAAAGCGCAATATTCGCGGAGATTCGCGGGCAAAAAATTGGTTGCGGCTATGCTGCGCTAGGCCCTTTGTGGTTAAAAATCAGCTACGCACCTCTGTCGCGCCCGGTCAAAGGCCCGGGGGCCGAAAGCGTGAAGGTAATCCCGTCAATCGTCACGCTCGGCGAAACAGGTGTCAGTGACGCAAAGCCCGGTTCCGTTTGGCCGCCTGGTTCAATGTCGATGCCGATCGTTGCCGCCCGTGATGCGTTAGCGAACAGGGCGAGGGCGAACAGGCAGACGCTTAGCGTTGCCGTGCGCATTGGTTTGTTCTTTTTCATGTTCTTGCTCCTTTCATGGTCGTCCCATTAATGCCTAACAGGGCTATGTACCGTTATCGCCCGCACTTTGGGATGTTGTCTGCTTTATGACTCTCATAATAACAGAACTGGAAGCTCCACCCATGTAGTAAAGATTACTATACGACCTTATAACTACTTTAGCGCGCGGCCATCACGTTGCAGCATTTTCTTGCCCATTAAGCTACTAAATCCGCGCCGGGCGCGGAGTGGAATAAGCGCGCTGCGTTGTTTTTGAGGTGAAAAACTTCCGCACATCACACAACCTCATTTGATTGCGGCGACTAGCTGCTTTAGCACAGACAAACAACGATAAGTTTTAAAAAATCAGTTGCAAGTTCATTTCAATTCAAGTAACCTACAATCCATAAGATTAAGAGTTTATTTCAAATTGATGGAGGTTTTAATGAATGTAAAAGCAAATGTTGGCTACAGGTTTTTAAATCAGATCAACCACAATTTGATCGCATTTGGCGTTGGCATCATCGCCTTCATGCTCTACGCTCTCTTACTGAGCCACACTGCCTTTCCCGGCACCTCCGCCAATGTGGCTGCTGTCTGCCTCGGGCTGGAGCCGCAACTGGCTCCCAGTCACCCGCTCCTGATGAGCTGTGTCTTTCCAGCCCGTTTTCTTCCGCCCGGCATGGCAGTGCTTGCGCTCAACCTGTGGAGCGCCCTCTGCGGCGCGGCTTCGGTTGCACTCTTATTCCGTTATTTACGCAGCTGGGTGCAAAGACGAATCGTGCTGGACGGCGGGTTGCCCGAATACGCCCCGGGAGCGGCAGGCCTGACTGCGGGTCTAGTCGGCGCTTTCGCGTTTGCAACCAGCCTGCCTCTCTGGGCAGCCTCCACCCGTCTGAGTATGGCGACATTTCACGCGCTGCTATTGTTGCTGGCTTTTAATCTACTGCAGGACAACCAGATACGCGACGACAGGTGGCGGCCATTTGCCCTGGCCTTGCTCTGCGGAGTTGGCTGTGTTGAGAGCACACTCTTTTTGCTGATGACGCCTTATTTTGCAACCATGCTTTTGATTACACTTTATCAAAGAAAGGAGGCAACCTGGCCACGGATCACAGGCCTTGCCCTGGCTGGCTTGGCTGGAGCCTCCCTCTATCTCGGAGCCGCCACACACTTTGTCGGCTCAGAGGGATTTTCGCTGGCGGGCTACCCCGGGCGTCTGGCCATTATCGAGCGGATGATGATGATGCAACTGGCGGAGTTGCGCCAGCTCTTTCCACGCTCCGGATGGATTTGGGTTTTAATCATGGTTTTCCTTCCCTGGCTGGCCACTCAGTTTGAGGCTCACAACGCTCTTAATCGACGCAATACCGCCTCTTCACTGGTGTTTCATGTGGTGTTGATTTTCCTCATTTTACCAGTGCAATTAAACAACTCCGCTCTGCCCTGGGTAAGCGATCTGCCGGAGGGGCGCCTGCCTGTGCTTGAAATGCTGCTGGTTGCCATGACCCTCGGTTATCTGGCCTCTTTCTGGGCTCTCTGTTTCATGGATGCGCCGGGCTTGTTGCTGGATGATGATGAAGAGCGCGGACTAGCAACACGTAAAAAGAGTGAAGACCCTGAAAAAGCGCTGCGCGCCACCGCTGGCGTAATTGTCGCCACACTGGTACTTTTGCTGGTGTATGCGACAGCTAAGAATGCCGGCCGCGCCAACGGACGGAACGGGCACTTTATAGACACCTATGCGCAGGCATTGCTCGATCAATTGAGCCCGCAGCACTGGCTGATCACAGACGGACAGATTGACACTAATCTGCAGCTAGCGGCGCACGCACGCGGTCAAAAACTTCAGTTAGTCAACCTCTCCTTTGAACGCCACCCACTGCACATCCGCCGTTTGTGCCAGGTAATCAAAACCGACCCCGCTTTCGCGAAGGAGCAGGCTCGCTATCTGAATGCCGCCCGACTGGGGTGCGCCGCCTTCCTGCAGGAGTGGCTGAGCTCTGACCCAGAGGCAGCCGAGCGTCTGGTTTTCTACGGGACTCCTGACCTTTTGTTTGAAGCAGGGCTAAACGCCCAAACCGATCAACTTGTCTTTGTTGGCGTGCAGGATATTGAATCCCTGAAAAACCGCCCTTTGCTGGAGGAGCACCAGCCATTCTGGGCAAAGATGCAGAAAATCCTGGCAGGCCCGGTTGAAGGGAGTTCCATGGCCGTACGGCGGGGCGTGCTACGCAGACATCTCTCAATGGCAGCCAATAATCTAGGCGTATTGCTGGAAGACCTCGGCCGCCCCGAAGAGGCGATCTCTGCTTATCTCCAAGCATTGGAGTTTGATGCGGATAACTTCAGCGCCATGCTTAACCGTGTGGTGCTCACCCGCAAAGGGGTAACGCCCGCAGACCAGGAACACGCCGAACTGGCCGCGGCTGAGGCACTGCGCATGCTCAAGCAACGCCCTGTGTCCAGTCGGCTCGCCCGCTTTTACGGCTATGTGCGGGTGCCCGGCGAGTTCATGCGCCAGAGCGCGGAGTGGCAGCGCTTTGGTCAGCCAAGGATGGCTGAAGCCAGCTTGAAGCGCGCCATGGCGCTTGCTCCTGCTGAAGGGCAGAGTCAACTCTTGCATGAGCTGGCGGCACTGCATCTCGCCAACAACCAACCAGATAAGAGTGAGGCGGCTTTCAGGCAAATCCTCCAGGATACGCCCGCGGATCCCCGCGCACTGCTGGGCATGCTGAGCATCTGCAATATGCGCCAGGACTACAAAGCCGCCCGCGAGTGGCTGGCCAAGGCGGATAAAGCGGGCGTCCTCAACAAGCAGATCAACCTGGAGTTGGCTAAAATAGAGATTGCAGAGGGCCAATACGAGCAGGCACAGAGACGTTTACTGGCGCTGACCGATGCAGACCCCGCTTTTTTGGAGGCCTGGGCACTGCAGGTCAATGTGCTGATTGCAGGCGGCAAGGTGGATGAGGCTGAGCGGGATATTCTGCCACGCATGAAAAAGATCAGCCGTGATGCGCCGCAATATCTCACGGCAGTGACAGAGGCGTATATCTTACGCTCCAAAGGGGCGGAGTTTTTCAAAGCAGCGCGCGAAAGCTTTATCCTGGCACTGCGTTTGCAGCCAGGCTCACGCTCTGTGCTCGCGGAGATATTAAAACTCGACCACGCGCTGCGTGATCAGGCTGCCGCTGTCCAACACGCCACCATCCTGCTGCGGCTGGAGCGTGACAATCCTCTGGCCAACTATGTGATGGGCACTGCCTTGATTGAGCAGGGTGATCTGGCTGGCGCAGAGGAGCACCTGAAACGCAGTGCCGCCACCTCACCCTCACTCCCTGTGTTTAACGACCTAGCCGAAACACTGCGCATGCAGAACAAGCTGGAAGAGGCTGAATTAGTGATTCGGCGGGCCCTTGCATTGGACCCCGAAAGCCCCTTTGCCCTTGACACGCTCGCCTGTATCTTGATTGATGCCAAGCGTCTGCCCGAGGCTGAAAAAGCCGCTGCCGCTGCCCGTGCCCAAGCCCCTGACGCCCTGCCGCTTAAACTCACCGAGCTGCGCATTTTAGCCCACAACCCTGATGACCTGCTCGAAGCCCGCGACCTAGCACGCCAAATTTCAAAGCATGTGGATCAGCTCTCGCCCCAGCAACGCGCCGAGCTGGCCGCTGCAATGACAAAGCTGGGGGGGAGCTGACAGGGAAGAAGTTCCTTACGCAGCACAGGCATCCCGCCTGTGCTGGCCCCGCAATTCACAGCTGACGCTCGTACTTACGATAGGTAGTTTTTTCAACCCCCGGAAAATCATCAGGCACTGGTATGGTAACTTTACCGGTGGCAGCCCATTCAATCCCGCGCAAGGTTGTCAGAATAAAACCCACCCCCTCCCAGGAGGTGTCGTCATGGCCGAGAGCTGTGTGAAAAACACGACCCTTTCCATAGTCAATCACCATCAAAACCGGCTCGTGGCGCTCCAAACGCTGCAACTCCGGCGAGTCGCAGCCCGTAGCCAGAATAATCATGTTTTCCGCAGGGCCGCGCAAGTACGAGTAACACTCATCCGTGGAGGTGCGCCATTGCGGGGGGAGTCCCTGCGTAATCGGATGTTCCAGGTTGCGCATGGTAATCACAAACTCATTGCGTTTGGCGTGCGCGCCGCATTTTCCGGGAGAGGTGTCACGCACAATTTGATCCCCCTTGTAATAGACATACGGCCCATGCTGCGGGGTACGTCCGCCCCAGCCTCCAAGGCCAATCATGCGGTTAAACTCTTTCCAGTCGGGAAATGAGTTGTCAGCCGCGTGGATCACCACAAGGCCGCCGCCTCTCTGCATGTACTCCTCCAGCGCCCGCTGGGTAGGCTCTGGCCAATCAGCGGCTTTAAACCCGAGGTTGGAGATCACCACATCATACTTGGCGAAAT
The DNA here is from genome assembly GCA_028686345.1 of Kiritimatiellia bacterium. Taxonomy (GTDB): domain Bacteria; phylum Verrucomicrobiota; class Kiritimatiellia; order RFP12; family UBA1067; genus M55B167. Next base: position 4,966 of record JAQUCE010000094.1, read on the forward strand.
CAGGCTTGAAATCAGGATCAGCCTTTGGTTGCGGCAGGTCCTGGCTCTCACCAGCGCCTGCCAAAGGCAGAAAATCCTTAAACTGCGTGCCATTCCAGGTGTATTGCGTGCGGGCCACATCCACCTCGTAGGCCCCGGTTTTTTCAAGATAATCTTTGAGCATCACCGTTGTCTTTGGCCACGCAGTGTGATTATTTTGACCATCCACAATCAAGGCTCTGAGCTTATCGCCCGCATGGGCCGCGCACATCGTTCCCGCCAATAAACCTGCCAAAAACACTCTCTTCATTTTAACCCGCCTTTCACTGACCTCTGATACTGATAACTGTCAACTGGCCGTATAATACAAAACGCACCAAGAAAAAACAAGAAATTGAAGATGCCAGCAACAATTCGCGCTCAGTCGTAATTAAAAAAAGACACGGCTCAAAGCCGTGCCTCTTTTCAATTAATAACAGATCACTCATTTGACGATCTTGCGGCGCATGCCCAAGGCTGCCAAGCCCATGGCCAACAACGCCAGAGTCGTCGGTTCAGGCACTACCGTGAAGGCATCCGTAATATCGTATGTAACAGTTGGGTCCCCACCTCCAAACGTTGATCCTAGCTTAACTATTGAGCCACGTACGGTAATATTCGGGGTCAACTGTGCAGCGGGCACAAACCACTCGAGTTGATTGCCAAACTCATCATGCGCACCGCCTACACTAGCCAGAAATGCCTCATCAAACTTAATGTTATTTGCGAGGCTGCCATTGAACGTATGGTAGTGATTAGCAGTGTGAAAGCCACCGTCATAGTGGGTATCAACGATTTTATCAATACCAGCCATGCCTGTTGCAATATAGGTGCTGATGTCAGAGTTCGCCCCAGTGCCGAGATCTCCATCTGTGTTGAAATTCAGCATATAGGTGTGGTTGAGAGTGTCACTTGAGGCAAGTGTCATCCGGAAATAGTAACCAAGTCCAGACGCGTCAGTTCCATAAATAGCCTCTAATCCAGTTATATCGAGTATCCCAACACCGCCACCATCGCCGGTAGGGTCTGAAATCGATACGTGGCTTGCGCCAGACCAGGCGCCATTCCACAGTTTCGCCTGCGCCACACCACACACCAATGTCAGTGCAATTGCGCATCCAACAACCTTTTTCATAATTACTGCTCCTTTGTTTAAACGGTTTTAAACTACAACAGTTATTGCTCTTGAAAATACCTCCTTTTCAAAGAGCAACTTAAGCTAAACACAAATTTGCAAACATATCAAGCATTATTTTATTATTTTTTTAGACTTAAATGGTTGTGTGGCCTGTCTATAACTTGATTACTTATCGTTAGGCACTTTCGCGTTTTTCGCGGCGCAGGTGTGGACCACTGGACATAGTGGGTCAAAATGGTTGCACTTTAATTTTTGGAAACCGCAAGGAACCTAACGCAGCATAGCCGCCTGTCTGCATGCAACGCACAGGCAGGCAACCAATTTTTTGCCACTGAGACACTGAGGAGCACAGAGGGTACGGAGGTTATTTTTTGGGTAGAAAAATAGAGGGGTAGAAAGATCTGTTGCAGCCTGGTTGATTTAATATTTATCGTCATTTGTCTTTGGCAAAGCGCGGGAGGAGGTCAGTCGCTATGCGGCTGACTTCTTAATAACCGGCAGAGAACAAAGAGCACGCTAAAGCGTGAACAACAAACGGCTGCTACGTAAGGTTTGTTGTCCAGCCTTTCTTGCCGCGCCGTAGCCTTGGCGAAGGAGGAAGGCTGCTCCAAAGCAAGTTATTGAGACGTTACCGTAAAAGTGACAATGGAGTAGTGCAAGCATCTTGCTTGCAGAAAACATTTTTATTCAAGCTGGAAGCCTGAGGTACTTTACACAACAGCTTATGAAAAGGTGTACTCGGTTATTTTTGGGGTAGAAAAATAGAGGGGTAGAAAAATCTGTTGCAGCCTGGTTGATTTAATATTTATCGTCATTCGTCTTTGGCAAAGCGCGAGAGGAGGTCAGTCGCTATGCGGCTGACTTCTTAATAACCGGCAGAGAACAAAGAGCACGCTAAAGCGTGAACAACAAACGGCTGCCCCGTAAGGTTTGTTGTCCAGCCTTTAGGCTGCTCCAAAGCGAATTATTGAGACGTGATCCTAAAAGTGATAATGGAGTAGTGCAAGCATCTTGCTTGCAGAAAACATTTTTATTCAAGCTGAAAGCCTGAGGTACTTTACACAACAGCTTATGAAAAGGTGTGCTCGGTTATTTTTGGGGCAGAAAAATAGAGGGGTAGAAAAATCTGTTGCAGCCTGGTTGATTTAATATTTATCGTCATTTGTCTTTGGCAAAACGCGGGAGCAGGTCAGTCGCTATGCGGCTGACTTCTTAATAACCGGCAGAGAACAAAGAGCACGCTAAAGCGTGAACAACAAACGGCTGCCCCGTAAGGTTTGTTGTCCTGCCTTTCTTGTCGCGCCGTAGCCTTGGCGAAGGAGGAAGGCTGCTCCAAAGCGAATTACTGAGGAATTGAAAAGGCGCGTTTTTGACATTTAACCGGCTGCCCTCTAAAGTTTCGGTTGACCTTCCTCGCTGTTATCGCTCATAATAGTTCTTTGTCTTACAAGGGTAGAATTTGTCAGCCGGAAGATGTTTAGGCTGTTGTTTTCGGAAGAGAGGGTTTGCTATGCGAGATAGGATGGATCGAGTTAATTCTGCCATGGTGGCTGTTGTGATGCTGGCAGGGGTGTGCGCACAGGCGATTGACAGACCTAACATCATTTTTTTCCTGGCAGATGACCAGCGCAGCGATGTGCTGGGATGCTACGGCAACCAGTTGATCAAGACCCCGACCATCGACCGGCTGGCTGCCGAGGGGGTGCGTTTTGAAAATTCTTTCTGTGAAACGCCGATCTGCGCCGCCAGCCGCGCGACGATCTTCTCCGGGCTGTCACAGCGTACCCACGGATATAATTTCGGTGAGCCGACAGTTGACAGTAAATACATTGCGGTCAGCTATCCAATGGTGCTCAAAACCGCTGGCTACCGCATCGGGTTTGCCGGTAAGTATGGCATGTCATTTGCAAAACCGGGGTTGAAGGGAGAGTTTGATTTTTTCAAGGAGATCAACCGCAGCCCCTATCTACATAAGATGGCGGATGGCACCTTGCGTCATGAGACCGATCTGTGCAGCGACGCGGCGATTGAGTTTATTAAATCCACCCCTGAAGAAACACCGTTCTGTATGTCGGTCAGCTTTAACGCCACACACGCCGAGGACAACGACCACCGCCCTGGACATCACTTTCAGTGGCCGGATTCGACGGATGGCATGTATGAGGATATCGAGATACCCGCGCCGCGCCTGGGCGATGAAAAATATTTCAAGGCCCTGCCCGCTTTCATGCAGGACGTGAAGGAGCTTGGTCGGGAGCGCTGGTACTGGCGCTGGGACACCCCTGAGAAATATCAGACAAACATGCGCGCCTATTATCGGATGCTCAGCGGGATTGATAAGGCCGTGGCCCGGGTGCTGGATGAGTTGAAAGCCAAGGGGCTGCATCAGAACACAATTATCATCTACTCCGCTGACAATGGCCTGCTGCTCGGCGACCGCGGAATTGCCGGCAAATGGAACCACTACGAACAATCGCTGCGCGTTCCGCTGATCGTTTATGACCCGCGCCTGCCGCGCGAGCAACGCGGACGGGCACTGCCCGAGCTGGTCAGCAACCTGGATCTGGCACCGACTTTTGTGGATTTAGCTGGCGAGAAAATACCGGAACAATATCAGGGGCGGTCGCTGGTGCCGCTGATGCATGGTACACCCGGGAGTGAGTGGCGGAAGGATATTTACTGCGAACACAAATTCAAGCGTTACAACAACTGGTATGGAGTGCGTGGCAAGCGCTATAAATTCGCGGTTTATTATGCTGAGCCGGGAGGTGCTTATGAGTGTCTTTTTGACCTTGAAAAAGACCCCACAGAGCTGGTAAACCTGGCAGCCAACCCAGAGTGCGCACCAATCCGCAAACAGATGGCGGAGCGTCTCGACCACTACCTGAAGTCATACCCGGATGCCAGGGCAGCCAGCGAATAGGCCTATCCTATCCCCGGCACCTCCCACCCCTTGCGATAGGTACGCCGCAGCAGGCGATTGGCTGTCGCCGAGTTCGGGATCCGCATACTCACAGGCTCCCAGGTTAAAAGAGTGTTCGGCTCACGGATAGCGATCGTGCCCAGCAGGATTGTCTCAGTCATGGGGCCGGTCTGCTCAAAGTACGATTCACACATGTCACCGCCGAGGCAGGCATCCAGAAAGTGGTGATAGTGGTTACGCGCCTCCAGCTTGGGTCTGGGGTGGCTGCCGAACTTAGCCTTGGGCAGCAGCATCGGCCCGGAGCTGTGCGGCAGCAGCAGCGCGCCATCAGTGCCGATAACCATCAGCGACTCAGCCGGATACTCTTCAAACCCGACCTCCTTGGCCATGGCCATCACGTCGGCAGGCGGATAAATCAGACCGTCGAACCACTCCATGGTGAACTCCTTGCCGCCGCTGTAGCTGTTGCCGGAGAAGGTCCAGGTGATGTGGTCGCTCTGCGGCCAGACATCCGCGCGGCGCGCGGCATTGTTCTGCCACGACTCCTGCACTTCGGCGATTACGCTCAGCGGCGCGCTTGCGCCCATCTCCATGCCCTTCCAGACCGCGTCGAAGATGTGGCAGCCGATATCGCCGAGCCAGCCCGTGCCGAAATCCTGCCAGGCCCTCCACTTGGCGGGATGGTAGATCGCCGGCGCATACTCACGCTCCGGCGCGGTGCCGAGCCACAGCTCCCACGCCAAATGTTCCGGGGCTGGTTCGCCTTTGGCAGGGCGCGGGCCAACCAGCCGATACGCATCAATCGCCCCCGGACGATTGGAACAAAGGATCACGCGCTGAACCGTGCCGATCAACCTTTCGCGCAGCCATTGCACAGCCATGCGGTCGCCCGCCCCGGATGCGTGCTGGGTGCCGAGCTGAGTGATAACGCCTGTCTTGCGGGCGGTCTCCGCCAGCTGGCGGCACTCAGCCACGTCGTGGCAGAGCGGCTTCTGGCAGTAGACGTGTTTGCCGGCGCGCATGGCGGTCAGCGCGATGGGCAGATGCATGTGATCCGGCACTGCAGCGTTGATAGAGTCGATCTGATCCCCCTCTTTGGCCAACAGCTCACGCCAGTCGGTGTAACAGCGGGCCTCAGGCACGAGTTCAGCCGCCTTTTTCAGATGGTTGGCATCCACATCACAAATCGCCACTATTCGCGCGCGCGGATGAGAGAGAAAGTTTTGAAGATCATGATAGCCCATGCCGCCGACACCGATGCAGGCGTGGTTAATCTTATCCCGTGCCACGGTCTTACGCGGAGTGCTGATTGCGTAACCGCCCATGGCCAACGCCGCGGCGCCCGAGGCCGCCATAAACTGTCGTCTGTTCATGTTTTTCATCGTGTTTACTCCCTTACTGCCCCATCAAGGCATTAATAATTAAAAGATCCAGCTCTTCATAATCACGCTCGGCGATCAGGGCATCAACCGTCCTTTGATCCAATCCGCGTACAACTTCAAGCAGCTTCAGGAAGATCGTGCGGCTGTTGGAGAGGTGTTTGGTGCTTTTATCCAGCTTCTGTGTGCGCATTGCCTTAATGTCCAGACCGATAAATTCGCCATTTCTCCCATAACCGTGTTTGTCGAGGATGCGCACCTGATTGAAAGCGCGGCGCAGATCAATACTGCCGAAGCTGCGGTCCTCATCAAACTTTATTCCATTCTGATCATTAAGATGCACGGTGAAAAGTTTTTTGTGCGCCAGTGCAAAACCCATTTCATCGGAGGGATCCAATCCAGCCAGGACAGCGTGGGCGCTCTCGATGTTCACGCCAACGCGGGATGGGTCAGCGCAGAGGTGCCCTAGCGCGATGGCGTGGCCGGTCGTCGGGATGTATGCCACATCCACCGGCTCGTTCGGTTTAGGTTCAATCGCAATTCTAATATCCGGATGATGAGCCAGCATTCGGTCAATTGCCTCAACAATATATTCAACCGACCTTTTGCTGTCCTTGGACTCACGGATATAGGTGCCTTCGCGCGCCAGCCACAACACAATAAGTTTAGTGTCGAGCTCCAAGGCAATATCAATCGCTTTTAAACTACGCTCAATCGCGTAAGCGCGGCAGGCAGGATCATTGGAAGTGTAACCGCCGTCAATTGTACGCGGATCTTCCCACAGCCGCGGAGCCACAAATTCAGCCACCAATCCCTCGCCATCCAACCGTGCTTTAAGTTCAGCGGCCTTTTTGCTGATACCAGCTCCATCAAGATCATTCATGCCGGGCACCGCGTCATCATCATGGAATTGAACTCCCTCATATCCCAATGGCCGGAAGAGCTTTAATTTATCGGCAAAGCTCAAACTCTCTCGCACAGCCGGACCAAAAGGATCCGCACCTTCATGGATGTTCCAGGGGCCAAATGAAAATCTATACCTAGTCTGCATAATACAATCCTTTTTTAAATGGTTATAAACACAGTGTAGGATATTTAACTGATATTGTCTTTGCCTACAGGATCAAATTCTTGTATTATGGCATCACAAACAGGGAGATTTATGAAACCATATGCTGAAAAAATTCAATTTTTGCCTGGAGAATCATTTCGTCTACTTCAATGGGTAGATAATATTCGTGAGGTTGAGATCGTTTCCGGCGATAAAACCCGTATCCCTCTGACAGGTTCAGGCCATGAGTGGCACAGCCATTCGCACATGGAGCTGACTGTAGTTGACCGCGGATCAGGAACCCGCTTTATTGGTGATTCGATTACGCACTTCACAGCACCTGACCTTGTTATTATCGGCCCCCATCTGCCGCATTACTGGCACATGCACGGTCAATCTTCCGGCTGCGCAGTTCAATTCGAGCTTGAGTCAGACCACTCTTTCTGGAAGCTTCCGGAAACACGGATGGCGCATCAACTCTGGCAGGATGCAAATCTCGGAATTCAGATTACAGGTGATGGTCTTCAAAAAATCAAAAATCTAATGCAGAGCTGCTGCACCTGCAGCGGGATAAGGAGACTGCGGTTGTTCATTCAGATTATAGAGCTCCTGGCCGGCGTGTCATCGAAAGACCGTATAGCCTTATCCCGCACATCCTTTATGCCGCCCAACAACCAATCCACTTATGTTAGCCTTCAAAAAACAATTCGATATGTGCTCCAAAACTTCCAGAACGAGATCTCTTTTTACGACATCCTGCAGGAATCCCATATGAGTAAAGCAACCTTCCAGCGCCACTTTAAAAAGCTAACCAACAAGACCTTCACCCGCTTTCTTACTGATTTAAGGCTCAGCTTTGCGGGCCGCAAACTGATTGAGAGCGATCTCTCTGTGAGCGAGATCGCCTTTGCATCGGGATATAACAATCTTTCGCACTTCAACCACCAGTTCAAGGTTCATTACCAACTCGCCCCGCTTGCCTTCCGTAAGGCCGCTGGCCGAAAAAACCGCAGTGGTTAGCACAGCCGCCTGTCTGCGTGCAACGCACAGGCAGGCAACCATTTTTTTTGCCACTGAGACACTGAGGGGCACAGTGGGTATGATAGGTTGTTTTTTAGGTAGAAAAATAAAAGGGTAGAAAAATCTGTTGCAGCCTGGCAGATTTAAGGTAAGAAAATTGGGCAGCGTGATAGTTTTTCACGTCTAAGTCCAGTGGTCTGAAGTGTGATGCTGGTCGTTCGGTGTCGTAGCCGCTCTACCAGCGGCATTGCCAGATCACTGGACACAGGGGGCAAAAACGATTGAGTAGGATTTATTTCAGCCTTAAGTGTATGGCCGTAAAAGGGCGCAAAAGGCTCATAAACAATCCAACCCTGTATTGTAGGTATTCCTGCGATAAGGGTATTTCAAGCGATTAGCGACCCTGCGTCTTGTCACGGCGTCGCCACGCTTGCGGGCGAAGCCGGACTTACGGGACGAAGACGAGTGAGCCAAACAAAGATGATGAAATCCCATGGCGCGCCTTTGACGAACAATCGCCCGGCAGCCGCTAATTGCTTCTGAGAAGCAACCCTACATCCCGGGGCGCGCCTTTCACATACCTGTTGCAGTATGCCGCCATCGTCAACCGCGGGCGCGGCAGACAAGAGTGCACACCTGATCACTCGTATGCCGCCCGCAGTCAGCCGCATAGCGACTGACCTCCTGCTTGAATGAAAATATTTTCTGCAAGCAAGATGCTTGCACTACTCCATTATCACTTTTACGGCAACTTCTCTACAACGCGCCCTGGAGCAGCCTTCCTCCTTTGCCAAGGCTACGGCGCGACAAGAAAGGCTGGACAACAAACCTTACGGGGCAGTTGTTTGTTGTTCACGCTTCCCTGTCGCGGCGTAAAAGCGAAGCTCGACTTGTCCGGGCGTAGCTATTGCGAAGCCTGAAGCCGGAAGCGTGCTCTTTGTTTTCTGGCCTATTATTGAGAAGTTACCTTCGTTTCGCCAAACGCGGGGCATTTGTTACTGTAGCAGCGGGCTCTTAATCACAAACTTCTCAGTGAGAGTTAATACCTCGCGCACATCGCAAAAACTCACCTAGTTGCGGCGGACAGCTGCTTTAGCAGATTACGCATTTTCTCGCGGGTCTCAGGCTGATAGTTGTTGTAATCAACGCACTCCATGCAGATACCGTTGGCACCCTCCTCCCAGGCCATGCGCATCAGTTGCTCCGCCACATCAGCGGCACTTTGTTTTGATGCCGCCTGATATGCGGGGATACCACAATCAGTAAAGTTGTACGCCTGCACAGGAAAGAGAACCTGGCAGCGCCCATCACAGAAGTCAAGGATGCTGCGATATATCTCGCGGGTGCTTTCAAAAGGACGGCTTTTGTTCCACTGCACACTCATCACCACCAGGGTGTCAATTACCCCCTCATCAACAAGTCGTTTCCAATCCACGCCCCGCTCACGCAGGGGTTCATCCATTTCATCGCTGACAACTCCCAGCCCTGAGACACCGAGCATAAACCGAATTTTACGGCCAGAGGCATCCAGCCGTTTACGCATGCTCTGAAAATAGTTGTGGTTTGATTCAGCGACCAGACAACACCAGCGGGCATCCTTTGGATCATTGGGTGGCTCTGCGTCATACTTTTTACGCCAGCGTTCAATCTGCGGCTCCACATATTCAAATTTGGGTGTCCAGGCACCGGAGCGCCAGCTGTCGATAAACAGATGATCAATCCCGCGCTCAATCAGCTCATCAACCAACCGCATTTTATGTTCAACAACCTCAGGATAAACAAAAGAGCAGCGCCCGGCCCAGATGCGGCCGCCCTGCTCTCTACACCAAAACTGAGGATGCTCGAAGTTCCAGGCACCGAAGGTCCAGCTGCTCCAATGCGTATCTTCAAAGGGCCAATGAACACCGTACTGGATACCACGCTCTTGACACAGATCATGCACGCAATGCAGGATATCAGGCTGTGCCTGATACATCCGCAACCAGCCATACACAGGGCGATTGTCCGGCAGGCGACGCTTATCAAGCGGTGCCTCCACCAACGGGTAGCGCTCCGCCTGGCTCTGGTAGCGCATTGTTGCTCCACCGCAGTTGCGCCACAGGATGGTAGTGGCTCCGGTCAGCAGCACATGCTCTAAAAGGGCGGCGTTGCCTTTTTCCCGCTCAATATCATAGAGCAGCTCTCCATCCTTTTTCACACAGGGAAAGTCAAAGGAGTCCACCAGCGCGACAGACTCAAAACGCCCGGCAGCGCCAAGATGTCCGGCAGCGACAAACAGCAGAAATGCGATGCAGCTCAGCAGGAACTTTGTCCTTCCACGCTGCGTTTTCCCATAAGCATGCGCTGTGCTCAGCTTGAGGCTTTTCATTCTTAATTCTCCAATCTCAATTCTCAGTTTCATTGAACAGCATTGAACGTGTCAGAGGCGGTTGAATTCCGGGTGGCCAGCCGCGCCCGGTTTCGAACTCCAGCACCTCTCCCGCAAGACGTTGGCCACCATTAAACTGCTGCCCCAGGCTGATTTTCAATGGTTCCACATAGTCAAAACCAGCCCCTCCCTGCGTCTGATTCTGGTCAACTCCGTTTACCCACATACGCACGTAACCATGGCTGTCCCTAACTCCGGTCACTGTAACCGTCTCTCCCGACCTCAGCGGCTTTATTGACTTAACCCCGATAAAACTCCCGTCTCTGTCGCGCGAATTAAAGTACAGCGTGCCATCAGGATGAACAAAGACCTGCCATGCCAGCGAGTTCTGTTTATAACTTCCAACCGCCACAATACGGGTATCCTCAGCGAGGCTGTCCACCCGGAACTTGACCTGCACATAAAAAGATCCCTGGCCATAGTCTATCTCTTCAGAGACTTCAAACGCGACCGGCATGGTGCCTTTTGCTGCACGGGATGGGTCAACCCCAGCAGAGTAAACTCCCGCAATTGAGCCCTTTTCAGAGTTAACAAGCACAGCTTTTTGGTTGTCCATTTTCAGACGAAAGGCCACCCCATTGCTCTCCTGGGGCCTCTCATTGTCGAGAGCAACGTTGATTGGCGAACAATCGATCAAAAGGCGATAAAGCTTATACTCGCCGGTCGCATTGTTTTCATAGAGGATGCTTTTGCCATCAGGCGACCACTTCGGAGTCCGCGAGTTACCCATCCCGGTGTTCAATGCAAACATCTCACCGGAACGCGGCTCCATCACATAGATCTTCCATGCGGAGTCACCGGAACGGAAACCGGTGAACGCGATGAACTTTCCATCGGGCGACCACGACGGCGCATAAGCGCTCATCGCGGGAGGAGTCAGTTTTACACTTCTTTGAGTGTTGTTTTCAAAAGCAGCGCAGATCTGCCAGTTGGAAAACAATCCATTGATTTCGCCCCACAACAAAATTCGACCATCCGGTGAAAGAGAGGGCTGCGCAAAACCCTCGCTGTTTGGGCCGCCTGAAATGATGCACGCTGCATCTGAAGGGTTATCAAGCGAGAGTCTCCAGAGCGATGAATTGTTCCCAGTGCAATCGCGCGACGAAGCATAGTAGAGCGAGCGACCATCAGAGGAGACTGAAGGCGTATAATCCCGCCATAAACCATCTGTCAGCACACTGGTACGACCATCTTTGAGCATACGCAGATTAAAGCCGAGCTTCATCTCGTTTGCATGCATCTCCACCGCGGTTGTCTCACCACGCTCACTGCATACATAGATAATTGCTCCATCCAAAGTCCAGGCAGGATAGCAGGCCAGACCAGCGCCGGCCACCAGCGGGGTAATCTTTTTATCAGCCAGGCTGAGCACCTTAACATCAAGATCGCCTTGCAGCTCCCGCTGAAAAGCAATGCGTCCCCCGTCGCACGACCATGCCGCTTCAGAGTCATTGCCATCCCCAAAGGTCAGTTGAACCGGACGACCGGTGACAACCGAAAAATGGCTGCCAACAACTTTATCTCTGCTTAGCCCGGCGCAACCGCCTGACAGCATAATGCAGGCTAAAAAAAGAGTGGCCACATGACAGTTTTTCATCTATTCCTCTGTTATGAAAAGAGAGCCAGCTGTTATGCAGCTGGCAGTCAGCAATTAATTATCGAATAAGTATCACTACTCCGGCAGGTGGCGGAAGGTCAACAAAACTCTGCCCCTCTACTCCCAAAGCATAAAGCACGGCAACTTCATTCGCTGAGAGCATGCGTTTCCAGATGGCCAAATCATCGACACATCCTTTGAACTGCACACTTTTAGCATTACTGACACCTAGGAGCAGTTCCTTGTTGCCTGAGGTAATTGTCCTTGGTTCAAAAGACACACCCATATAGCTTTGAATGAAACCCGCCTGCGACCCATTGATGTAACCGCGCATTCGATTGTTTATACGATCAATAACCAGAGCCGCGTGATACCACTGATCACTCTGAATACCGCGGTAATAAAACTCTGCTTTATGTGCATCTGAATTTACGCCACCACTGTTAAGCCGTAAAAAGAGGGTAGTTCCGTCAAGCCATATACTCCACCCATCATTTCCGGAGTAGAGATTACCATGCGAGGCAATGAACTGGACACCGCCCACCCCAGTTGGTTTAAACCAGAGGGAAACCGTAAAGCTCTCGTTCCCTGGGGCAAGAGATTCGGCAACGCCGAAATCAACGCGCCGCCCACCTGTTGTATCCTGGGAGAATTGAATCGCTTCACCAATAACGCCGGCAGCGCTGGAGAGCACCGAACCAGAGGTGTTATCAGAGGTGGCGATACCGTTTACGACCGGCTCAATCAGATCTTTGACAATCCAGTCACCATCCGCTGTTGTCAGTGCCGGCGGCGGCTTAACTCCATTCTGAATCACCTGTTTGTTATCCATGCGGCAATGCAGAACTAGATTTGTGGCATACTTATCATAAATACCATATTTAAAGGTCAGGTATCTATTAACCTCTTCTATCTCTGCAGCGGTTAACACCTCCTTGTAAATCAGAACCTCTGCAAGCTGCCCATTAAAGAACTCATTAGCTGTTGGATTTGATGAGCTGGCTCCAATCCTTGTGCGAATATGTCCACTCATCTGGCGGGTTGTATCATTATTCGTCGAAGCCTTGAGGTCGCCATCCCTAAAAAAGGTTATAGCGGGATCAGTCGTATTTTGAATCACACCGCCTAAAATCTGCCACTCAGTCTCAACATTATTCGGCCAATTAGCATCCACCCAGTTGCCTGCCGTGTTACGACCATGAATATAGTACGTCGCATTGTTAAAATATACCCCCCAGGCACCTGTGTTAGCGACGCTCTCTGTACCTTCTCTTATGTCAGAGTACCCACTGCGAAACAGTAAGCGGCTGCCGGTTTTCACATCCGGCTTACAAACAAAGAACATCGTCCAGCGGGCAGCATCAACCATGTTGGTTGTCGCATCATAGTTCCAGTCCCAGGTTGAGTCACTCAGATTAAAAAGGTGATCAGAGCTACCGTTGAATTTCAGCACAGGATGCCCATTCAACACATTCTGCACAAGCGTAGGCTGAGCAGCACTCGCGCTCTGCACAAAGTCAGCGGAAACAACCGGGCCGACCGCCTGATTGTGCCAATGGCTGACCTTACTCCCGCTCAGCGTCACATCCGAACCATCAAGCCGCAACAGCAGATTGTTCGTAACCGACAGCTCAATTTCGGCAGCAAAGACTCCTGGTGATGCCAAAACAATAAGCCCAAACCATGTTTTCAGTAATGTTTTCATAATTATACTCCATTTAACTCATTGTAATATGAGGTAGCCACGTTTGAGTGCCCACTCCTTGGTCAGGGCCCGACCAACCCGCTGACCGCGCTCTGCATAGGGCACACGCCAAAGCTCAGGCTTTCAAGCATAAACCCTTGCGTGTCCTTGACATCACTTGCAATAAAATGAATGTACGAGATCCCATTCCCGGTTTTTCGGGATAAAGCTAAGTTTTCGGATATTTGCTTACCATCCAGATAGAGCGCACAGGCGACTCTGTCACCCTCCCCGTTGATCACATCCCGCCATTCGAATCTGAGCTCATGCCACTGTCCGGCAACAAAGCGAGCATGCTCGCCAATGGTCAAACTCTGATCCAGGTTCAGGTTATACATGGCATAGTGGTGCGACCATCTGTCAGTGGCATTGACCCAGCGGTCTAGCAGTGAGATGCGCCCGCCCCCGGAGCCCTCTGGGAATTTGATCTTCACAATCAACTGTCCAGAGCCGGATGCCGGGAAGTTCCACAGAACTCCCTGGTTGGGGATAACGAGGCGGTCATCCATGGGATTGCATATTTTCAACACCTGCTTATCGAGTTGGGGATCTTTGACCAACTCAGCGCCTGGTATGCGGTTGTAGGCGCAGTGGCCTTGAATGCCCTTGAGAAACTGATGGGTGGTAACAGATGCCAGCCCGTTTGAAAAATCGAGACTCTCCTTGGTTTCATAAAGCCAGGCAGGGTCAAAGATCAACAGGCGGCGGCTGATGCCCTGACCCAGAGAGACCAGAATCTTTCCAGCAGGCAGCTCTGCAATTTGTGTCTGATGAACACTCATATCGCCTTTTGCACAAGTGGCAAAGTCACTGCGGTTACGATCCTCGTTGAGAATCAACTCCCTGAAGCCGATCCAGGTTTGCCCATCGTCCTCAGAAATCGCCGCGTGCAAGGCATCGCGGTTGGTAAAAACATCCTCCCACACACCGTCGGGATTGTTGACTTCAGGCAGCGGTGTTGTGTTATTCCATAGAAACAGGAGCCGGCCATCTTGCAGCCGGTTGATGGTGGGCATGGTTATAGTGCCGTAAAACCGCGATGGCTCGGCCTTGGACCAGCTCTCCCCGCCATCCTCGGAGAACGACTGGTAGTGGTTGTCCTGTGCAGTGCGGATCAGCATCCAAATCCGGCCATCCTTGAGTTCAACGACAGTTGGTTCCACTGCGCCGTGGTTCCAGCGCCGTCCGTGATGCAACCCACCGGATTCATGGTGCGGCGAAACTGCGAGAGTGGAGAGCTTCCATGTCAATCCATCATCATCGGAATAGAGTGTGCCGCAACCAATATGTTTGGTGCTGTGGCACCCGACCAGTATGCGCTGACCATTGCGGATAAAAACAGGGGGTTTCAGCATGATCAAAGGTTCAGGCCAGACTTTCTCAAATATCCAGCCTCCGAAAAAACCACCCTTAGAACGTGCGCAATAGATGGCCTGCTTGTGTGTTGCCAAACGTATGTATTCACCGGAGAGCGTACTTTTAGTGATACCCCAATGCTCCCGGTTGCCGTTGAGTGGCACTGAGTTCCATGTCAGACCATGGTCTTTGCTACTGATATAATCGCCACGCTCCCGATAATGCCGCAGCTCACCACTATCAAGCTTAACCAAACCGTAAAACGCATCGCAGGGGGGATGCCCGACAACCACAGGCTCAAAAACATCCGCGAGTTTTGCCGGTACTCCCGCCGCGGATGCAGCGAGCATCACGGCTTGAGTTATGCAGATCATTAAGATCGTATTTATAAACAATCGCATCCTGTCTCTTACCTTTCGTAGTTTTCGCGCTTTTCGTAGTAGAAAAAGTTCTGTGGCCTCAACGCGCTATCATTTTTCGCCACGCAATGGGCTGAAGAGGTCCCGGATCTTAATGCGCTGGAACGTCAAGTGCGCCCGGCTGCCCTCGTAAAGCACACCAAGGGTCTCGGAGTCGATCATCGCCATGGAGGGGTAGCCAGCTGAGCGGCCGCCATCCAGCAGCAGATGATGCTCTGCCGGCCAGGTGACCCCCTCGTCAAGGCTCACCTTCAGTGTCATGTTATAACGACCTTTGGTTGTGGCTGGATTAAGAAAGATGAGCATGTTTTTGCCTGTCACGTTGTCCTTGCCCTCCACCCGAATCAACCCTGCGTTGCAGACCGGCTCCGGCAACGCCTTGCGCGAACTGGAGTGCTCTGTCCAGCTAGTTCCCAGGTCGGCTGTCACGCACACCGCGCGCGACCCGCCCCGATTGTCGCGCATGTTGAGCATGAGCGAGCCGTCGCCCAACTCCACCACCCGGCACTCAGTCGTATTCGAGCGTGCGCCGCTGCCCATCTTCCAACTCTGGCCATGGTCACGGCTGTACACAATGGTAGAGTAGGGCATGCGCTTGTTTTCAAGCGTATCCTGATACTGCGAGGGAATCACCAGCGTCCCATCCCGCATGGTTATGCCGCGCCCCGGACTGGCTAACACCAGAGGCCACTCCGGATCTTTGATCTGCTCCGTGATGTTGATCGGCCCTGACCAGGTCACACCATCGTCTTCGCTCTTTACCAGCACAAACTGTCCGGTTTCCTCAGGTGTCATGCCCGGACCCGAGCCGCTCCAACCACGCTTGCCGTGGCTCCACAGGGCCGCCACCCAGATCACACCTGTTTTTTGATCAACAACCACACAGGGGTCGCCAATCCCGTCATAACTCCACTGCGGATCTTTTCCCATGTCCATGATGATTTTCATAGGGGACCATGTGCGCCCGCCATCTGTGCTGCGGCTCATACCAACATCGATATCACCAGGCAAATCGCCGCCGTGCTTCCAACGAGCATCGTACACTGCAATCAGGGTTCCCTTGGGGGTGACCTCCAACCCGGGTATGCGGTAAGCCGCACAACTATCATTACCGGCTTTGCGCAATGCGAGACCGATTCTTCTGGGCGTTTGCGGCACGCTAGACGCCGGTATAACCTGCTCACTCCCTACCACCACAGCACTGCATCCAGCTGATATAAAATGATCCAGATTGGCCGAATCCTTGAGCTTG
>JAQUCE010000095.1 GCA_028686345.1 Kiritimatiellia bacterium
GAAAATCGCCGCCGTGCTTCCAACGAGCATCGTACACTGCAATCAGGGTTCCCTTGGGGGTGCCCTCCAACCCGTGTATGCGGTAA
This sequence comes from Kiritimatiellia bacterium, assembly GCA_028686345.1. Classification (GTDB taxonomy): domain Bacteria; phylum Verrucomicrobiota; class Kiritimatiellia; order RFP12; family UBA1067; genus M55B167. Next base: position 87 of record JAQUCE010000095.1, read on the forward strand.
GCCGCACAACTATCATTACCGGCTTTGCGCAATGCGAGACCGATTCTTCTGGGCGTTTGCGGCACGCTCGACGCCGGTATAACCTGCTCACTCCCTACCACCACAGCACTGCATCCAGCTGATATAAAATGATCCAGATTGGCCGAATCCTTGAGCTTGACCAGCACCGTAAACAAATTCTCTCCCTCTGGCAGCTTTTGGTCTCCAGAAAAAATCATCTGCTCTGCCGGTGGCTGCGGCGTCGCAAACAACTCGTTAGAGCCGTAGTACTGGACACTGACTGTCTCGATATCCTCAAGGTCGGTCGTGCCGGTCAGGTGTATATGCAGTGCCTTGACACGCAGCGGCTCCTGATTGCCGTCTGTGATGGCCCTCACCTGCAGCACAGAATCAGCCTCATTCCTCACCAGAACCGGGCTCTGCTTGTGCAGCTCCGTCAGCTCAACAAGCTCCATTGGTTTCGGCTCCCCAATGCGCACATCATCAATCAATACTCCGCTGTCAGCAGGCGATGTGCAGGTGAAGCGCAAGCGATCCGCACCTGCCGGAAGCTCGAGCTGGACCTTTGTATGAAAGCCGCCCACCTTGACAGCTGTGTCGCCGTTGTACAACTCCTGCCACTGGTTGTTCACGCGAGCACTAACACGAAAGACAAAGGGTGTGCGCTGTGTCCAGCGTTCAGCCATGAACGAGAGCAGGCGGGGCTTTTGCTGTTGCAACCCTATTTGCAGTTCAATCATACGCTTCTCACCGCCACATATCTGCAAACATTGTTTTCCCAGGTCGGCATTCTTAGCGTTGATCAGCGCATGCCCCTCTTCAGCCGACCACACCCCAACCAGAGTTTCGAGGTTTAGGAATGACCCTAAGGGCGCATCTTCAAACCCGGTACCTGCTGCATGGGCATAGCCGCACAAGCACACGGACATCACTGCTAGCACCAGTTTAAAGCGAATCATTATTAATTTTTTCATAGGTTACATCTTCCTCATTTCAACTGGGAGTATCTCGTCCTTGGTCTCTATTTTGTCCCCGCTGGCTTGGGCTGCCAAAAGCTCGGCAATGCGTTCGCCAACCTCATTTTCACTAGTCGGTGTACTCACCCGATACATGGCTCGTTTAAAGTTTAGGTGCAGATGATCATGCTCGTCGATAACAAAGATCTCTGAACGACTCTGTGCTGGCAGAGCCTTTTCGAGGGCACTTGCCGAGTGTCCGTTAATAAATTTGGGATGAAGCACAAAGAGCGTTTTTCCATTACACTGCTTTACATGCGTGCGCATCCACTCAAAGGCATCCAATCCATCCACTGTATGGCAGCGCAGCGTAACAGCATCAGCCTTGTATCCTGCTAGCGCCAATTCGTACTGTGCACCAGCCATCAGACGGTAATCACCTTCAAGAATAGGACGATTGGGCAGAACCAAAGCCAGATAATCGCAACGGCTGTCGACACAGAGCCGCCCTGCCAGCCGCCCGATCTCTGTGTAGTCAATCGTGATTGACGGGAGCTGCTGCCCGCCCATCTGCGGATAGCCATGAATCACTGCCGCGACTCCACTCTCCGCCACCATCAATTGGGCATGGGCGGGTGCTTTGGTCAGCACAATGCCGACCGGGTCTTTGGCGCGCCGCGCTTCATCGAGTAGATGCGCTAGATGCTCAGGATTACCGATAGAGGGAAAAAAGTTGAATTGAATCATGGCGGCCGGTAGCTTGCGCTGCATTCCGACAATCACTGGATCGGTCATCAAGCCCGATTGCTTGACCGAATCTTGAAATGTGATCATGTGTACGCGCTTGATAGCGTGCACCGCCTGCTCGGGGTCCGGGTTACAGATGATTGTACCGCGCTTCTGGGCCCGTTCGACAACGCCGCGCTCCGCCAGGATTTGAAGCACGCGATTGGCAGTCGATGCGCTGACACGCAACTCCCGCGCAACGCCTGCGGCGTTCATATAAGGATCACCCCGCACCAATCCGCTGGCGCGAATATTAGAGGCAACCTGCTCGGCTAGTTGCACAACCTTGGGAATCCGTACAATCGGCATATGCGTATCCTTTTCTGTTTTAAGTGAATTTCCTGAAAACGACACCAGCTTAACCTATATATTATTATAAATGCAAGCTTATTTTGAATAATTTAATTTGACAAGAGCGTCACCCTTTGACACAATGCACGCAAATAAGCCATAAATCCATAATTAACCCGGAGAACCCCATTGCATTCCAACATCACAGGGCTCGTCGCCGCAACATTCACCCCCTTTCACTCTGATGGGGCAGTTGATCTCAGTAAAATACCCGCTATTGTCGCTCATCTCAAGCAGAGCGGTTGCGTTGGCCTCTATATCAACGGCAGCACCGGTGAGGGCCCCTCGCTCACGATTGCGGAGCGTCGGCAATTGGCCGAGGCTTATCTGGATGCTGCCCACAATCGTTTGACAACAATAGTGCAAGTGGGCACCAACAGCACACGCGAGTCATGCGAGCTGGCAGCGCACGCTGCCCAGCACGGTGCTGATGCTATCTCCGCGACACCTCCCTCCTACTTTAAGCCAGAGGATGCGGAAGCGTTGGTGGGTTGTGTCGCCGAAATTGCCGCTGGTGCTCCAGAACTTCCCTTTTATCACTACCACATCCCAACCATGACCGGTGTGACCGTCAACATGGAGGATTTCCTGCGCTGTGCCGGCGATCGCATCCCCAATCTGGCCGGCATAAAATTCTGCAGCTCGGTCATGCACGAGATGCGTCGTTGCATGACGCTGGAGGGTGGACGTTTTGAGATGCTCAACGCCTGGGATGAGATGCTGCTCTCCGGACTGGCAACCGGCATTGTCGGCGCAGTTGGCAGCACCTATAACTTTGCGGCCCCGATCTATCACAACATAATTAAGGCTTTCAACACTGGTGACATGCCAACCGCCCGCCTCTGGCAGGACCGCGCCCTGGAGATGCTCGACCGCATCTTTGCAACCTGCGGACGCGCCGGCCTGAAGGGCATGATGTCACTCATCGGACTTGATTGCGGCCCGCAACGTCTTCCTATTCCCAGTACCACCCCGCAGAAACTCGTCGAACTCAAACAGCAAATGGAGAGCATTGGTTTCTTTGACTGGATTCAGTGAACTTTTATGGTAGCGTCTCAATAATCCGCCCTGGAGCAGCCTTCCTCCTTCGCCAAGGCTACGGCGCGACAAGAAAGGCTGGACAACAAACCTTACGTGGCAGCCGTTTGTTGTTCACGCTTCAGCGTGCTCTTTGCTGTCTGGCGATTATTGAAAAGTTACCTGGTCAGCCGCATAGCGACTGACTTCCTTTCGCGCTTACTCCGCTTGACAAGACGCGAAGCAAGGAGGTCAGTCGCTATGCGGCTGACTGCGGGCGGCATACGAGTGATCAGATGCGCGGTGTAGTCTGCCGCGCCTGCGGTTTACGATAGCGGCGGCGATGCTGGTGGACGAGCCCACGCATGTTCCCAATCGTCGGTCAACATCGTCGCACAGCATCGTCAACCGATGCCGCTCTACGGGCGGCATATGTCGCTAGTAGAGCGACTACTACACATGCGCTGCACCCCGGAGTGCAAGGGTTGTCGTTGGGTGCAGTGGTTGTTCTGGGAGCGCCGAAGTCCTCGTCGGCTTTGGTCTCAGCGATGCCGACGAGGACGTCGGCGCTCCCGGGGACGTGCGCGTTAGCGAATCTAGTCGCCTAAGCGACCATATTCGTGCGGTGCACGACCTCCTGCTCCGCGCCTTGTCTCACTCCCTGGCAAGCCAGACAAAGTTCGAGTCAAAGCATTTGCGCACTTCTCCACTCCTCGCTCAATGCGGAACCAACACCTTAGCTGGTGCTTTTCACGAGCCTGCAGCAAATGCTGAGCAGACTGCGCGTTACACTCTGCAGTTTACAGGCGACAGGCTGAATTAGCAAACATACTTCCCATCAATCCTATACCTCTCATCTCCCATTCTTCCCACTCCATATTTTGATTGAAGGCGCAACCGACCTCGTTGCTCCCAGGCCAAAGACGCCCCTCTTTACTCGCGCACCCTTTCGCAATATAATCGGCGACAGACGAAAAATCTAAAATCCAAAATCTAAAACTTCAGCCGCTTGGCTGACGGGCAGATCGCAAGCCCACCCTTGGAGGTGCAGCGCAACTCAGCCGGCATGGTCAACCCCACAGCGTATACTGCGTCGATAGTTTCATCCAGCGGAATCAAATTAACATATCCGCCCAGAATCAAATCGGCATTCACAAAGGCGTTCGCAGCTGCCACAGCGTTGCGGGTGTGACAGGGTATCTCGACAATGCCGTGCAGCAGATCACAGACCAATCCCATGGTGTTTTGAAACGCGATCGCGGCGGCATTGCACGCCTGCGCGGCACTGCCGCCCACCCCATCCACCACCGCGGCGGCTGCCATGGCACCTGCGGCACCAATCTCCACCTGGCAGCCAGCCACCTCGGCCGCAAATGTGCCGCGAATGGCTAAGATCATGCCCACGCCGCCCGCCGCGAGCAGCGCCAATGCGCTCTGCTCACGTGTCAGGCCGCGTTCTTCCACCAGAGTGAGCAGCGCACCTGGTATAACCCCCGCCGCCCCGCCGGTCGGTGCTGCGCAAACAACGCCCATCGCGCCATCCACATGCATCACCGCCATGGCCCGCGCCGCGGCCCGCGTGTGCAGTGAGCGCACTGACAACCGTCCCTCGGCCTCGGCCTGCAAAACCGAGCCGGCGCAGGGCGGCAGCAGCTGCAAGCCAGTGAACTTCGGATCAAGACCGCTCTCCACCGCGCTCTCCATGATATCATAGCGCCGCAGCATCTCCGCCATCACCTCAGCTTCACTCATCCCCAGTAACTGCGCCTCATAGGCCAGCGCCATGCGCCCCAGAGAGCGTCCATGCTGCTCAGCGCACGCCTGCATCTCAGCCGCACTGGAGAACAATGGAGCTCCTTGATGCACAAAATAAACTGGCGTACACTGCCACAACCGGGCTTGAGCGTCAAATGCCAGCAGCTCGGCTTCAAAGCTCTCGGGCAACGCCGCTTTGCGGCGGGCAGTTAAAATAACAGCCCCCTGATGCTTGCTGCGCACGGGTGGGTCCAACAGTGCGCCATCCGCAGCGAGCAGCTCAGCCACCTGATCGGCTTGCTCCGGTCTCATCTCTACCAGAGACTCATAAGCATTGCCTTTGAACAAAACCGGTCGCCCGTCAATGCGCGTGACCTCAATCTCACCGCCGCCGATCGAGCGTGTCAAGAGCTTGAGGTTCGTGCCATCCTCTGCAATCAAGTTCAGCTCAGTTGTATTGGGATGATTGTCCCCTGCCAACGATCGAATCTGAAACTCCAGCTGCATGCCCGCGGCTGTCGCGTCCTGCAAGGCGGTGAAAAACGAGCTGTCAGTCAACGCCCGGCCCATCAGCCCCATCGCAAAACCGCGCTCCGCCCCTTGCTCCGCGTAGGTGGCAGCGTAACTTCCCGCTGGATCAAAGGCAAGTGTCGCCCTCTGCGGCGTGCCACCTAGAATCGATCGCGCCATACACCCGATATGCCAAGCGCCGGCTGTGTGTGAACTTGATGGGCCGCGCATGACCGGGCCAAGCACATGGTTCAATATGCTGACGATTTTCATAAAAACTTCCTGGCCCGCGCACCCTTAAACGCAGCGCACCCCCCGACAAGCAGCAGCGCCAGCATTCCGGGAATTGCCAGGACCCAGTCGCCAACAAGCACGTAGGGCGCGGCCAGCGGATGCGGCGGTATATAAACCTGAGTCAACAAAAAGCCGGAAAAGTCGGTGTTGCGCCCCTCGGAGGTCAGCTCGCGCACACGCCCCACAGCATCGACCACACAGGTGATCCCTGAGTTGGCGGCACGCGCCATGGGGATGCCGCACTCGACTGCCCGGAAGACCGACTGATTCAAGTGCTGCTGCGGTTCGATTGAGCCGTTAAACCAGGCGTCATTGGTCATCAAAGCCAGCAGCTCCGCCCCGGCTCGGCGTGATCTCCGACTGAGCGAGGGCAGGGTATCCTCAAAGCAGATCAAAGAGCCGACCTTGAGGGAGCGTCCCGCTCCATCGGTCAAGGTGATCAAAGCCGGCTCTTTGCCGGCCGTGCAACTGACACCAGTCGGCGCCAAGCGTTGCAGAGCTGGAATTTTTTTATCAAGAGGAATGTACTCGCCGAAAGGCACCAGGTGCTGCTTGTGGTAGCGCCCCAGCACTGTTCCATTCGCAGCGAACATCCAGGCCGCATTGTAATACAGCTCGCCTGCCGGGGCGGCTGCGGAGCACTCGGTTTTCTCGACCTCCAGCGCGCCGGTCAACAGCGCGCTGCCGCTGAGGCGGGCCGCCTCGCGCGCAAAGCGCATGGTTTGGCCATCACTGGGAATTGCACCGAAAATCGCGGTCTCAGGGAGCATCACCAGATGCGGTGCCGCAGCGGCGGCCAGCTTAATCTGATCGTGCATTAGCCGCAACTGTGCCCTCATGGTCTCGTCATTGTTAACAAAAATGCAGGGTGTGTTAGGCTGCACCAGCGCGATCCGCCAGGCTGGCTGCTCCTTTTCAACTTGCTCCCAACTTTGAATGCGATGCATCCCCCAAGACCAAACCAGCATTACCAGGACAATCGGGACAAGGCTTTCGGCTGAGGTTATGAGGCGCGCGCCCCAGTTCTTAGAGTAGACCGGCATCTCTCCTTTTAGCACCTTATACACTAACGGAGCGCCCGCCCGTGCCACCAGCGATGTTAGTGCGCCGTTGACTGCCACCACCAAGGCCGAGACTCCATAGACACCCGTAACCGCGGCGGCTTGAATCAAGGCAATGTTGCGCACCTGACTGACACCCAGAAAATTCCAGGCAAAACCAGTGAACAACCACCCCCGAATATACTCAGCCCCCACCCATAGCAAAGGATCAACAATCAGAATCAAGGCGACACGCTTAATTGAGGGGGTGTCATCACAGCGCTGCCACAGCGTGCTAGAGCAGAAGGCAAAAGCAGCTGTGTGAAGAGCGCAGACAGCCGAGAGCGCGACCTGACCCAAAACCACGAGAAACCATGGCCCCCCATTCTTAATAATCGCCGGAAACCAGCTCAAATTTAAAACCCAGAAAATCAACGCCGAGATAAAGACCCATTTAAACGCTGACTTAGGCTGACAGTAGCGGATGATCAGCATAATCGGAACCAGCGCCAGCCATGCACTCTCGCTCTGCGCAGAGGGCGGAAAAGAGGCCCACAACAGGAGAGAGCTGGTCAAAATGGCGATGATTTTAAAGATGATCATAGTTTAGGGGATAGGGGATAGGGGTTAGGGGTTAGGGGTTGGGGGTGAGGGGGGGGGGGGGGGTAGGGGTTGGGGGTAGGGGGTGAGGGAGGGGGGGGGGTTAGGGGTTGGAGGCTAGGGAGGGGGAGGGGTTAGGGGTTAGGGAGTGGGAGGGGTTAGGGGTTAGAGGCTAGGGAGCGGGAGGAAACTGGGACAGGAGAGCTGAGAGCAAAAGCGCAAACTACCGCATGGGTTATGCAAAGCAAAAACATACTTCCCATTCTTCCCATCACTCCCATTCCCATCACTCCCATTCCCATCACTCCCACTCCCATTCCCATCGCGCATCCCTTGCGCCTGATGGGCGGTTCAGAGCACCGCCCTGCAAACCTAGCCCCGCTTTGTTTTACGGGAGCCATCAGCTTGGTCGCGCCCATCGCCGCCGGCTTTGCCTGGCTTGCCACCGCCACTGACTTTGCCTGGCTTGCCACCACCAGTTTGGCCTGGCTTGCCACCGCCGGCTTTAGCTTGCTTGCCGCCGCCACCAGCTTTGCCTGGCTTGCCACCACCGGTTTGGCCTGGCTTGTTACCGCCACTGACTTTGCTTTGCTTGCCACCGCCACTGATTTGGCCTGGCTTGCCACCGCTGGCTTTAGCTTGGCCGCCGCTGGCTTTAGCTTGCTTGCCACGGCTGCTTTTGTCTTGCTTGTCGCCGCCGCCTTTATTTCCATACCGCTTTTGAGTTTCGCCGCCCGGCTTCGCCCCGCGACTGGTACCGCGGTTACCTGCACCTTCGGATGACACACCCCCGACAACTGCAAAATCAGCGCGCCGCTGATTAAAATCAACCCGCACCACATAAACCTTCAACAGCATACCGACCTTATAAGTGCTGCCGCCAGCGCTCAGCGATTCATTGGCTGAGTTGAAGCGCACAAAGTTTTTTGATAGCATGGAGATATGCACCAAGCCGCCCATGGCCAGCGATGGAATGTCGATAAAGACTCCGTAGTTGGTACACTTGGCAATCACCGCATCATACTCCAGCAGTTTCTCATCGTCAATCTGCTGCTGTAGAAAACGGAATTTTTTGATCTCAATCAATTGGCGCGACGAATCATCGGCCAACTGCTCGCGTTCAGTGGCCCACAATGCAATTGACTCCAGCTCTTTCTGCGGCAACTTACCGTTCTTAGTGGCTAAGAAATCAGCGAGTTGACGGTGCAGCACCAGATCAGGGTAACGCCTGATAGGAGAGGTGAAATGCGCGTAATATTTTTTGGCCAATCCAAAGTGACCGATATTATCGGCGGCGTAAATCGCCCGTTTCATACTGCGCAGCACCAGCGTGTGGGCATGGTACTTGAGCGGATGGTTGCCAATCGACCTTAAAAACGCAGCCAGGTTTTTGGGGTTTTCCAGGTCACCAGGCTTAAAGCCGAGGATTGCCAGATTAGCCTGCAGCTCTTCGAGTTTCTCTTTATCCGGTGGCTCATGCAGACGGGCCAGGATCTTGATACCGCGCGTCCATAGCTCGGTTGCCACCGCCTCATTGGCCGCGACCATACACTCCTCAATCAGCTGATGAGATTCATCATAGGGGCGGATTAAGATTTCCTTCAGCCGCTTGTCTTCACCCAGAACAATCTCAGCCTCCGGCACCTCTAAGTCCAGGGCTGCCAGCGAGAAACGGTTCTGGCGCAGCTGCGAGGCCAGAGCCCAGACCTCTTTAATCAAGCGCGAGGCCTCGGCCGGCACCTGTTCCATGTCCTGCGGGCGCTTATCCTCTAAAATCTCCATGGCCTGCTCATAATTCAAACGAAGCTTCGAGCAAATGCGTGATTTTGTGAAACTGCGGCTGATCATATGGCCTTTGGCATCAAAGGTTATAAAGGCCGTGAAAGCGAGCCGCTCCTCATCCGGACGCAAGCTGCAAACACCATTGGAGAGCTGTTCAGGGAGCATTGGAATCACCTTGTCCACGAGGTAGATACTGGTGCCGCGCTCACGGGCCTCGGTATCGAGCGCTGACTTGGGCCGCACAAAGTGGCCGACATCGGCAATATGCACCCCCAGCACGCGGTTGCCTTTCGCGTCGAAGTTCAGCGAGATGGCATCATCAAAGTCACGCGCCGTGGCAGGGTCGATTGTGATAATGTACTCTTGGCGCAGATCGGTACGTTTACCGGGGTGCTGCAGTCGGCTGGCGACCTGCTCCGCCTCATCAATCACCGCTGCGGGAAACTCGCGCGGCAGGTCAAACTGCCGCATCACCACCTCGGTATCGAGGGAAGGTTGATCAGCTGGGCCGATCACATCCACGATCTCTCCCTCAGGCGAGATATATTTGTTTTCCCAGCTCGTGAAACGCACCACCACACGGTCAAACGGTTTGGCCCCATTCAAGGAAGGCACTAAAAAGTCTTTATGGTAAACCGGATTCAATGGCACCACATAGAGGAATTTGCCGGTGGTATGCAGGGTGCCGACCACATCACGCGCTGAGCGCTCCACAATTTTGATGACCTTGCCCTTCATCTCGCCCGCATCGCGATAGAGGCGCAGAGTGACAACATCGCCGGGTAGCGCTGTACCAAGATTATCCTTTTCCACCCAGATCCTTTTGCCACTCTCCGGATCCGCGATAAAGCCAGCGCCGTTACGCACCATGCGCAGCGGGCCAGTCATTAGATCCACCTGTTTGCCCAAGGTATAAACCTGTCCCTTGCGGATCTCGACAATCTGTCCTGAGAGCACCATCTGGCGCAGAGCCTCCTGCAGCTGGTTGATCTGCTTGCCGCGAATCCCTAGCACATCACATATCTCTTTCGCTGTCCATGTACTCTCAGGTTCAGATTCAAATAAATACTGAACAGCGACCATCTCTTTATTATCTTTCATAATATTCCTCATTGCATTCAATTCCGATGATTTTAGCACAACTAGGCTGGTAACAGCAAGAACGCGCTTTTCACATGCCTGTGGCAAAATGCCGCTCGTAGAGCGACATCGGTTGACGATGATGTGCGATGATAGCGGATTAAGATTGAGATTAGGAGCCCTAAACTCCTACAGCCTAAAAACAAAGATAACTTCTCAATAATCGGCCAGAAAGCAAAGAGCACGCTTCCGGCTTAAGGCTTCGCAATCGCTACGCCCGGACAAGTCGAGCTTCGCTTTTACGCCGTGACTGGGAAGCGTGAACAACAAACGGCTGCTGCGTAAGGCTTGTTGTTCAGCCTTTCTTGTCGCGCCGTAGCCTTGGCGAAGGAGGAAAGCTGCTCCAAAGCGGATTATTAAGACGTTACTGTAAAAGTGATAATGGAGTAGTGCAACAGCAATTTTAATTATGACCGCGCACCTGTTCAGAAAGCACGCTAAAGCGTGAACTACATACGGTTTCCGGGGTATGAAGTTCACGCTTTAGCGTGTCTCTGCTCCGATGCTGTTGGCACGTCCGTTATCGTAAACCGGAGGCGCAGCCGACCTCCGCGCCCTGCGCGGACCTAGGCTCTTCGCGATTCCAAATACGCAGACCAACCGCCCTTTGCGTCTTGGCAGGAAGTTTTTTTAAGGTAATATAATTTTACATAACAGAAAGGAACCCAACCATGGTAACAGTAGAAATATACTATGCAAGCGTGTGCGGCCTCTGCACAGAGGCACTTGAGTTTTTTCGCAGCCGAGCTCTCACATTCACAGCCTAGAAGAACCTCTAAGGTCGGGGTTAAATACTTCAATGGATGTTTAACAGGATTCCCTATATAGTCAACCGTTAGATCAACATTTTTGGTTTCATTATTTGCTTCCCTTTAAAAGTTCAAGTACTTCAACATCTGCCAGATCTTTAGTTCTTCCAGAGGCCTTTTTGTTGCGTATAAGATCATCCAGGGAAGGGATGTTGACTTTTAGATCGTCAATTTCTATTTCTAGAGAGTTTGCATATGCAGACTCAAAAGCAAGCCCGTCAACACCGGTAATAATATCTATTCTTCGGGGAGCAACACCGATCTGAAAAATTATGTCCGGCTTCTCTAAATCACCCAAAGTCAAGTTATGCAACGGGGCTCCAAAACTCTTAAGTGCTTGTAATACAGCAACTGCGTTTTCAGAAGACGGCATTACCCATATATCAATATCCATGGTTGCCCTCGGATAACCATGTGCTGCCACTGCGTATGCACCAACCAGAAGAAATTTAACCTTCGCGGCGACTAACAGCTGTAACATCTCTTTGTAATCTTCGTTCAGCATTGTGTTTTTTACTTAAAGAGGTGACTTCCTTCGTTAGAGGCCATACAAGAGCAATACGGGAACTAAAAGTGCCCGGCACATATTCATCATTATGCACATCACAGATTCTGCTCAGCTTCGTAAAACTTCTATTCATGTCAATATATTATCAAAAAAAGTCTTACGTTTCAAACATATTCAACACGCTGAAAACCGGTTTTGAAGTGGCGGGAGCATCCTGCTTAGCACTCAGATGCTAAGCCTCTGTTACACATTGAGCAACAACAACTTAAATCCACAAAAGCCTCTAAAAAAGCCCTTAGAACGTGATTTTTACCCCTAAAATGCGTTTCTAAGAGGAATTATCCTCTCTCTCTCCAAGCGTCGGAGCCGAAGGTGCCAGCCTTACCGCTGCATGATATCCCATTTAGGGCGCGACCAGCTTTGCATAAAATCTTCGACTGTTCCTTCAACAATCCGTTCTTGCTTTTCAATCGCATCCAGAAACATCACAAAAGAGAATCGGGCGTCACCCTGTTTCAAAGCCCCTGCGATCTGCTCTGCCATCAGATTGGGTGGCAGCAGCAGACGGCCATTCACAATTTCCGGGCTGAAAAGCTTTGGGTCAACCGGATTGTAAGCCTTATAAACCAGCTCGGAACAGACCAGTTGATTGTCAGTCGCAAAATCAAAATTTAAATCATAGGGCTTCTGATAGTGAGCGAATGCATTCAACAGAACCTGCAGCTTCTGCTCTGGCGTGAGATTCGGACGAATCACCGCCAGATAATCGCAGTGTGCACTTTTCTCAAGCGATTGCAGGATAACCCCCGGCTTGATCGCCTCGATCACAGCCATTGGATAGCCTTGGCTGTCAGGGCTCTGCAGCTCCTCATAGATCTCCGGATAGCGGGCTTTGATGAGCGCAATATCACCAAAAAATGATCTCATCTCCTCCAGGGTGCCAATGTAAAGTGCGGCATGCGGCCAGAACCCCGGGATTCCGATATTGGTCATGTACCAGTTGCGGCGCTGAAGGAGAATGTCACCTGGCTGAAGTTTGCTCCGGGAAGCAGCTATCATCTCCGGTGTTATCAGATGATCCCGGCTGGTGGTGCGGATGTTGCTCATCTGTAGGGCGACATGCTTCTGCAGCGGAAACCAGGCTTTAAAGGCGGCCTCTTCCAGCATGTCGAGCGGGTTTTCGATGTAAATATGAGGGTTGCGGGCCAGTGTTGAAAAAAAGTCTCTGCGTCGGTTTTCAAAATCATGAATCACCTCCGGATCAAAGGTCAGTTCAGATTTAACAAGTTCGTAATAGATGGTCCCGGCATTGACACGCAGTGTGATATCGGGGTGAACCAAAAGCTGCTTCATCACAGAGTAGGTCTTTTCCGGCATGCCCGCTGCCGCCTCATTCAGAAGGGTTTCCATAAACTTATTCGAGTTAACCATCCGCTGTAGAGTCAGACAAGCGCGATACTGCGTGAGGTAGGTGGCATAAGCCAGAAAGAAGGCATCAGCATGGAGTGCTGGCTGGGTTGCATAATCCACCTGATAGAATCCGCTGTATTTCTCTTTGAGCATATCGCACTCAATAAAAAGAACAAACCCCTCACGCCACAGCAGACGCAGGAGCTTGCGCTCCTCGGCGGTCAGCGCAGCCACATCACGCTTCAGAAGAGCATTCTGTTGAAAACGGTTGACCAAGTTGTCGATCGCACCACGCAGCACTGTATATTGAGTGATATCAGCTTGAACCTCAGCACGTAGCTCCCCGGGGGCCATCCGTAACAGTGGACTCTCTTTGACCGGTGCCAATATCTGCGCCACATAAACAGCGATCACCAGAATTACTGCAACCACGATGTAGGGCAGAACTGGGCGGGTTTTCTTTTTCACAATCTTGCGGCCAAGCCGTAAAATCCGTCGGTTGAAATAATACGAGAGTGCCACTGGAATCAAACTCAAAGCAAACATCAGAAAGGCCCAGACCCGATGATGCGGATAACCGACTTTTGAACAAAGCACTGTAAACGCAGCAATCAACAAAGCCAGAGTAATCCATAAAAGACGCTTATTTTTCAACATTTTTCTTGTTCTCCATATCGATCTTCCATAGCATCTTCTGGGTTTTATAAACTGTTACAAAAAGCAAGAAGGCCGCACCGGCCAGCACATAGGGCAGTACCAGAGGAATCTCAATCTTGTCGGCCAGAAAGATAATCAGGGTGTTGACAATAATAAACAACAGGCGGATCTCAGTTGGACCGACACCCATATAGCTGATCCTAAACTGGCCGGTGGCAGCAAAAGAAAGAAATGAGTTGACCATAAAGGCACCAAAGAGCGCGAGAATATAAAAAAGCATATACTTATTGTGATCCGCCACCATCAGCCCGTATCCAATCAGGATTGAACAGAGAAAGAGATAGTCGAGAAAGTGATCCATGTAGTAGCCCCACTTAATCAGCCCGGTGTTGCGCTGGCGCCCGATCTCCCCATCCAGCAGATCGGTTATATACTGCCCGAAGATGGAGAATGAAACCACCCACAGAAAATGGATCTTATAGCGCGCCAGAAAGCTGAATGCAATAATCAAAGCGCACCACAGCAGGGTGGTCAACGTTAAGTGATATGTCTCCAGCCAGAGCGGCACCTTGGGCACCAGCCAGTTTTTCAACTTTCCCTCTGCCTTCGCCAGCAGCCAGGTACCCTCTTTTTTATCACCTTGAAATGCCATAATTGATTCTCCTTTACTGAATTATATTCCAGGGACATTGTGAAAATATAACAAGGATACAATAACTCACCTGAACCTCTTTTAGTTTCACAGCCTGCCAGAGTTCTTTATAAGCCTTCGCTTCATCGTCACCATATACGCACTTATGCACTTACCGGAGGGCAGGATAAATGTTGGTCTTTAAAACATGTTGTCGTGGGCCAATCTCAATCCCAATCCTAATCTTAATCCTCGTCTCTTTCGACCTGTCCTGATCACTGCGTCTTGATTAGGATTATCATTAAGACTAGGAACCCTAAACGCCTACTCCCTAAACGCCTGCAGTGCTATTCCGCGAAGCGGAATCATATAATTCGGCGTAGCCGAATTATTCTCAGACGCTAAGCCTCTGTTACACGCTGTTCCCAGAGTAACAACACCATGGCTGACCCTGCCAGCTCTCGAAGTCGGAAACTATATGGATATTCTGGATGAACCGCCGGCTTTTATGAAATTACACATCGCGGGAACGAACTGATGACTATTTTTAAGGATGAGACTTTGAAAAGAGCAGTTGAACAAATCTCGGAAAAGCTGGACAAGGAACGAAAAAAATAGTTTAAAATCATTTTTTGTAGTTTTTAGGTTTTGGAATAAGCAGCTTTTAGATCTGATTTATAGTATCCTGCCCCTCAGTTCTTTGTACAAATGAAATTTATGGTCAGATGACATTAATTTAGCTCCGTTAAATAATGCTGTCGCTATAATTATTCGATCCTGTGGATCACTGTGATGGCCAGGAAGTGATACAGCCTGAGTTGCAATCTCAGGAGTTAACGGCAATAACTTAACGCCGGAATTACTTAGAGCTTTTTCAAACCAAGAGTCAATGGTACAGGACAATGAAATTCTATTATGATGCTGTAACCAAGCTACTTCAAAACAGCTAATTGCAGAGACACAAACTTCATCCGCATCTTGAATCTGTTGAAGACGAGAAAGTCCCAGTTCAGAATCACATCCGTTAATCCACCAAATCCAGATATGCGTACCCAGGACTATCATCTCGGAAGATTCCATGACTCTTCAGGAGTTGAGTTTAGAATGTTGCCATGTATTTTGACAGAACCTTTCAGTCCGCTAGCTGGCTGGCGCTTCACGGGTGCGTTACACACCGAATCACCGACAACCAAGAAAATGGTTTCTAGTCGCTTATTAGGAGGCAACAGCGGAACCTTTTTTAAACGCCCTAGTGCATCTGTTTCAATTATCATTTTTTCAACAAACATGATCTACCTCTTTGCAATTGACAATTCAAATATATCAAATGGTGGCTTTTAAAGCAATCACTTGAAAAGCATGACTACCTCTTAAATGCAAACCTGTTATATCTCATCAACGATCAACAGTCAACATCGAGAGGAAAACAGGGTCATCCATTATAGTCGGAGGTCATCCATTATAGTCGGAGGTCATCCATTATAGTCGGAGGTCAAGACACAAATAACCCTTATGTGAATTTTATTCAAATCCTTTTGAACTCCATCCCATTTTTTCGCATGTAGCGCGTATCGAATCGACCATTTTCGTTGCAGCTATCTCTTTCAGTTGCTTACGAAGTTCATCACTTCGGACAGTCATCCATCCGGATCTACCGCTGATCGCTCAAGAGCGGACGGCCACCTCTCAAAGAGGCCAGAGACAAATCTGTGCCTAGCTGCGTCCATTATATTTGAGCACTCCTGTGGTTCCTCTTGGCAGAGTCCCAACCCCTCGCGGCTCACAGCTCGGTCGAAATGACGAGTCAATACTTTAAGTGAGTTGCGGCAGATTCCAATCAGCCCTGAGTGAATTGTTCAACCCCGATACCGGTTCACTGCCGCAACTCTTTTTTATCCAAAATGAAGGCCCAGCAGAGATAGGCATTGCCATTCTTGCCGTTGTTCTCGCCTTTCTTTTTCCCATTCGATGTCTTCTGTGACTTAACACACCGGCAATATGAGGTGTAGTTGCCCGCTTTTGCAAAACGGTCAATAGAACCAGTCTCCAGCATGATTGTCAGAGCCAATATGCGCCCGATACCTGGAGCTGTCAGCAATATCTCATACCCAGGCTTAAGTTCTACTGTCATCAGAACCACTTTCTCAATGCTCTTTATCTGCTCCTCCAAAAACCTGATCGTTTTGAGATTAATCTCCGCCATTATACGGTTATGCTCCGAATCAAATATTTTCAAACGTGCGAGTTCTGCGAGAAAGAATGCGTCTGTCTTACCATCAGAGCATTTCAGCCCGTCATATTGGCGAATGGCCGCCGGGTTTGCAAGGTGTACATCATAGCCGTTTTCCATGAGCCCATCCACCAGCCAGTACCAATTGAATGTGGATTCAACAACAACTCCCGTTTCGGACAGCTGTTCTTTGTAGGGCTTCAAAGCCTCAAGAACTAATGGCAGGTCATTTGGAATGCGTCGGTTGAAAACACGCTTGCCGTCTTTATCGATGATCCCGTAAAACCCGTTATTCCCGTGAAGGTCAACTGCACAATAATTCATAGTAGTCTCTCCTTTGTTGGTGTGGTAATTCTATCATCAATTGAGTGTCTTTTCTACTCGTGACTATATATGTGTATCAAACTTTAGTTTAGTAATTAGAGATTGGTACAGCGCGAAGTCGCAGGAGTGCTTAATCTTGCAAAAGCGGTGTCGCCGCCAGTTGTCAGCTCCGTAAGCTACAGAGGACGGCACAGCAAAATGATGAAGTGAAGAACTTGATTGGTAAGTTGACTGCAAAGCTTGAAAGTCAGTTAAATGCAAAGCTTGAAAGTCAGTTAAATGAGAGCTAATACTCGACTAACTTTTAATCTAAGGTTTGACCCCGGTCTTCTCCGTTGCGCTGCTTGCCTCCGAGCAGGTCAGCACCGACATCCGCGGCAATGAATCAACTTCCCTCCAGCTGCTCAACCGCGATCAGAAGCTATCCATCGCACTCTCTTCAACACCTTCCTCAACCCTGACCAACGCCGCCATAACCCTTGCCGGCCTTCAGGCAAAAACAATCAGCTCAACCGGGGTTGTGACAACCAACTGGTACGATAGTCTGGGGCGCGGCATCATGTTTGGCAATCTCTCCGCCGATGTTTTGCAGGCCAACCCCGCAACCATCGTCGAACTCGAAGCTAAAGTAGCAACCTCCGATAGCCGCAACACCTTTAATCTCACCGGCTACAATGCGAAAGGGCAGGTTGAGTGGAGCCGCGATGCCGCCTCAAACAACACCTGGTACGCCTATAACGCTTACGGCCAACGCTATGCGACCATCAGAGCTACAAATAATAATATCTCTCTGACCACCACCCAGCTCGCTAACGAAGCCTACATCTACAGCCTTGTGGACAATGAGGACTTCAGCGTCTCCTACACCGCATATTCATCGGAAGGCCAAGTCCTTGCAACTTGGGGCAACGCCTATCCCGTTGCTTACGAATACGACGATCAGAACCGCATGATCGCCATGGCAACTACCCGCGATGAAAACCTCAGGAGCGGCAACCTCCTAGCCCAGCTACCCGTAGGAGAAACGCTTTCTACATGGCAGCCAGCCGCAAGTGATAAGATCGATATCACAAAATGGCAGTATGACAGTGCAACTGGTCTACTGACCGATAAAGTGTATGCCGATGGTCACGGTCCCGCCTACACCTACACGTCTGAAGGCAAGCTCAGCCAGCGCACCTGGGCACGCGGCATAACCACCGACTACGCCTACGATTTCGTGGGCTCACTCACCAACGTGGTTTACAACGATACCACCCCGGCTGTCGTCTACACCTACAACCGCCTAGGCCAGCAGCTATCAGCGGTCACATCGGTTTCAACCAACATCTTTGTATACTCGCCCGTAACCCTCGAACTCGACTATGAACTCCAGAACGGCGCTAAAATCGACCGCAGTACCGACACCCTCGGACGCAACACCGGCTACGCCCTCTATAATCCTGCTGATCCAGTAAATCCGGTTCAGGAAATTACTTATGGGTTTGACTCATACGGTCGTTTCTTCTCTGTGAGCTCTGGGTCCTCTGTGGTTACAAATGAATTTGATTATAGTTATTTGCCAGACACGGATATTCTCTCTGGTTACACCGCTTCAACCCCTTCAACCGGTTCAACCATTTTAACCGTTTCAAAAACCTTTGAGCTCAACCGCAACCTCATAACTACGATCACAAATTCCGTTGGTTCCGTGCCTTCCGTGGTCAGCTCATTCGACTACATCAACGACACCCTCGGTCGTCGCATTGCCCGCAGCGATTATTACATCAATCGCGGCTCGACTGAAGCCAACACCTTCGGCTATAATACATTCTCAGAGGTGACAAACGCGCACATGGGAACCAACACATACAGTTACGCCTACGATCCGATAGGAAACCGGGATCAGGCGGTTAAGAATGCCGTGGCAACGGATTATGAAGCCAACGGGTTGAACCAGTACACCAACATCACGGGCGGATTATCTGGCACCCCGACCTTTGACCTCGACGGCAACATGACCTTCCTCCCCTCCACCTCTGGGGGCGGAGCTGGGGGTTGGCACTGCCAATGGGATGCAGAGAACCGTTTGATAGGCATGTCTAACCTGACAACCGCTGTTGTGTCGGCATACACTTATGACCACCAATCCCGCCGCATTTTCAAAACTACTCTAACACCTTCAACTCCCTTCAGCTCCCTAACCTCTAAATTCATCTACGATGGTTGGAACCTAATTCACGAACAAACCTCCACCAATAATTCATCC
Organism: Kiritimatiellia bacterium; assembly: GCA_028686345.1. Taxonomy (GTDB): domain Bacteria; phylum Verrucomicrobiota; class Kiritimatiellia; order RFP12; family UBA1067; genus M55B167. The sequence continues at coordinate 19,135 of JAQUCE010000095.1, forward strand.
TTCATCCCTCATAATTCATCCTTTTACGTCTGGGGTTTGGATTTATCCGGCTCTCTCCAAGGCGCAGGTGGTGTAGGTGGTTTATTGTCTGAAACCAAGGTTACAAATTCTGAAATCAACACTTATTATGCTTTGGCTGACGCCAACGGGAACATAACTGAGTACCTTGATGACAGCGGCACAGTCGTCGCCCACTATGAATATGACGCATTTGGCAACACCTCGGATTCATCAGGAGATATGGACGATGATTTCATCTTCCGTTTCAGCAGCAAGTATTTGGATGCAGAAACCGGGCTGTATTATTATGGCTACCGATATTATGATCCTGTGACAGGTAGATGGCTCTCAAGAGACCCGATTGAGGAGTGGGGTGGAAATAATTTATACCATATGATTTTTAATAGTATTGTAAATGCTATTGATGCCTTTGGGTTAGGCATGTTTGAAATACGAACAGCTCCAGTTGCAGTTCATTGGGAAACCTTGAGCGATTACCAATATAACACTAAACTTCTGAAAAACGGGAAAGTCCCAGGGTTTGAGGTGAAATATATACCTGATGTGGGTGAATGTCCTAATGGAAGCAGATTGCAGATGAGTAAAGCACTAGACTGGCAATTCGATGGATGGGCTGGAATTGGGCCATATTTTGATAATGCGCGCGATTTTTCTAAGGCAAATAAAACGACCCCTGGTGGAATTCTACCACCGCCTTCGACTAGTCCCAGCTATCAACCTTACGGTGTCACCTCAGAAGTTGATGCGCCTCGAAATCCTAAATATTTTATTGACGTTGTTGTGTTTGAGATATGTGTGATTTGTTGTTCAGAAGGAGAATATAAAATAGTTGGTTGTTTCACGTTTAAATTTGATGATAAGACTAGAAAGGTAAAGGTCAAACAAGGGAAAAAATGGAATGACGTTAATAATTCATGGTATAAAGTTACACCTGAGTCCGAGCCTGGGCCGCTCTGGGAGGATGCTGCGAGGAGGTGGAGGGAAGAGGGTGGTTCATTAGTTAAATAGGTGATGGGAATGTTTTTGTCAAAAAAATTTATTATCGGTTGTTCTGTTTTTGCAGTAATTCTGAATATTATTTTTTATATGTGCTTGAACTTATGTGCTAGCAGAATATATTGGCTATACACAGAAGAACTTGCTCTCGCTATGCCTCCTATCTCGGAATTAATCCAAGTTAGCTGGTGGCCTTTGGTTTTTTGCGTGTTATTTATTGGGAATGTTTTTATTGCTTTATTAAAACAATATAGGAATTTAAGCACCATAATTTTATGTTTGGGTTTGCTTGGTGACTTCGGCATGTCGATATTGTGTTGGCTGGCAGTTATAATGCCATTGTTTGATGGATATTTTGTGTATTAGATGAACCCGTAGGGCAAAAAAAATTATTTACATGTGAGAGTGACGAATGATGCAGTGTTTATAGCGTCGAAAGGAGTTTCAGGAGAGTGAAAAACCATATGAAATATTGCCTTTACTGGATAGATTCCGTTGATCGCCTGCTAATGAGTGAGATAAAAGCCGAAGACATCCGGGGCCAAAACAGGGTCAACCCTTAGATTAGTAATTAACGATTGACGCTGGGATAAAAGATGGTTGAGGTGCGGAAGGTTATGGAAAGTGTCGCTTTTAGAAATCAGAAAGAACCGTTGTCCGTTGAAATCGTGATAGAATCGGTATGTGAAGGAGCTATTGGTAAGTTGACAGCAAAACTTGAAAGTCAGTGAAATTACGGTGAAAACATGAGAATATCCAAGTCTAAATATTTTGTGGCGGCTGTTGTAGCGGCTGTCGCAGCGGCCCTGATTTTATGGCACCTCCCAGCGAAGAAACAAAGTAATATTGCTGACGTGGTGGCGCCTGCTCGCCCGCCGTGTGTTGTGCGGACATTCCCTTCCGCGGATTACCTGCCGCCTAAGGTTCGTGCGGCCCGTATTCAGGCTTTGTCGAGCATGATCATTCGCCCTTACGCTTTTCTTTCTCCGTCCATCACTGACTACAGCGGCTGTATCAAAGCCTTGCGCGATTTGCCGGCGGAATT
>JAQUCE010000191.1 GCA_028686345.1 Kiritimatiellia bacterium
CTTGTCAGGGCGTAGCTTTTGCGAAGCCTGAAGAGGGAAGCGCGCTCCTTCCTTTGGCAGACTAAACGCGCCACCCAAGGCCACTGGGGGGCACGTTTAGTTTGTCAATCGAGCATTGAGAAGTTACCTTTATTAAAAAGCATTTTCGCACTTGTCAAAGCGTCTCAGATATTGTATTTTGATTTCATGCATTTTCGGGGCAAGGTGATTTTCGTAGTTACGGAAAAATTCCTGACCGGCGGTAGAGCCCGCGACTGGTAAGCAGATCCTGCTTATCACTGATATGGTGGAATTCCATAGCCGACAGTAAAGTCTGGATAGTAGAGAGTGCGCAATAGTATTTTATTTGCCCCGGCTGTATATTATAGCCGGGGTATTTTTTTTGAGAAAGCGAATCAGGTTTATGAAAGAAAGCGTTTTTAATTCTGTAGAAGAGTGCATCGCCGCGATTGCTCAAGGACGAATGATTGTTGTCTGCGATGATGAGAACCGAGAAAATGAGGGCGACCTGATTATTGCCGCCGATAAAATTACCGACGACGCTGTCAATTTTATGGTCACGCACGGACGCGGCCTGGTCTGCGTTCCAATGGCGGGTGACAGATTGCGTGCGCTGAATATTGAGCGGGCTCCCTGCCGCAATCGCGGCGACCGATTTGACACTGCTTTCACCCACTCCGTGGATGCTGCGGATGGAATCAGCACCGGCATCAGTGCCTCTGACCGTGCACACACCATCAAGGTTATGATTGATGAGCACTCCACTTGCGAGTCGTTGGTCAGCCCCGGACATATTTTTCCGCTGCAAGCCCGCGACGGCGGTGTGCTGGTGCGCGCCGGCCACACTGAGGCCGCAGTTGATCTCGCCCGCCTGGCCGGCCTGCAGCCCGCCGGCGTGATCTGCGAGATTATGCTTGAGGATGGCACCATGGCGCGCTTGCCGGATCTGCAGAAGTTTGCGCAACGCCACGATCTTCTGATGCTCTCGATTGCCGACCTGATCCAGTATCGTCGCCAGCGCGAACGCTCGATCGAATTTCTGCAGGAGGTTGATCTGCCAACCGGCTTTGGTGATTTTCGTTTGAGGCTCTACCGTTCGATTGCAGATGGCATTGAACACCTGGCTTTAATTAAAGGGGATATGCACGCCTGCCACTCACCTTTGGTGCGGGTGCACAGCGAGTGTCTGACCGGCGATGTCTTTGCCTCCCGGCGCTGTGATTGCGGACGGCAGCTACAGAGCGCCATGCGCATGATTGAAGCGGAGGGCTGCGGTGTGGTGCTGTATATGCGCCAGGAGGGGCGCGGGATTGGCCTGACCAACAAGCTGCATGCTTACAAACTGCAGGAAGAGGGGTTGGATACGGTTGAGGCTAATGTCAAATTAGGCTTTCCGCCTGATATGCGCGAGTACGGGGTGGGTGCCCAGATCCTGGTTGATATTGGGTTGACCAACATCCGTCTGTTAACCAACAACCCCAAAAAAATGATCGGTTTACAGGGATATGGACTTGACATTATTGAGAGGGTGCCAATCTTTTTTGAGCCGGATGATTGCAATCGCCGCTATCTGGAAACAAAGCGGATCAAGATGGGGCACTTGATTTGAGTACAGGCGGCGCGTAGCCTGCCCTTGAAGGTGATAAATAAAGTAGTGCAAGCATCTTGCTTGCAGATGAATTTAATAAGTAGGAGAGAAATTATGCGAGAGATCAATGGTCAGATTAATGCTGCTGGAATGAAGTTTGCGGTGGTGGTCAGCCGTTTCAACAGTTTTTTCACGGAACAGCTATTGAAAGGGGCAATGGATTGTTTTGTGCGTCACGGGGGCAGCGATGCTGACCTGACCGTGGTGCGTGTGCCGGGCGCCAACGAAACCCCGGTGGTCACCGCTAAACTCGTTGCTGCCGGGGGCTATGACGCTGTGATTGTGCTGGGCGCGGTCATACAGGGCGCCACGCCCCATGCGGAGCTGATCAATGGAACAGTCGCACGGGCACTGGCGAAAATAGCGCTGGACAACAGCATCCCGGTTTTGAATGGTATTGTCTGCGCCCAGAATTTGGAGCAGGCCATCGAGCGTTCAGGCACCAAGCAGGGCAATAAGGGGTGGGATGCAACCATGGCGGCGATCGAAACCGTGGCTGTGCTGCGGAGTATATAAGCTCAGTTAGAGGATTTTATTTATGGCAACACGCAGACACGGACGTGAGTGGGCCCTCCAGATGTTGGTTCAAGCTGATTTAAACCCCGGCATGGATCTTGACGCCACTATTCCTAAGTTTTGGAAACAACAGTGGACCTGCCGCATGGAGGAAAAAGATGAGCGCGGCGAGGATCTGGCCCCAACCAATAAGGGGCGCGTTGAAGATCAGGTTGCTCCGCTCAAGATCCGGATCTTCACTGAGACCCTGGTTCGGGGGGTGAGCGGACGCACCGGCGAGATTGATGCCAAGATTGAGGAGTATACCCAGAACTGGTCCATGCACCGCATTGGATCAGTGGAGCGTAATGTGTTGCGGCTCGCTTTTTATGAGCTGCTTTATTGCCCGGATGTGCCGCCGCCAGTTGTTATCAATGAGGCCATTGATCTGGCGAAATATTTCAGCAATGCCGAGGCCGGACGCTTTGTCAACGGCATTCTCGATAAGCTCAACCAGGAGCTGCGCGCCAGCCGGAGCTGAGTTTGCCGGGCTCTTTGATTAAGTCGAGAGAATCGACTTAATCGACTTAATCGACTGATTCGACTGATTCGACTTAATCGACTTAATCGACTTAATCGACTTAATCGACTTAATCGACTGATTCGACTTAATCGATTCCCTTGATTCCCTCAATTCCCACGACCCAACCCCAAACCCCAGCCCCCAAACCCCGCACCCCGTACCCCAAACCCCAATGAACAAAACTCTTCCAGAAGACGAAGCATGGATGCAGCGCGCGATCCAGCTGGCGCGTTTAAGCGAGGGTCACACCCGCCCTAACCCGCCGGTCGGGGCGGTGGTGGTCAAAGAGGGGCGAATGATTGGTGAGGGACGCCACCAGCGTGCGGGAGGCGACCACGCTGAGGTTGCGGCCCTAAAGGCCTGCACAGAGTCGGCGCAGGGCGCAACACTCTATGTGACGCTCGAACCTTGCTGCACCTACGGACGCACACCACCCTGCACCGAGCGCATTATCGAGGCGGGTATCAAGCGGGTGGTGGTGGGCTGCGAGGATAGTTTTCGCCACCACTGCGGAGCGGGGTACCGTATTCTAGAGCAAAATAAGATTGAGGTACTCTCAGGTCTCCTTGCTGATCAAGCCAGTGAGTTGGCCGCGCCGTTTTTCAAGCATGCTGCTGACGGCAGGCCCTATCTCACACTAAAGCTGGGCATGACCATGGATGGCTGTATCGCTGACCGCCATGCTTGCTCGCAGTGGATCACCGGCGAACAATCACGCGCTGAGGTCCAGCAGTTGCGGCGTCGGGCAGATGTGATCCTGGTTGGCTCCAAGACTGTTTGCGCTGATGATCCCTCGCTCCTTTGTCGCCTTCCGAACGCAGATAATCTGATGCGGGCGGTGATCGACTCCCAGGGGGTGATCCCCGCCAGTGCCGGGATCCTGAACGACAGTGCTGCAGCGCGAACCCTGATTTTTACTTCAAGCAAGGTGGACGACTCCATCACAGCCGCCTGGAGCTGCAAGGGAGCGCGGGTTATCCGGCTACGAGCTGCCGAGGATGGTCGTCTCGTTTTGGCGGATGTGCTGCGGGAACTTGGCGCGATGGATTTGATGCACGTGGTCTGCGAGGGCGGCGGAGAGCTAGCCGGTGCATTGCACGCTGGACGCTTGATTGATGAATATGTGCTTTTTTACGCGCCGGCAATCCTCTGTGACGCGCTGGCGAGGCCGGGGTTTTCCTCCCATGGCGAGACGTTGCTCAAGGATATGCCGCGTATGAAAATCAAAGATATCCGTCTTTTTGGAGATGATCTGCGTGTGCGCATGTTGGCGGAAAATAAGAGCTGATTTTATTAAAAAGCCCTTAATTGTTGGTCAAAGACGGGTTTTGAAGCCAAAAAGCAAAAAAAATGTGTAAAAATGCATTTTTGCTATTGATAATTACTGAAAATAGACTATCTTAGTTTTTGTTGGAACTAATGTTCATTTAATACAAGGAGTTAAATTATGGCGAAAAAACCTACACCCCGCACAAAAAGCGAAATTATTGATGCACTGGCTGAAGCCGGTGGAGTTGAAAAGAAAGCGGCTCTAGCTATTTACAGCGCGTTTCTTGATATTGCGTACGCCGGTGCGAAAAGTCCTGAAGGTATCACCCTTCCAGGTCTCGGCAAATTGATCACGCAGAAACGTCCGAAACGCCAGGGCCGCAACCCCGCCACAGGCGAGACAATTACAATTGCAGCCAAAACAGTCGTGAAATTCCGTGTTGCTAAAGCTTGCCAGGATGCGATTGTGCCTCCGGCCGCTGCAAAAGCTGCTCCTGCTGCAAAAGCTGCTCCTGCTGCGAAAGCAAAAGCTGCTGCGAAAGCTCCTGCAAAGAAAGCTACTGCCAAGAAGTAACCTTAGTCAGAGCATGAGTTGATTTTGGAAAAGGGCGGCGCGGATTGCGCCGCTCTTTTTATTTTTCCGCGCCAAGATGCTTGCACTGCTCCATTGTCACTTTTACTGTAACGTCTCAACAATCCGCTCTGGAACAGCCTTCCTCCTTCGCCAAGGCTACGGCGCGACAAGAAAGGCTGGACAACAAACCTTACGGGGCAGCCTAAAGGCTGGACAACAAACCTTACGGGGCAGCCGTTTGTTGTTCACGCTTCAGCGTGCTCTTTGCTTTCCGGCCGATTATTGAGAAGTTATCTTTGTTTTACCTCAACATTTTTTACCCGCGAATCTCCGCGAATGGATAAGGGTATTTCATCCCCACTTCGTGGGGTCGCTAATCGCTTGAAATACCCTTATCATAAGATCACTTTTAAAAACATGACTTGTAATTTTAACATGG
>JAQUCE010000192.1 GCA_028686345.1 Kiritimatiellia bacterium
AGCATGATCCCCGCGTCATAGGTAACGGCGAGATCTTTGATTCATATCCCAACGCTGATGCAGCTAATGTGAATTTTTACGAGCGCTATATGAAGGGCGAGCAAATGAAGACCGGCTGGGTAAACCCATCGGATTTCGAGAAGCTGGATTAGCCGCAGCGTGTAAACTGTAAACTGTAAACTGTAAACTGTAAACTGTAAACTGTAAACTGTAAACTGTAAACTGTAAACTGTAGAAGGAATCATTTTGATCACTGTTGAATCACCGGATAAAGTGGTGAGCGCCTCGCTGGCGCTGGAGACTTTTTGGATAGACGACACTGCTTATCCGGGGGTTCCTGTTCTGAGGGTGGATCATCGGCGGGGGCCGGTTATCCAGCGCTCCCGGCTGGCATTCCAGCCTGCTTGCGGGGAACCGATGCGCAACGGGCTGCGGTTGGTCTCTGTCAAGCAACAGCGCCCTATTACCCGTTTAGGAGCAGGACGTCAGGTGGTTGTGCGACTGCAAGAGAGCGGCGCGTTGGAGCGCGAGCTTGAGATTACCGTGCGCCTGACCGGGATCAGCGCTTTTTGCGGGCTGCGTCTCCTTCGCGACCGGCGTGGAGGCGGGCAGGATATCTCAGAGCTTCGGTTAGCCGATGGAACCAGTCTTCACAGTCATGCGGGTGACTCTCCTGTGGTGGCGTACTCACCTGGCGCTGTTCTGCTCGCCTGCTGGCAGCATGCGGCTGAGCACCATCTCCTCATGCTGGAGCGCCCGGGCGCGCTGGTGGAGATGAGATTCAATGTTTTGGTTGGGGGCGATGAGATCCCGGTTGAAACCGGTGCAGATGGCTGCCGGAGCTTGTTTACGCAACTTCCTTTCTTTGCGGCAGCGATGCCACCCGTCCGTTATGGCGTAGCGGTGCGGGAGTCATTTAAGCTCGCCTTCAACTGCATTCTGTCACATTTTACAGGCAGTGCCAGTGATGATGATTTCTGGGTTATACGGGGTGAGCCGGGCGAGTTTGCCGTTGTTGCCCGGCGCATTGGTGCAACCTGGTTGGTCAGCGGAATCTGCGCCGCGGCGAAAACGCTCACACTGCGTTTTGAGGATTTATGGCTGCGAATGCCTGCGGCATACCGCGCGTTGCTATGGCGGGTCAGGATTGTTCGCGATCCGGTTAATGCAGAGCCAGGGGAGAGTGTTGCAGAGTCCTTTGGCAATCTGGCACCTGATATTAAGATTGCGCTGGATGTGAAAAAAAACGGCGGCTTTTGGCTTGAATTTAAACCACATGAGAAAAAACATGGATAATTGTGAGTCAAGATTTGGGATTGATTTGCAGGGGGTGGAGGAGCGAGAGCTACACTTGCAGGTGCCGCTCGCCGGTGTCCATGGGCGATTGGATGCTTGGCTGGCAACGCAATGCGGAGAGTTCTCTCGCGCGCGCATTCAAAAGCTGATCAAGGATAGACGCATAACAATTGACGGTAAAGTGGTCAAGGCCAGCGCAACCCCGGAGCCTGGCACTGTGGTTACAGTTGTTATCCCGGCACTGCTGCCTGCGATTCCGCAACCCGAGGACATCCCGTTGGATGTGCTTTACGAGGACTCTGACTGTATAGTTTTAAATAAACCTCCCGGATTGGTGGTGCATCCAGCCCCAGGCCACGCCTGTGGCACCCTGGTTAACGCGCTGTTGTTTCACTGCAAGGATCTGACGGGAGTAGGGGGGGGGCTGCGCTCAGGGATTGTGCATCGCCTGGATAAGGATACCTCCGGCGTGATGGTGGCAGTCAAAAACGATCTTGCCATGGCTGGTTTTATCAAGCTCTTTCAGAGTGGCGGCATGCGCAAGGAGTATCTGGCGATTGTACATGGTCACCCGCTAAAGGAGCTTGGGACACTGGGTGGATTGATCGGACGTGATCCAGCCAACCGCAAGAAAATGGCGGTGGTGCGGGTGAATGGCAAGGATGCGATTACACACTACAAGGTCGAGAAGCAGATGGAGAACACCACGCTGGTTCATTGCCGGATTGAGACCGGAAGGACGCATCAAATTCGAGTTCATATGAAATCCATTGGTTGTCCCATTATTGGCGACGCACTTTACGGTCAGCACTCTGCTGACAAAAAGCTGCCGCATTGGCCTGGCAGACAGATGCTCCACGCCCGCCTGCTCGCATTCAAGCATCCGGTGTCAAATGTGGAGCTAAGTTTTGAGGCGCCGCTGCCAGAGGATTTTAAAAGTTTTCTGGTCTAAAGCAGCTAGTCGGGCAACCAAAAGAGTTTGTGTGATGTGCGTGCGGTCGTCGCCCTGGCTGAGAAATTAGTGGTTAGAAGCCTGCTGCTACAGTAACAAACACCCCGCGTTCCGGGAAATGAAGGTAACTTCTCAATAAGGGCTAGAGAACAAAAAACACGCTTCCGGCTTCAGGCTTCGCAATAGCTACGCCCGGACAAGTCGAGCTTCGCTTTTACGCCGTGACAGGGAAGCGTGAACAACAAACGGCTGCCCCGTAAGGTTTGTTGTTCAGCCTTTAGGCTGCTGCATAAGGTTTGTTGTCCAGTCTTTCCGTGTCCGGCGTAGCTGCGAAGCGCGAAGACGGAAGGCTGCTCCAGGGCGGGTTATGGAGACGTTATTGTAAAAGTGATAATGGAGTAGTGCAAGCATCTTGCTTGCAGAAAATATTTACATTCAAGCTGGAAGCTTGAGGTACTTCATCTATACGGAGTGAGTGAAGGCTGCAGAATCGGGTCGATCAATTTTAAGTTCAGAATGCTGCATTTTGATCTTTAAATAAAACGCGCTTTGATATATTCTATTGCTATTATTTTTCACGCCCCTGTAGCTCAGTAGGATAGAGCAACGGATTTCTAATCCGTGGGTCGCAGGTTCGAATCCTGCCAGGGGCGCCATCTTTTTCCCTTTAGGCTGCTCCAAAGCGAGTGATTGAGAAGTTACCATAAAAGCGATAATGAAGTAGTGCAAGCATCTTGCTTGCAGATGGAAGTTCTTTCTTTTGCGCCTTTTGCGCCTTTTTGCGGCTATTCCTTTTTTCCTTTGCTTCGCTATGTTTAGGCGTAAAAAAACGCAAAAGTCGCAAAATCTTTCGCAAACATGATAGGATTTAAGAAGAGAGGTACTAAGAGGCATCACACCTCCGTGTTTAAGTGTTTCGCGTTTCTCCAGATAGAGCTGTTCCCACTCCAGACAGACCTCCCGTGAGGGGTGGCTGAACAGCTTGTTCTCAAGCGTGTCAGTGACCACCCATTTGCGATCAGCGTTGTCGTAGATGATGTGGGTCGCCTGCCGGACATGGATGTGCCCAATGGCAGTCAGGTCGATCTGCTCGGTGTAAAGGCACTCACATACTCTGGTTCCGATAATAACTTCTATTGTTTTAGCCATAATCAAACACCTCCTAACACGAGCTTGACGCTGCCGTCTGCCAGCTTGGTGCGCCTGCAGGTATAGCCCTTGCGCTTAGCTTTGATCTGCGTCTTGTGTACAGCATAGAGCTGTAGCAGACGACCGTACCCGTGGCCGACCTCACGCTCTACATGACCGTCCCACCAATCGGTGGTTAAGCCGTAGCTGCCGGTGTGCTCCCGGTTAAGGGCGATGTCGTACGGGCCCTTGAGCCGGATCACATACTCGCCTCTAAGCGTATTGCTGCCGTAACCCCGCGCCTCGGTTTCAGAGGCCAGTACCAGCCCCATCTCGGTGCAGGCTTTACGCAGAGCACCGATGTCCCGCACCTGGGTTTCCACGGTTGTGAAATGTGACATTTTGTTTCTCCTTTGTTAATGGTTTATGAAAAGATGTGATTTCACTTTGTTGCCTCACACCTAGGATTCAGAATACAGGAGTCAGAATTCAGAATAGTCTGCGAATAGTCCTTTCATTCTGAATCCTGAATACTGACTTCTGACTCCTGTTTTTTCTTACGCTGCTAGCGTGAAGCGACGAGCTCCCTGCTTGCCAAAGCTCTCCACGATTTCGCGTGTATCAGCCGCTGCAAGCTCACGGGCGGTGGCGGCCAGCTTCTGTATGCCCTGCCGCATACGAGCCTGTGCACCGGCGTTGTCGCGATACTCCACGGCGGTCGTGCCAAGGTAGGTATCGCGCACTTGGTTAAGCTGCTCTTCCAACTCCGTGTCCTTGGCAAAGTTAAGGGCCTTGAAGTTATCAGTTACGTTCCTCTGATACCGAAGAATATACTGAGCAACACAGTATATCCGCCGTTACACGGTGGATTATTGCAACCAGATTGTCAGTTGCGTCCATCGGATACCGACGGACATACTGAGCAGCACCGTATATCCACCGTGTAACGGGCCAGCATCAGCTCATGTCGGTCATCGGCGCTGACCGAGCCGATAATGCGCTCGGGGTCAGCTGTAAAAATTAATTTTTCACCCACGAATCTCCGCGAATATTGCTCTTTAAATTTTTTCTCCACGTTTCCGGCTTCAAGCTTCGCTTTTACGCCGTGACGAACGGTGGAGTCGTTAATTGGCTTTGGAGATCAGCTGCGTAATCGGTATGCGCGGCTGTGATGCTTCGCGGACACTGTGCAGCAGCGCCATGTCTGAATGGTTATCTGAGAGTGGTTGGTTGTACGCTTGCATCTGATTTGCGGGCAATAAAAATATATAAAAAACAATGAAATTACGTGACAAATTGATTGTGTCTTTCTGATTGACCCAACTGAAAATATTATGTATTGTTTCTTTAAATAAACGGAGTGAATCAATGATATTACGTATTGCTATGATGTTAATCGTCTGGGTTGCTTTTAATATCGCGGCTGCAACGGTTGATGTGTCAAACATGGCACCGGCTCCCTTCCCTGATGGCGAACGCTCGTTAGACGTTGTTTTGCCCGAAGGCCGGATGGCAGATCTGGATGTTGTTAAGATTCAGATTGAGTTCAACTCCTCTCCCTCGGGATGTGTCCAGATTGCGGCAGGTGCTGATGGCCGCTATGGAATCACCTCAAAGGACTCCACCC
>JAQUCE010000096.1 GCA_028686345.1 Kiritimatiellia bacterium
AGCACGTATGCCAGCGCGAGGGAGTTGCCCTGACAGTCGGACATTGAAACTATCTGGCCCTGAGTATCGAATATCCACTCAAAGCCGCCGGGGCGGCTGACGCTCCACTGGTCGGCACCGCAGCTTGCCAGGGTGAGCTCCATATCATCTGCGGCGGTGTACACTCCGTTTGTTTTGCTGAAAGCATAGGTGCGTCCATCGGGAAGGTGCAGACGACGGATTGTGCCGGAGGATGCTTTATAGAGGGCATTGGTTTCATCATTGCCAAGTCTGATCTCATAGCTGTGTGCCCAGCCGGGGCCGAGTGCTCCGCCGCCGAAGAGGGTGGAGCTGTTGTAGTAGCGGCCAAAGACAAGCGGGAGGCCGGGGCAGTTGATGGCCGCGTCGGTGCGGGCGATGGTGACGTTACCGGAGATGGCGTTGACAGGGTCGGCCTTCTCGGCGTTTGCTGGATCTTTGGAAGCGGAGTCGGCGGCTTTATTCGAGGGTGTCGAGGCAGGGGTTGTCAGCGTGAAAGGTTTGCTTCCCGAGTTGAAGCCAGTATATCCGTACTTGCCAAGAACTCCAGAAGGTGTTATTGCTAAACCATTACCAGTAACATACGCATCATAGTCGCCATCAGGGTCGTCATCATACAGCGAGGTTACCGCCCCGCTGTAATTCATACTGCAAGGCACACGGAAACTTGCGGAAAACATGTATGAACTCTGATTCACATGCGGCATGTGCACTCTGTAGGGGCCGACATTTAACGCATATTTTTCAGAGTGACTTCCGCTACCATCGCCAATGGTCAGCGTCATCAAGACGGTGGTGTTATTGTTGGCGACATCGCGGCTCAGATAGTCCAGCGGGTCAATATCATGAGTGTCCAGCGTTCCATCCCAGTCGCTGTCAGAGAGATACGGATTGAGACCAGATAGAGTCCATCCCATCCAGAGATCAGGTGCGAATGACATTGTCGCCATAGTGCTTATTCCCATTGTCAGGGGAGATGCGGTACGAATGACAGTATATACATTGGCCTCCTGTTTGTCAGTCAGCCCATCGCCATCGGAGTCGATTGAGGAATCATTCCAGACCAGCGGTTTGAACCCATAATAGATCTCCCAAGGATCAGGCAGTCCATCATCATCTGTATCAGGGTGCACAGGGTCGGTATAATAGAGATTAACCTCCTCCTGATCGTAAAGTCCGTCACCATCACTGTCCCGCGACAACGGGTCTGAGTGATAAATGTGAACTTCGTCACCATCCAGCAACGTGTCGCCATCCGTATCAGGGTCAAGAGGATTTGATCCGCAAACCAGCTCATCGCCATCCAGCAAGCCGTCATTATCAGTATCAGGGTCAAGTGGATCGGTTGGCCCAAAGACCTCGTCGTAGTCGTTGATTTTGTCACTGTCTGTATCTGCAAGCTGAGGGTTGGTGCCGTTTTGATATTCCAGCAGGTTTGTTAAACCATCGCCATCAGGGTCTGAATAAGAGCTTAGCAGTTCTCTGGTCGACAACGGATTTAAACCATTATCAATCTCCCATTTGTCAGGCATACCGTCACCATCGGTATCAGGATTGAGCGGATTGGTTGAAACAATGGCAACCGCATTGCTGCGACCTAAAGGATGACAATCCATGGTTCGAAGATAGCTTGGCTGCCGGACATTGATCATAGTAGTTTTACCATTTTCAAGAATAACCGCCATGCCCTCACCACCGGCACGAATCTCTTTGACCGTTGTTTCAAAAACAAGATTGGTCATTTTGGTATCACCGCAGCCTTGTCCCCAAGCAAACACCGAATTGTTTTTTCTTCTGATAATGCAATTGTATTGACCGCAAGCCAAAACCTTTCCATCATCAAGCAGGGCTAGTGTATGCTTGTTGCCGGTGGCGACAGCAATGGCGTTAGTCATCTGGGGCGGCTGATTAGTTTCGCCAGAGTATCCGTAGCCATAGTGGTAATATGAACGAACCGTTTTATTTGCTAGAAGCACTGCTGTATGACCACGTCCGCAGGCAACCTGCTGAACCGATGCTTCACCGTTTTCATGCAGAAAAGGGGTATCTGCATTACACCACCAGAACACAAGCCCTCCTATCTCGGTTGAAGCGCATCTGTGACTTTGCCCAACTGAGGTAGACACAAAATTTGTGGCGAAACCAGGTGAGTCTAACAAATCCCCGCTATCCCTAAGTTCAACAGCTCCGCCGTTTTCCAGTAGGCACACGGCCCGGTCTCCCCACACATGATAACTGCTAAGCGCAACCGCAGATGCGGGAAGCGTGCGGAAATATGATTTATGCTCCTCATCACCCCAGGCCATAAGATAATATTGCGTAGCCTCGGATGCGTCATTTATTTCATCACCGTCAGTATCCCCCCGCCATGGATCAGTGCCATAATACAGCTCCTCTCCATCACTGAGTTCATCGCCATCTGAATCGGCATTATTGGGATCAGTGCCCTGCGTGACTGTGTTGTAGGTGACATTTGTGTAGCAGTAAGAAAAAACCTCATCATAATCAGAAACAGTGTCTCCATCACTGTCATTGGTGTATATATTGGTTTTGTAGATCAGTCTTTCCCAACCATCGGTGATATTATCGCCATCGCTATCCTCTAGCGTGAAGCAATCATAAAAACGGCTTGTACGATTGGTGTGTCCGTCATAATCAATCCACTCGTGGCGGTTGGTCGAAAGATCGATTGTCACTGTCTCCGCAAAGCTCCACGCGCCAGTACTGAGGTTGTCGCAGGTGAAGATCTCGAGTTTATTAGTGGCAAGCCCATTATCCGGCCAGGCGATGATCAGCTTAACAGTATTGTTGGTTTGCGGCTTAACTGCGGTGAACATCAGATTGGTGACCGCTTGCGTTGCCGGAATGCGCGTCATCATAGATGATTCCAACCGGGCTAGCTCCATCCTGGCGACCTTTTCTTCGACATAGCCTGCCAAATCCACCTCGCCGACAATTACCGTGTAGCGCATGAAAATACGGGAGGGATCAAAAATGGAATATAAATATTCCTGAAAATAAGAGGGATAAAGCTCATAATCCGGATAGATTTTACGGACAACCCAATCGGAGGAATAGCCCTCTTGCCGGGCGATACGGAGCAGCTCAATGCCGTAGTCATTTTCAATAACCAGATCCCGTCCGGGACTTTTTGCATCTTCATAAATCCAGATAATGGAATTGAACTTGCCGCTCTCCTCCGAGCTGATCAGATTCTGAAGGAACTCCCGCGAAAAAGCGTTTTTTTCGGGAATATAGATGGTGGCACCCGGCTGAAAGAGCGTGAAGTCAGCTGCGGGAGGGGCGATATAGGCGAAAATATTCTGATCACTCAGATACTGATCCACCAGATCCTGAACGCAAAGGGTTTCAGTGGCACTCAGATGATCATAAAGCCGGAGATAAAATTTATCCAGATTGATCACTTTATCCGCCCGCGAGTTCAACACAGTTAATGCGAGAGTCAGCGTGATGGCACTCGTTATTAAAGCTAGCGACCTGAAAGATGGTGCCAAGCCAGTCCGTGATTTGAACCGTGATACAAATCGTTTATACACCGATGCTCCTGTTGTGAATTACTAAACAAAGCGTGGCGAATCGTTCGGCATAACGCTTTGGTAACTGCACCCTGCCACTTTTTCAAACAATGAATGCAGTTTACCCCTACCACCGACAGAATGCAACAGAAAATATAACAAAACCAATATCAAGACTCTCTCGTCCACTGACCACATCCGAAAACGCATGGGTATGTATATTGGTCGGGGCGGTGATGGAGAGCTTTATGATGACGTCTTTAAATTTGCCGTCGGTGGATGATTCATCACGCTGAGGTGAAAAGGGTGCGCTAGGTTGTTTTTTAGGTAGAAAAAAAAATCGAACGCGCCCTTTTCGCATTTTTGTCTAATTTATGTTCACAAAACTCTATTCTTGCAATGAACTGTCACTTTATGACAATTTGCTAAACAATGTCAGTTGACAGTTGGCCTTATAAGAGGCAATATATCAATCGTCTAAGATAATTTTTGTTCAACCAATAAATTGCGTCGTGACTTCAGTGTATCCGTTCATCTACGGCAAGGTCATTTTCTCCTTCCGCCAGTGCGAAGCAATCGGCGGGATCCGCGGCGCGGAACAGAGTTTGCCGTGGCACACGCCGGGGTACAGCGATTCGTCCTTTTGCACCGCGGTCGGCTGCACCTGTGACGACGGGCCGCACTGGACGATCGGCTTCAGCCACTCGGCTGTCAACACCTGTTTTACCGGACGTCATCCGGAAGAATCGGAGGAAGACAAACGATACCATCACTGCCTCGGCATTGTTTGGTACAACCACTTTTCGGTTGAGACGAACTGGCTGGCAGAACTGCCGGCGGCGTACAGAGCCTTGGCTGCACCAACGATGAATTGGCTTGGTTCTGTAAGCAGGGATCCTGAGCCGGCAACAACCAATTTGTGGGCGAATAAAGTAAACAGGCCTCAATGAAAGGATGCCATAAAACATGAAACATAAATTAGCGGTTATATTGCTCTTAGGTTCTACTTCTCTTTCTTATTCGCAAGTTCCTGAATTATCGTGCACATTACAATGGGAGAAGAACACATATGGGTTATTGTTTACGGATACAAATTTGACAGCAATGGTCAAAGTTGCGATACGGGATGATGTGCAAGAAATTCTCGCATATAATCCAACAACAAATGCCGTTTTCCGTAGTTTGACAGCCTCAGATCCGCAATATGGAGTCTACGCGGGACGCATGACGCTCGATGATGCGACGACACCCTCTGATTTTCCATTGTCCCTTTACAAGGTGTTTGGTGGAACTAATTATTTCGCCATCGAAATTAGCAGCAGCTCAAATTACATTGCAAAAATATCACTCACCAACCAGCAACAGGTGGCCATAAGTGGGCTATCCAATTTTCTGTCCACAGCACAAAACATGACCCCCAGTAATACGACCATACAAGCGTTTCAGCTAAAATGGTGGCATCCGCTTCAAGGACGCATATACACTCCAGAAGACGTTGAGGCGGATTCTATCGCAAAACACATTGATGTCTTTGGCGGTTTATATTATTACTATCCATCCATGCTTTCTTTTGAATTTAAATCAGAAAACGGCAAGACATGGTTAGGCTGCAAGGTATGGACTAGAAAAAAGAACAATTTGAAAAAGTATCTGAAACTAGACCTCGTGTATGGCGGCGAACAGTGGCGTTTTGTGCCTTTCGCTGATGACTGATACTTCTTTCACAAATTAGTTCAATTTTGCAAACATGACGGTGCCACAAATGAGATTTATTATTATTCACAATAGGATGGTTTCTGCTGCTCATTGTAACTGGCACAGCTCAGGCCGAAGCTAACGGAACGTGGTCGTTCTCATGGCGGGGGTAGTGACTACGGTCTTTTGTTTGGTAATGGAACCAATTTATTGTCCCAAAGGACTTCGATGCTGAGTTAGCGATCTTTCCCGCGGCAGCGTTGAGGTTTATCCGCAAAACGCAGCCTAAAACATGGCAGAAGCTGGAAGCCCTGCACCAGGAAAAGACCGGAGAACGGGTGATTTCCGCGCTCTGCAAGTGGATGGATATCCACGGAGTGCTGGCCACCCTGCGCCATGGATTCAAATGCTACGGCAAGACGCTGAGAATTGCGTTTTTTAAACCCGCCCATGGGCTCAACCCTGAACTTGAAGCGCGGTATGCTGGCAATATCCTCGGAATCACACGCCAGCTTCATTTCAGCGCAAAACGTCCCAATGACAGCCTTGATGTAACCTTGAGCGTGAACGGAATCCCCCTGGCCACATTGGAGTTGTCGAAAAGATCGACGAGGACTCCCGGCAGCTTGCGGAAGCATTAGAAAACGCGGTGCCGATCATCATCACCACGCTGCAAAAGTTCCCCTTTGTCTCCCAGCAGCTCCTCAAAATGTCTGAAGAGCGTGGAGAGTCTCACAGCCACCTGCCTACCCGCAAATGCGCGGTGATCATCGACGAAGCTCATAGCTCTCAATCTGGTGAAACGGCGACCGATCTTAAGGAAGTTCTTGGAGGCGAGGCATTACGGGAAAAGGCAAAGAAAACCGCCGCTGAGGAGGGAGAATCGAATCTCGAACGAATGTATCGCAGTATGGCTAAACGAGGAAAACAGCCAAACCTCAGCTTTTTTGCCTTCACCGCAACACCAAAGCACAAAACACTGAAGGTCTTTGGCGGGAACCCTGTTAGCACAAAGATCAAGTACACGATGCGACAGGCGATCGAAGAGGGCTTTATCGAGGATGTATTGAAAAACTATGTCACCTATAAGACATACTACAAGTTGCTGAAAGCCTGCGAAGATGACCCTAATGTTGAACGCAAAAAAGCAGCCCGTGCCCTGAGTCGTTACATGCGACTGCATCCGCACAACATTTCTCAGAAGACAGAGGTCATGATAGAGCATTTCCAGAACTTCAGTCGCCATAAAATCGGCGGACGAGCAAAGGCAATGGTCGTCACAGGTTCACGGTTGGAAGCCGTACGATATAAGCAATCCTTCGACACCTACATTGCAAAAAAAGGATACCTTTGTTCTCGATTTCGTGAATGATCCAGAGGAGATCAAGTATACTCAAAGATTCCAAAGTCCCTGTCCTATGCAAAGACGAGGAAGCCCAAGGTAGCCACCTAATTGGCACTGCAAAGCACTATAAGAAGTTGTTTGCCGAACGCTTATAGGAGTTTAGTGTAATAGTCGCTCTATGAGCGATACATACCGCTCATAGAACAGCGTTAATCGACGATAGCGGGCAACGATTAAAAACTCCGCTCGTGAAAACCGCCGGCCATCATAGTCTCCGCTATCGTAAACCAAAGACGCAGCCGAACGTCAGGAGCTCCCGATTGCGCCGGGAGTTGTCCGATTGGAAATCGGAGCTCAGACCACTGGACATAGACGTGAAAAACTTAGTGTTTTGACCATTTTTTCTGAATACTCGTTCATTTTATATTTGCACTACGAATAACGTGACTTTACGCGAATGGGACGTAGCTGATTTTTAACCACAAAGGACACAAAGAACCTAGCGCAGCATAGCCGCAACTAAATTTTATCTGAAACCACAAAGGACACAAGGAAACACAAAGGTGAGGTTTGACGCTATTTATTTCAGTTTTATTTTCTTTGTGATCTTTGTGTTGCTTTGTGGTTTCAAAATTATTTTAGGATATGTTTTTTATCTCTCACAGAGGCAGCACAGAGTAGAGTTCTCAGATTTTTTTTACCCGCGAATCTCCGCAAATGTATAAGATCACTTTGAAGATCATTCGCGTCGCCCGCATAGCGAACGACCTCCTTCTCCCGCGTCTTGTCAAGGGAGTAAGCACGGAAGGAAGTCAGTCGCTATGCGGCTGACCAGATCAGTAAAAACATGTTGTCGGTGGGTAATCTTAATCCTAATCCTAATCTCAATCCTTATCTCTTTCGACCAGCCACAGCAGCCATTGTCATAAGTTGTTGATTGAAAGAGCTTAAGACGACATTTAAAACAGCCACCAACTCACGGTTTTCAGAGGTTAACATACAAGCATGCGGCACTAATCGGTAGCTAGTTTTTTTCAAGGGCAAAAAGTAGCACAGCCGTCTCGGCTGTGAATTCCGTGCCCAACACAGGCGGGATGCCTGTGCTACTTTAAAAACAACAAACTTCGTTTCTCCAAACGCGCAGCGTTTGTTTCTAAAGCAGCGGGCTCATAACCATCAACTTATCAATGAGTACGCATAGCTTTCGCACACTGATAAACTCAATTTAGTTGCACCGGAAAGCTGCTTTAGTCGTATATCTTGAGCCCATCACGGATGGCTTTATAAACCGTTCGCTCAACCTCCAGGCGGCGCTGGTAACGCTCTTCACGCAGTTGATCAATCTCATTCGGCACAAAGCCCTCCATGTCCGCGCGGGGCAGCTCTTTTAATCGTTTGGCCCCTTCCCGGATAATCGCGAGGGCCTCTTCCCGCTCACGGGAATCAGCTGGCAGGTCGGCCAGAATGCGGCTCAGCTCCGGACGCTCAAAGCTGATGGTGGAACGCTGGCGAGGGCCGTGACCCCGCGCAATGTTCTTGCCGGTCAGTTTGGTGATGCGCCCGATCTCCTGGTTGTTCAAAGGCGAGCGGCCAGCCAGGTTCTCAGAATAAGCACACTCGTAAAAGGGATAATAGGGAGCATTCATATCAACCCAGGTGATCAGACGCTCCAGCTCTTCATTCGAAAGACGAACCTCTTTGTGGCCTTTGAAAAGCTGTGTGATCAGCTTGGAACGGCGGCTGCCCCAGGCATAGGCATCCTGCAGCGCGGCCGGCCCGCCGCCGATGCAGCTGATCACCCCGCTGGTCCACAGATCAACATAAGAGGTGCTGAAGACCACATCCCGGTCGCCGGAGAGGTTGAGTTTGTCTGCCGCTTCGCCCCCATAGCCGTGACAGGCAACACAGTGCTTATCAAAGATCGGCTGAACCTCCCGCTGGAAGCTGAATCGACGCGGCGGGCCAAACCACCCCTCCAGTTTACTGGGCGGACGCATTAACGCGACAGGACGGGCGCCTGTTTGCGGGATATCACCCACACGACTCTCATGGCAGCCCACGCAGCCATAGGTCTCGCCTGGCTGGACATAGATCCCGGAGCGCATGGATTGCACCATGACTTTATACTCATCAAGCACCTGGAAAAATAGATAGGTGTTGGCTGGCACCTCAAAATAAGCGCTACCATCCGCCTCCACCGGGACTGTTCCCAGGATGCGCTTGTTCTCAAAATTCAACCAGTTCATACCAGCCGCCTGCTCGCCCTGTCCGCCCCAGCCCTGCTGCGACCAACTGCGTTTCTCAGGCGATTCAGTCACCCGCAGGTATTTAATTGACCCCTTGGCAACCCCTTTCATGTGTGTGCCAATATAGACATTCTGCACATAGAAGGCCCCTTTGCCTTTAGGATCACTGAAGTTGCGGCGCACCACATGTTCCAGCGGCTTCTTGCTGGTTGCCAGCAACATGGGGTCATAACAGCCAGGGCTCTCGCTGTGAACCAGCACCTCATTGCCATGCAGATCAAGGTAGTAAATGCCCATCTCCTCGCCTTTGCCTGTCTGACGGGAACAGAGAAAGTGCTCATCATCCAGCGGCCATGGATCCTCATACTTGGTTTTCATACGCACGGTTGAATCAAAGTCCTGCCCCTTGACTGTAATCTTCTTTTTAAAATCTGCGGGCCAGGTGCGCAGAATAGGCTCGGCTCCATCCACCCCGAGAGAGCGGTCGATAATGCCTAATGCCCCCCAGGGGCGATCATGGCAGGAGCCTAAAACCGCAATCGCTTTGCCGCCCTCTGCCAATGCGCGGCCATCAATCACACCGCCAGGGCTGGTTGTGTTGTTGCCATAGTAGATTGCGTGGCCAGTGCCATCCTGATTACAGACCCATAGCCCCTGCGCATCGCCAAAGTTGCGGTCAACATACTCCCAGCGGTCGTAAAGTATGCGTCCGTCGGGCAACAGCGCGGCGTGACCTTCAAAGAGAGTGGACTTGCCAATCTGATAGATGTTGGCACCATCGCTCTCCATCCGGAAGAGGTTGCACATGATATGGCGGTTGCACATACAGTACTTGGGTTCGCGTGAGCTGGAAAAGACAATATCGCCGTTCGGCAGCCAGAGCGGATCAATGTCCGCCACCTCCGGGTTGGATGTCAACTGCCGCAACCCCGAACCGTCGCTGTTGATGGTGTAGATATGATAGTTGTCGTCCATGCTCTTGCGCATGGAAAAGACAATGCGCTGCGCGTCAAAGTCAACCTCTGGATCACGAACCGTGGCACCAGGGCCTGGGGTGAACAGCTCTTTCACGGTGTTGCTTTTAACATCCAGTAACTTCAAGCTCCCCTCTGTGTCGTAACTGCGGGTATTAATCTCGTTGACCTGAAAGAGGGTCGCTGTGTTGTGATGGTCAGGACGGTATTGCTTACGCGTCACAAAAAGAATCGGATGCTTGGTCAACAAGGGATTGGCGCGTACCAGAGCTTCACTCCTCAGCTTAGCCATGGCCTTTGCATCAACAGCTGCCACGGCCACATCAATAGCTGCCAAAAACCGCTCGGCAGGGTACTCTTCGCCAAACATCTCCCCCAGCTCTTTGACTGCTGTGCGCAGGCTCTCCTCTCCCAGCCCCCCG
Source organism: Kiritimatiellia bacterium (assembly GCA_028686345.1). Classification (GTDB taxonomy): domain Bacteria; phylum Verrucomicrobiota; class Kiritimatiellia; order RFP12; family UBA1067; genus M55B167. Next base: position 10,237 of record JAQUCE010000096.1, read on the forward strand.
CTGGCCCTGAAAATCTCTGCCTTGCGGTTTTTAAAGCGCTGCTCTGATGCTGGTTGATCAATCGTCCCCTGACAGATCAACTCATCCAGGGTGATGTGGCACCACCCGCCGTCGGCGGCGTCATTGACCCGGAAAAAGACCGGCTTGCCAACCAGCTCCGGCAGGTTCAGAATTCGCGGCACCATGGTCTGAGAGTTGTCGCCGCGGGCATGCGCAACCTCTTTACCGTCAAGCGTGCAGACCGCGACATAAACATCCTCACCCGCGCCGCCGCCGACCTTCATTGAGATCTGCGGTGCGCTCAGAACCACCACCGGCGACTCCACCATGCCGATAAAGCTGTCATCCGGTTTGGTGCCATCAGCACTCTCCAAGGTTGAGAGAAACCAGGTGCCCTGCTTGGTATACGGTTTTGGGCTATGGTGCTCGGTTGCGCGGTCAGTGATGAGCTTGCCAAAGGCGCCGTCAACCACCTGCCACCCCTGCAGATCACCACTCTCAAAATCAAAGCGGATCTCAGCGGCGGCTGCCATGCTGGCCGCGGTTAAAGCGAATAGTAATGGTAATGTTTTTTTCATGGTTTGTTCCTTGTAACTTGCTCACTTGGTTGTAGCTCCGTGCCTGCGACTCGGGGTCGGGGTCGAAGGGCGACCGGAAATGATCTCCGACCTGCGGCTTATATCTTGCGAGCTGCTCCGCAGTTCAGGCTGCAAGCTGTTTTTTGACCTGGTGACCTGGTGACTTGGTGACCAGGTAACTCGGTGACCTGGTGACTTGCTTGCCAATAACTCGGGTATCCACTTGCCACCAGCCACTTCTTAATCCCCTACGCCCACACCCCCAGCAGTTTGGCGGCCTGTTGGTATTTCAGTAAAATTTGTTCATATTGGGCGGCGCTCTGCGGATCTGGCTCGCTGCGCTCGGTTGCAGCGGAGATCGCGTCGACAATCCCGAAATCAGGCCAGATTCCAGTGCCTACACCGGCAATCACAGCGGCACCGAGTGCGGCGGCCTGCTGTCCGGCATTACTGCGCACAACAGACATATGATACACATTTGCATAGATCTGACGCCAGAACAAACTGTTGGCACCGCCACCCACAAGGGTCAGCGGCTCAGCCACCTGCGTCATAGCTCGCAATTCATCGAGCACGCCGCGTAGCCCAAAAGCGATACCCTCCATCGCAGCCCGCAGCAGATCGGCGCGGGTCTGACGCAGATCCAGACCCATAAATGCTCCGCGCACAGCCGGGGTTAGATCCAGCGAGCTGCCGCCTGCTAAAGAGGGGTTGAAGAGCACTCCGTTGGCACCCAGCGGGGAGGTGGCCGCCTCTTCGTCAATCAAGCGGTAAAGACTCACGCCCTCCCTCTCCGCGCGTAACTTCAAGTCGCGGCAAAGCTGCGAAGCGACCCAGGAGAGCGAAGATCCCGCTGCAAAGATCGCCAGCGCGGAGACATACTGGCCTGGCACCACATGGTCGAAAACATACGGACGCTTGATTGGCTCCAGTAGCGGGGCCGATGATGAGAGTGCAATCCAGCTGGAGGAGCCCAGCGAGTTATAGGCGCGCCCCTCCTTGAACGCGCCAGCGCCCAGACTCATACAAGAGTTAGTAACACCGCCGGCCACCACCTGCACCTTGCGGGAGAGCCCCAACTCTGCTGCGGCATCAGCGGTCAAACACCCAAGAACATGGGTGGACGGCACAATCTCTGCCAGCAGCTCCCGCGGAATGCTTGCGGCGGAGAGGAGCTTCTCACAGTAGCGGCGTTGCCTCAGGTCATAGACCCCTGAGCCGGAGGCGTAAGATTGATCGGTGGCCATCACGCCGCACAGCCTGAAGTTGATATAGTCTTTGGTTCCCAGCACCTTGTAGATCTGTTTGAACATCTCTGGTTCATGGTCGCGGAACCACATCAGCTTAAAGATCGAGTAGAGCGGCGGCGGGAAACCGGAGCCAGTCAGGTTGTACCAATCCGCCTCCGCAATATGGGCAAAAAACTCGGCAGGCTGAGTGTCGGGTCGCGCATCCGACCAGATCGGCACTGCCTCGCGCAGCAGCCGCCCCTGCGCATCCATGGGAACCACACCCAGACTATGACCGGAGATGCCGATCGCGGTCACCTCGGACGCCGCACCTGATGGCGCGGTGGCCAGGAGCTTGCGGGTGCTTTGCACTGTGGCCTGCCACCAGTCCTGCGGACGCTGTTCATGGAAACCCGGTGCTGGATAGAGGGTTTCGTAGGCGTCAAAGCCATCGGCCAAGCAATGCCCTTGGTCATTGTAGAGCGAAGCCTTGATGCCGCCCGTTCCAAAATCATATGCAAGAATGTAAGCCATAATTACGTTTGCCTCATCGATACAAAATATGCTTTGCTTTCACAATGTTATTAGTTTCTACAAAGCAAAACCTCTGTGCCTCTGTGCCTCTGTGGCAAACTGCGAAGATTACCAAGTTTCTGTCAGTAACTCTCATCAGCCGCCGTTTTACCGCCACCAGCGGCTTGATCGAGGATGGCTGCGGCGGTGCGTACGCCGATTCCAAAACGGCGCACACCAACATCATACATGGCCAACAGGGTCTGCAAGTCGCGCACCCCGCCGGCGGCCTTCACCTGGCAGCGTTCGCCGACACTCTGCTTGATCAGGGCGGTGTTCTCCAGTGTTGCGCCGGTGGGTGCCCAGCCCGTGCCGGTCTTGACCCAGGAGGCTCCCGCCTCCACGCACCACTCGCAGGCACTTACAATTTCCTGGTCGCTCAGCCAGTGGCACTCCAGGATGACCTTAACCGGCTTGCCGGACGCGGCTTCCACCACGGCGTGAACATCATTGATATAGTGTTGTTTTTCATTGGCTTTCAACCAGGCAATATTATTGACCATATCAATCTCTTTGCAGCCCATGGCTAACAGCTCAGCGGCGGTGGCGGCTTTGGTTGCCGTGGTCTCAGCGCCCCCTGGAAAACCCACCACCCCGCCAACAAAGGTTTGACTGCCAGCGAGCAAGTTGATCAGATACGGAGTATGGGCAGGCAGTGCAAAGACAGCGATACAGCCGTACGCGATTGCCAACTCGGCGCAGGCCCTGAGATCATCTAGCGTGCTCTCAGCACGCACCGCGCTGAGATCAATCATGGCGGCTATTTCTTGTGGAGTCATGGCAAAAAAGTTCCTTTTGTAAATGGTGAGTAGTGGCCAGTGGCCGGTGACTTGGTGACTTGGTGACCTGGTGACCTCGTGGCATTGCTTACTGGCCACTCGCCACCGACCACTGGCACTGCCCTACACACTCGTAAAACCGCCGTCAATGATCAGGTCGGAGCCGGTCATGTAGCGGGAGGCATCGCAGGCCAGGTAGAGGTAGAGGCCCATCAACTCCTCGGGGGTGCCGAGGCGGCGCATCGGAATTTGGGGTTTCCAGAGCGCGTGCATATCAGTCAGCGGCTCCACCAGCTCGGTCATGATATAGCCGGGACTGATGCTGTTGACGCGGATGTTGTGCTGGGCAAATTCAACGGCCATTGCCTTGGCCAGCTGTTTGGCAGCGGCTTTGGAGGCGCAGTAGTGGCCGATCTTCTGGGGTGTATTGATCACAGTGGCGGACATTGAGGCTGTGACAATCACGCTGCCGCCTCGGCCCTGTTTAATCATCTGCTGAGCACAGGCTTGAGCGGTCAGGAAAACGCCGCTAACATTGACCTTTATGATGCGCTCAAACTCATCCAGCGGCATTGCTTCAAGGCCATTGAAAGAGACCACCCCGGCGTTGCAGACCGCAATATCGATCCGCCCCCATTTTTCCAGGGTAGCCGCCACCAAGGCATCCACCGAAGTCTGCGAGGTCACATTGCAGGGAGCAGCCACTGAGCACCCTGGAAACAGCTGCTCAAACTCCGCGGCCGTGGTTGTCAGATTATCATCCGCCAGCGCTGCCAGCACCACCTTGGCACCAGCCTGCAGGTAGCCGAGGGCCACGCGTTTGCCGATCCCCTGACCGGCGCCAGTCACAATGGCGACTTTGCCATTCAGTTTAAATTGATCAAGTATGTTCATCGTTATGTTTTCCTTGTTAAGTTAAAATGGTTGAAGCCTTATGGGCCTTATGGGCCTTATGGGCCTTATGTGGTTCGCCCACGGCGATGGGTGCTTAGCTCACATAGGGCCCATCCGGCTCATCTGGCCCATCTTGCTTCACCCTTCACCCTTCGCCCTTCACCCTTCACCCTTCACCCTTCACCCTTCGCCCTTCAAATTACACCCCATCCTCTGTGAGATCCGCAATGCGCCAGCGCGCATCTTCGCGCCGATTCCCGGGATCACATCCGGGGTGACGCGCATGGCAGGACCAGTGACCCAGATCGAGGCCACCGGAAACCCGGTGCGGTCAAAGACAGTCGAGCCAACGCAGTAGATGCCGGCGTACTCCTCACCCTTATCTTCAGCGTAACCCAGCTCCCGCACCTTCTTCAACTCCGCACGAAATGCCGCCGGGGTGGTGATGGTGTTCTCATTAAACCGTTTAAACTCAATCTGCTGAATAACTTTGGCAGCCTGGATCTCTGTCAGGTAAGCCAGGATCGCCTTGCCAGGTGCGGAGCAGTGTACCTTGATGCGATGGCCGGCATTGACAGAGAAGCGGAAGAGCTGCGAACCGAGGGCCTGTTCCAGCACAATGATCTCTGTTCCATTCAGCACGCCAATTAAAATGGTATCCCCCAACTCATCACGCAGCTCCCGCATAATCGGCAGAGAGCAGCCGAGCAGATCGCTCTCCGAGAGGGCCTGCTGTCCCAGCATCAGCATCTTCTGAGTGTGGCGGAAAACCTTGGTCTCCGGATCACGCTCCAGCCAGCCGAGCTTCTCCAGCGTGAGAGTAATGCGGAAAACACTGCTAACCGGACACTTGAGAGCCTGGGCAATATCCACCTGTCCCTTGCCACATGGGTGGCGGGCTAGATAGTCGAGTATCTTCAACCCTCGCTCAAGGCTCGGGGCGCTGTATTTTGCTTCTTGCTTTGGTGGCATAATTTCTCTTAGCAGCCGCACCAGTGCGGCTGCTTTTCTTAGTTATGGGCCTAATGGGCCACATGAGCCTAATGTTTGCTAGACTTTAGTCCAGTGGCTTCACTTGACCAGAATCACACTTCCTGCTGGCTGCCAGCATATCTTTGCCGTGGCGGCACCCGGAGTCCGGTCATATTTGACAATCCAGGGCTCTTCCAGATTGGTCACGACGAATGAGCCAATCAGATTACCAGTGCAGGTAACAATGGTATATCGCTGCCCAATGACCAACCGAGTTGTATCAACTACCTGCAGGGTCAGGCCACTCAGATCAGTATCATTGCTGGCAACCAGGCAGTCGCTTGCTCCATCGGTCGCCACATCCGCGAGGAAAGTCCCTTTCACCGAGAGGTTGGAGAGGCCCAAAGTTCCAATGGCACTGCCGGCAGGCGAGATCTCATCATTGACCGTCAGAGTGCCATTGGCAACTGTGCCGCTGCCGCTGACCGAGGTCAAGGTCTGGAGCGCGCCATCCAGATCCAGAACTGCGCCGGAGGCAACCTCAATAATACCGGGAACGCCATCAACCCACTTATCCCGCAGGTAGTACTCTACCGCGCTGCGCTTTTCATCACTCAAGGCGGAGTTGTAAACCAGCACTTCTCCAATCTGGATGTTGCCATAAAAATCGGTTTTGTTTGCTCCGATACATGCCAACGTGAAAGAGGGCTGACCTGAGCCCTCGCTTGATGTGAAGGCAGGCAGACCAGTGGAGTCATCGGCAACTCCGTTGATATAAACCACAGAGCCTCCTGCCACTCCGTTCTTCAATTTAGCAGTGTAGATCAGAACATCGCTGTTGTTCATCCCCTTAACATTCGTCATTGAACCAGCGGTAGCAATATTGTTAGCACCTGCAGCGTTATAGTCGAGCAATTGAAAGCGGTCGTGTCCTCCATCATCGTGACCCCACAAGCCACCGCTAATTGAAACCGCGAGTTTACGGTAGACCATCAGGATAGTGATCTCAGGTATATTAGCGGCATTGATATTCAGTTGCGAGGTGAGCTGGTCATTTGCTCCGTCAAACTGAAGCACCGGCAGTCCGTTAAACTCAGCCACAGCGGCTTTATAAACAGGACGACTGGCAGCAGCCGCCTGGGTGGCAGGCAAATCGCTGGAACTCAGGTCGCCCCAATAGCCGATTGGATCACCGGTAGTTGTGACGGCACCGGTTCCATCAGAGCTCTGCGCCAGAGTTGTGAGCTCCGAAGCATCCAGGTGCAGTGCAAGTCCATCCAGCAGCCCGCCCTCAAGCTTGGCTACACTGCCGGCCTGTAATATAGGCGGCACAGGGTCAGAGACTCCCAGCCATTTATCACGCAGATAGCTTTCAACACTAACGCGGGCCGTAGCACTGAGCGCCGCATCAAAGACCATGACTTCACCGATCTGGATGTGGCCGCGATAACTATTGCCAGCGCTGATGTTAGCTAGCGTGATAGACGGATGTCCAGTACTAACCTCCTTTGAGGTAAAGGCTGGCAAGCCTGCGCTTCCACCCGAGGCCCCATCAATATAGAGGTATGAGCCGCCAGTCACGCCGTCTCTGAGAACTGCCGAATAAATCAAAACCGCATTGGTATTCATGCCGTTTACTGCCAAGCTTTCATTATTACCGGCAATCCGGTTATTGCCTCTTGTGTTACTGAAGTTTAACAGCTGCAGTCGGTCCCAGCCACCGTTGTCGTGACCCCATAGACCACCGTTGTTTTTGTAGGATACCTGACGGCAAACCATCATGATTGTCATGTTGGGGATTTTAGAGGCATTGATATCCAGCAGCGAGGTGATGTCGTCGTCCGCACCGTCAAACTCAAGTACCGGCATGCCATTGAACTCAGCCACATTGGTTTTGTAGGTTGGACGGCGGGCCGCGGTTGCCTGGGTCGCGGGTTTAGCGCTGAGGCTCAGATCGCCCCAATAGCCAACCGGATCACCGGAGTTTACCACAGGTATGCTGCCGTCAGAGTTCTGCGCCAGAGTTGAAATATCAGAGGCATCCAGGTGCAGTTTTAGGTTGTTAAAGCCCACTCCGCCAGCCAATCTCAGCGTACCTTCATTGACATGTGTCACTCCGCTATAGGTGTTGCGACCGTCTAAAACCAGGGTGCCGGCACCCTGCTTCACAAGCGGGCCGAGACCTGTCAGGTGACTCTGAATAGCCGCAGTAAAGCTGGCAGTGTCAATCACAGCGCCACCCACGCCAAGATTGCAAGCAAGATTATCGCCGCTGATAAAGGTTCCATTATCCTGACTTGCTCTGAGTGTGCCGCCATTAAAATTGATTGTGTTGGTGCCGTAAGTCCCGGCATAGAGCTGAGCCAGAGTCAGTGATCCGCCATTAAGGTTGATCGTGGATCTGCTCACTGTCCCGGGGTTGAGGTTCCCCATGTAGAGCCAGCCGTTAATGCCGTTAGCAGTGGCGGTGGAGGTGCCGGTTCCGACCTTCATCTCGCCGCCGTTCAGGTTTAGCGTGGCGGTTCCATAACAGGCGACATTCTGGTTGTTGTCGTAGCGCCCACCCATATTCATGGAGTGGCCGACATTGACCGCACCGTTGTTCAGATTCAGCGTGCCACGGGGATTTTCCGCTGTAGAACCGTTGTTTCCGATGCGGAGGTAGCCGATGCCACCAGCCATGTTAGTGAAGTTTAAAGAACCGCCGTTGACTGTTAGATAGTTTGCGGAATTCAGGTCGACACCGACAAAATTGGCAGAACTATGAGCGTTACCGCCAAAGCTCGTTGCACCGGCATCCGATCCGATGGTCAGGGCCTGCCCCGAATACAGAAGCAGGCGACTGGGTGAATTCATAGCGCCGCCGGATTTAAAAGTGGCACTGCTCACTGGAGACCACCCAACATCCTTGTAATTGATTGTGCCGCCTGCCAGGGTGGTAGCGGTCGCCATACTGAAACTCCCGGATGCAATGCTCTGCGAATTACCATCAAGATCAAGGGTTGTTCCGGGGTTCAAAGCAATGCCGCCAGCGGTACTGAGACGGTTATCCCCGCCGGAGAGTTTAAGTGTGCCGCCATTGACCGTTGTTCCGCCGGTGTAGGTGTTGGGGGCGCAGAGTTGAAGTGTTCCCGCGCCACCCTTGGTCAGCGCGGATGTGGCAGTGCCATTGGCAATGACCCCGCTGATCTCGGCCGTATCCGCATTGACATTGATGGTGCGACTGGCGTTCAAATTGATCCCGTTAACAAGGGTCAGGTTTGTATTGGCCCCGCTCTCATTCAGGACAAATGGCCCTGGATTAAAGGGTGCTGAACCCCATGCGAGAGTTGCACCGGCACCCCCCAGATTGACTGTCAGAGCTGCATCAACCGCGCTGAATCCACTGGCAGTTCCGGGAACAATGTTAACCTCACCCACGCCTGTGCCAAGCGCGGCTGTCAAGGGGCCGGTGATGGGCGAGAAGCTGCCGCCACTAAGAGTCACGTTGGTTGAACCTGAGATTCCGGCTCCGAAGTCAGCGCGCAGGACACCGCCCATCACAAACGTTCCGCCAGCATAGCTGTTGTTGCCGGAGAGGGTGAGAACGTGCGGTGCTGTTTTGACAAAACCCATCTGGTTGGGGAGGGCAAGTGAATCTGAGATCGTATCGTTACCCGAGATAGTTCCAGCTCCGAAAAGAGAGTTCGGTGCAAACGACGCATTGGCGAGCAGACTGCCCAGCGCCGTTATATTCCAAAGGAGTGGATCAACGGTGAGTCCAGCGCCGGGCCCAACTGTGATTAAGCCGGGGGTGTTGTATCCAGCGATCAAACTGGAGACCGACAATATGCCGTTGCTGACGGTTGTAGAACCAGTGTAGGTGTTTCCGCCAGCCAGCATAACTACACCGCTGCCCAGATGGGCGAGAGAGCCGATGCCGCGCACCTCACCGGGAACAAGCACGCGCCCGGCACGGTCAAAGACCAGCTTTGAACCAGCGGAGCCCAGATCAACCGCACCCGCGCCCGCTGTTCCGGTGGTGCCACCGTTGCCGATCTGTACGGTTCCATCGGAGATAGTCATTCCGCCAGCAAAACTGTTATCTGCCGCCAGGATCAGCCTGCCCTCGCCCTTTTTAATCAGCGCACCGGTCACATAGACTTCATCGACCAAAGGGGCTGTGACCGTCAGATCCGCAACCGGGTCACCCGTCAACTTGACATCAAACGTTGTGGCGGGAATGGTGGTTCCACCGAGGTGAAGAGCGTTAAGCGATGTGCCGGTAGTGTCAATAAAGGATCCAGAGGTGCCCGAGACAGTCACAGCGCCGCGCAGATTAAATGCTTGGTAGGCAGGGTTTGCACCGTTAGCCGTGCTCCAATGAGCTCCGTTCCGCAGGCTGACATCACCGATTGACATGAACATTCCACTGCCGTTGGCCAGGGTTCCTCCGTTAACATCAAAGGCAACCGGGGTCTTGTAGCGATAGGCACCCATTGCATCTGACGCATTAATGGATAACTTGGCACCTGGATTAATTGTAACCATACGTCCGCCAAAGGTCATATCCCCCAGACCGGCGGCAACCGGATTGTCAATATCGACTCGAAGCGTATTAATCAATGTTCCTTCTGCAACAACGAGGTCACCGGTGAAGGTATTCGGCGCACTGAGGGTCAACACTCCCGCACCGGTTTTGGTGAAGCCGTCGCCTGCGACCACAGCCTTGATGGCGGCACTATTATTGACACCAATCTCCGGGGCGCTGACCAGATTTAACGGCCCGCCTGCCAGCGTATACGCACCCGTCACACCGGCATTAAAAAGCAAACCGCCGATTGTGATGCCGCTCTCAAGAGTGACGGTGCCGGCGCTGCCGCCACTGCCAAAGGCGGCGGTATCGCCATTGGCATTACTCCAAGCTGTATGAACATCACCGGTGCCAACCCAGTTAGCGGTTGAGGTGTTCCAGGTACCGGAGCCATCCAACGCAGCGCCAGCTGTGTTGGTACTCCAGGTATAAGTGTCAGCTGATGAACTGACGGACGACAAGAGCGCTGCGGCTACCCACAGCGTCGCCGCCATACGGCGCACTGATTGCTTTTTGCTTTCACGTTGCATCTCTCACTCCTGTTTTATGACATACTTGACACACGTTAAACCTTGATAAACGACAACAATGTTTTCACCTGTAAAAATTCAATTTTCACGAGCAAACATGGTTTTCATTTATAGAAATAGCATGACATAGGTTCGTCATGAAAAGCAAGGATAAAGTACAATTAATTTTGATTTTTATTCGGCAGCGTCAAACAGGACGTGTGGTCTATTAGCCGTTCCAGCGGCTAGGAAAAAACAGTTAAATGCTCCCTCCAAAAAGTGGGTGTCGGGCCTGATCGTGGCTTGTTGCGCAATCATCCACCGCATAGCGGCGGATATACTGTGCTTCGCAATCATCCACCGCATAGCGGCGGATATACTGTGCTTCGCAATCATCCACCGCATAGCGGCGGATATACTGTGCTTCGCAATCATCCACCGCATAGCGGCGGATATACTGTGCTT
>JAQUCE010000193.1 GCA_028686345.1 Kiritimatiellia bacterium
GCGACGTGGCCGCGAAGCCATGGACGCGGCTGGCATCTTAGCCTACTACCGGGGCTGCGCAGTTCACGACTTTTGGAAATCCTACTTCGACTACGACTGCAACCATGGCTTGTGCAACATCCATCTGATACGCGAATTAACCTTCCTCTGGGAGGAGCAAAATAAAAATGGGCCAAGGAGATGATCGACCACATGCTGGGCATCAAGGAAGCTGTTGTCATGGCCTGCGCCGCAGGCCTGAGCGCACTGCCGCCGTCTGAAATGGATCGCTCCCTTAAGGATTATGAGCGGATCGTCCAAGTTGGTTACGCCCAGAATCCAGTCGAGGAACCAGCGCCCGGGCCGAAGCGGCGGGGTCGCCGCAAACAAAGCAAAGCCCGCAATCTGCTTGATCGCTTCCGCGACTACTCCGACGGCATTCTCGCTTTTATGCGCGACTTCGCGATCCCATTTGACAACAACCAGTCAGAGCGTGATCTGCGGATGATGAAACTACGGCAAAAGATATCCGGCACATTCCGCAGCTTCCAGTCGTTCGTGAACTTCTGCCGTATTCGAAGCTATGTCTCTACTGCCCGAAAAAACAACGTCAGCGCACTTGATGCGTTGCAGCGTGTGTTCCTCGGTAATCCATTCATTCCAGATATCAACACCTCGTAACCCTCACCCCACAAGCCAGGCTCAAGCGTACCACCAATCACTCTCAGGTAGCCGCCCAAAATGGGCGGCTACCTGAGCAGTTACGATTTTTCACCTAAAAAACAACGCAGTGCGTTCATTCCACTCCGACAAAGTTTGCGTTTGCGCCGCAAGGTCGTTCGTTCGTGCGGCATGGTTAAGGTCAGCCTCCTACAGTTGCGACTAGTGTTGCAACCGATTGTCAAGCACTTCTTGCTGCCGCGCTAACGGCACCATCTCTTTAACTCGCGCACTTACGCACTTACGCACTTCTCCACTCGACTCCGCGCCCGGCGAGGATTTAGCCTCTTGCTCTCATGGCAAGGCAATGATCTTTGCCTGATTTGATCTCACTTTCGGGAAGCTGTGTTAATGTCCGTTTGATTCAATGAGCGTCCGCCAACCACGGACTCCAGATAGAGTTTGAGTTTAAGGCAGTTGTAAAACGTTTCGCGCGCCCTTTGTTTGAATGAACTGAGTTGCTCCCGCAGCTCCAGTATGTCGGTGGCGATGATTGCGCCGGTGTTGTCCAGCCCGGAAATCTGCTCTGCCAATGCGCTCAAGCGGGTGTTGACCCGGTTTTCCAGGCGCGTTTTCTGCGCATAAGCCTCCTGGTAATTCTGCAGGCCATTGCGCACCTCCTCTCGGATGGTGTTGAGCGTGAAAACCTCTAGAAACCGGGCTTGATTCAGTGTGGCTTGCGCCAGGTTGACCTCGTCACCCAGCCAGGTGAAAATCGGGACATTGACCGCCGCCCGTATGGCCCATTGCTCGCCATCCTCGTTGGAGTAGGTTTTGCCGGTGTCTCTGTATCTGGTGGAATCGGAGTCGCTCTGCCGATAAGAGCCTTCGATAAAATGGAACCAGGGGATGTTTTTAGCCTGTGCAACTTTGATTTCGCCCCGCGCCAGGTCAAGCTCGCTCCTGACGCGCTTCAAGTCAGGACGTGCCAAGGTCGCGAAAGTTGTGAGTTCATCAACTGTCAGGGCGGTTGGCTCGATCAGGCTTTGTGATTCGAGCCCTTGCAGTTGAAGCTGCTCCGCCTCAACCCCGGTCAACTGCGCCAGCTGATAAATCAGGTTGCGTTGCTCACTCTCCTTCTGCGCCAACTTCAGTTCAATGTCAGCCAGCTTGATCTCGGCCTTAATAACTTTGAGGGGCGCGGCGTATCCGTCCTGAGTCAGTTCACCGAATTTGTTGCAGATCTGCTGCTGTAGATCCCGGGTTTCCCTCAGCTGCATGACCTGATCAAGGACGACCGCTGCTTCAAGGCAGGTGGCCTTGGTTTCGCAGTAGATCGCGTATGAAAGCTCTTCGGCCTCGGTTGTCAGCAATCGGGATGTCAGCGGTGATTGCTTTTTGATCCAGCGGTTGACAAAGGGACTGCTGATGTAAAATCGGGCGCGGATGGTTTCAGCATCACCCTCTTCATGCTCGGAGCCGCCGCCGCGGGTGTACTCATCCTGGTCTGCCTGTGATGCGATTAATCTTATCTGCGGGTCTCTCCATGCGCGGTCAACCTTGTTTTGCAGGGTTTCGCGCTTGATCTGCAGTGCCAGGAGTTGCGTCTCATAGCCGCGCCGGGAGGCCAGACCGGCCAGCTCTTCCCAGGTGAAGCCGCCGGGGGGGGCAACCACTGTTGGCGCAACAAGCTCGGTTGCGTTGGTAGCCGCAACCGCGCCAGGCAGTGGCGCGGCAGTGATTTCGCCGGCTATTTCAGGTGGATGCCGGCGGCTGAGACAACCGCAAAACAAGATTGCTCCCACGAAACAGGAGAGGATGATTTGTTGGTTTAACTTCATGGCTTGACGATCGCAGAGACATCCAGTTGCTTGAATCCGCTGCCCGGGAAGAAGCAACGCTTAATGCTATCCACCAGTGATTCTGATTGGGCCGGCTGCAGGTAGACTGTTTCGCCCGGAACCAGATGGTGGTCTTGATTGATAATGCGTAGACGCACCCGGCGGCCCCGCACTGAAACCCGCGGAGCTGGATTGAAGGGGTCGATCAGATCCATCACCTCCGGCTCCAGCGATTCCACCTCAGCGGTCAACGCAACGCGCTGAGCCTGTTCAGACATGCGGGTGATCACAATTTTTTCTCCTATCGCAAGCTCGCGCGGGTTGCTCTGTGGTAACATGCCGATAATATACAGCGATGATTTGGAGGCAATACGTATGATTGGATCGCCGGCAGCGACAATATCGCCGGCCTGATGTTGGATGCGTGAGACAACGCCTTCACGGGTGGCGCGCAACACAGAAGGCTCAATGATTGCTTGGCTGATGCAGCTGTCCCGCGCTTTTTTCAAAGCCTGCTCAAAAGAGCTGGAGCCGTTGCTTTGATTCAGCGACGCATAAAGTTCCTGCACCTCCAGCAATGCGCTGCTGGTTTGATCCAGCTGGCGCTGCAGGGCGTCTGTCAGCGGTTTGTAGTGCGGCAGGGTCAGTTCCAGCGCGGCGATTTTGGGGCGTAAACCTGTTAATTCGATCTCGCTGACAATCCTTTTTTCCACCAGCGGTTGCAGGCGTTTGATCTCCGCCTGCAAACCCTTGAGCTCCGCCTCATCCCGAACCTGGTTCATCTTCTCCTTCTCAAGTTCGACCGAGGCCTCGGCCAGCAGTTGGCGGTATTTACGGGCCGATTCCTGAAGGCTTTGCGCATACTGCGCCTGGGTTTGCTGGTAGCGCAGGAGACTTTGCTCGTAATCCATCAGCCGTGCCTCGTTCATCGCCAGATCCATAACCCGATCAGTTGGCTCCAGCCGCACTAGAACATCGTCGGGTTTGACGACCTGTCCGGGATAGACTTCAATGGAGATGATGCGAGAGGAGTCGATGGAACCCACTGTCTCTGACTCAGACTCAACCACCCCTGTGAAGCTGCCGAAGTGTTGATGCTTCAAAACCAGCGTGGTGAAGATCGGGATCATGGCAATGATCAAACCAATCAAAACCATACGGGAGAGTCTTTTGGCAAACACATTGTTGGAAAGTGGAAATTTTTTTCGTTTAAAGTTCTGTGTCATATGCAGATCCTAAAGCTCCACGGTGGTTCGTTGCATCATCAAAACCGGGTCATTAGCGCAACCGCTTTTCTTCAGTCCGGAGATGATGTCCTGTTGATAAGAGGGATCAATCAGCCGCAGTTGATAGGAGAGTTCAACACTGTTACCCTGCTCGGCATCGCGCATTCCCAGCATATAAAATGAGTCGCAATATTGAACCAGTATATCATGAACCCTCTGTTTGGCCTCTTTGTCATCCGCTTTCATGGTGAACCTTAGCAGCCCTTCATACTCTCGGCGTGAGGCAAAGGGGGCCCAGTGCAGTATCAGCGCCGCCAGATTTATCAGAGTTGTGCCAATAATCGCAACCTGCGGCATCCGTGATCCGCAGGCAATACCAATGCCCAGACATGCGAAAAGGAACATCGAATCACGCGGGTCGCGGATCGGGGTTCTGAACCGGATAATCGCCAGGGTCCCGAGAATGCCCATTCCGCGCGCCAGGTTGCTGCCAACCGCCATAATCAGCATGCAGGTCACCATACTGCCCAGCACCATGGTGTGAACATAGGAACGCGAATAGGAGAACCCGCGGAAGGTGATCTGATAGACCACCGCGAAAATCATGGAGAGCAGAAAACTCAATACCATCGCACCGGCAATGGTCGGCAGCGTCAGTGTCATCGGAGTTCCGAGAAATGTGGATAAATAATCGTTCAAACAAAAGCCTCCTGTACTAAATTTTACATCCCAATCCTAGCATCCCTGTTAAAACGTGCAGAGAATCTCCTCGGTAAAGGCGTTTGCGCTTGGATAGCCGCGAAATCCCCCCTCACGCCAAATCGCAGTAGAATACTTGCAATTGCCACTCTTTCGCAACTGAAATTTTTCAACCATGTCCTGCACCCAGGTCGGAGTGTGTGCCAAGGTTTTGACCTCCATGACCACACCTGAGTAAGGCAGACCAAATCCTTGGGCTTCAGTTGAATCCATATTGCGCCATAATCCGGTTCTACCGAAATCAGTCCAGGAGTCGGTCATCTGATATTGCAACTTCCTGTCAAATGTTATTCTAGCATAGCTGTCAACCACGCCCACATACGATTCACGCACATACGAGGATTTTTCGCTGTAGCTGAAAAAAAATTGCAAATGGCGAATGCGGACATCGAGTTGCGGGTAAAAAATCAATAACCGTGCAAACCTTGCTGATTCAATCGCATATCAGCCCTAATTTGGCTGT
>JAQUCE010000194.1 GCA_028686345.1 Kiritimatiellia bacterium
CATCGGGGATATGCGATAGAGAGTCAGCGGACCTTGGCCCGCTGCGCCTGGGTTGCCCTGTCCAGCTCCGCCCTCGCCACCTGCCGCTCCTGCAATCGGCTCCCCGCCGGGTGGCGTGAGCGACAGCACATCAGAGGTGCCGGCTCTGAAAGACCCGCCAACAATAAGTCCAGACGCATCGGTTTGCAAATAGAAAGAGTCTCCGCCATCACCGAAGGGATCATTCAGAGCGGCCAGCTGACCAGCGTTCAGTGCGGCTCTTGACGGACAGCCCTTGGTGTTGACAATGAATGATGCCTCAGTTGAGCCGTCCTGTTGATTAGAGATCAGCACCATCACGCTGCCCTCCTCGGTGGCGACCAGCGTGGCGTTGGTGTCGATCGTTACGGTGGGTGTCCACTCGATCAGATAGAGCGGCTGAGAGCAGCGCGCCAACCCATTGCTCTCGGTTGTGCGCAAGGCGACTGTGACCGTGGCCGCGTTGGTGCCAGTGTCCAGCAACAGAGTATCGTTGATCGGTGAGGCGTTGGTCACGCCTGCGCCGCCAGTGCTGTCGGACCACTCCAGCGTCAGCCCTTCGAGCACCCAATCGCCGGCAAGATCGTCGGGGCCGGCGTTGACATCCGAGGCGATGTAGTACTGGTTATAGGCGCGGGTGCGGTTAACGCTAAAGGTGCGCTCAATCACGGTCATGCCCTCTGACGGGGATTGCAGGGCGCAGGCCGGGGTGATGCTGTAAACCGTGCGGTTCGGCTGCACCGGCTGCTCAAACATGACCGGCCCTGTGATATGAAAGGCTTTGTTGGTGGAGTCAACATCGGCTGCGGCATAGAGCGCATACACCCCGTTGGTGAAGCCGCAACCTGTCACCAGTATAGAGCAGACGTTAGTGGCAGCCGCAATCACGTTGGTCTGCGTTCCGCCATCTCCAACTGCGTAAAAGCTGTAGTTCGTCGCGCCCGGCAGCGAGGTGCAGGAGAAGAGATTCGCACCGTGGGTGGTGGTGACCGCATAGGCGGCGAAAGCCGCGTTGTTGCCAGCGAGCAGATCAGCAAGATCAGAACGCCCGTTGCCATTTGAGTCGTTGGCGCCGCTATCAGTGACATTAGTTGAGCCGAACCAATAGATCTCCCATACGTCATCAAGGCCATCGTGATCAAGATCAATTTTGGAGTAGATAAGCGGAAATGGATCCGAACCATCGGGAATGCCGTCACCATCCGTGTCCCGATTGTTCGGATCTGTGCCCAGGCGTATCTCATCCGCGTCGCTGAGACCATCGAGATCTGTGTCTGGCATTCGTGGGTCTGTTTTGTAGATGAATATTTCAGCGCTGCTTGTGAGTCCGTCATTATCGTGATCTGAAATTGCAGGGTCGAGGTAGCCGAAATTTTTAAATAAAAGTTCTGAGTTCGCGAAGATCGTATTCGTGGGTGCGAAGCGATAACTCGATCCACCGGTTTGATTCTGAATGCCGACCACGTAGTTGGTCAGGGCGAAATTATTTGTCGGCAGGGAGTAGCGGCAGAAGATATCACCCGACTCCATTATTTCAGCCTGTGCGGTGGCCAATGAGTTGGCATTTGTTTCGCGTCCAAGCTGGAGGTTGTGCCAACTTACAAGCAGCGAATTGGAGGGGGAGAAAGCGGCTGTCACCCTACCAGCGGGAGGGATCAGACCTGACGGCCCCTGCAGCACTGCGAGGAACGATTGGTCGCTGGCGGCACCCTCCAGCGGGAGAGGACGCGCAACTGGCGAGCTTTTGGGGAGAGAAAAACCAATCAGCCCTGTGCTGCCGATATGAACGCCCTCTGTGATTAAATTTGTTCCGATAGGGAGCGCCGCGCCCGTCGGGAATGGAAGCCACCATGTGTCCTCCGCAACTCCCATCTTTGACCAACGCTCGCATTCAGCCAGAGTCAGCCCATTTGTATTACTTGTCCATCCTGATGGGATCTGGCGATAAGAGACAGCCGCATAGCCGGAAACAAGTTGATTGCTCGACAAAAACCCGGTTTCCGCCTGAGCCGCTCCTGGAAGATCCAGTGCAAAGCCAGTGCTGGAGTACGAAATAACTGGTTCTTGCTGTGGTGGGGTGCGCGGAAACTTTGCTCCGCCATAATTTGTGAACAGAGATAGAACACAGAGGACTAACACTTGCATCATCTTTGTCAGAGCTCTGAACTGCCGCCAAAGCTCACGCATCAATTCAGTATAGGATTCGTAAAACGTAACGATCAGGTACAGAAGCAAAAGTGCGCTGACTAGGAGCTTAAGAAAGGTGGCGGACATAATATAACACTCCTTAAGTTAGCGGATGATAATCTTCGATCCATTATCAGTTATCATTACCCTAATTCCATCCAGCGGATCTTCAACATACCCTCGTCTGGTCAGTTTCATATCCTTCCACGCGGGACGCAGCCAGGCAGCTGTGGAGGGTGCGGAGATATCCAGGCCAGGGAAGTTAAAAGGCGTTCCATTATCCATAAAGGAGATCTTTTGAGGAAGACCGGAAGCATCATAGCGAATTGCCAAGCGTAACTTTTTTGTGCCTGTTTTGGAGAAATCATTGGTGCAGGTATAGGTGCGGCGCAGACCGCGCTCGCGCAGAAACCAGGTGCCGCAACTGATGCCAAGGATAAAGTCGATATTCTCGGCTGGCAGTTCACCCTCGTTGTCGGAGCATCCCATGGCTATCTCATAATTATTTGAGAGCGTTGATCCACCAAACTCCAGATCAATTGAAAAAAGGCGCACCTTATTCAGATCAAGCGGCACGATCTTGATATGCTTGCTTGTTTCAAGGTCATCGAATTCAGAATCCGGCAGCGTGGATTCATTTACCGTAACCCCATTCGCATGGCCCAACACAAGGGAGCAACAAAACAACCAGCACAAAGATTTCATGACAAACTCCTACTACAATTTATTAAATTCATTAAAACTGATTATTCATAAAAATGCAACATAAAAATGTGAAAAAATAATTCGGGCTGATTTCCAACTACGAATGGCCGTGAATAAACTCGTTAAACATTCATTTTAGGGGTCAAAATACCGCTCTAAGGGCCAAAAAACGTCGTTTTTTGATGTAAGTTGTTTTCAGTTATGATTTTACAGAGGCTTAGCGTCAAAACAGGCGAAGGTAACTGTATGTGAATGTATTGGTCTCGACTCCGATAATTGCGGTTATGGCGTTAAGGCGATTATAAATATCATAACCGTATTGAATTATCTGACATGGATAAACAGGATTGACTGGATTTAACACGAATTGAGCGTAACGTCCGAATATGTCATAACTTCTGGTGATGATGGCGAAGGCGTTTGTTTCGGCGATTTGTCTGCCTCTTAAATCATAACCGAAGGTGGTCGTGCCTGTGCCGTCCTCGACTTTAATGAGCTGGCCGATGAGGTTATAATAGTTTGTAACGCTTGGAGTGCCATCGTTGTAATCCATGGTGCGAATGCTGCCGGTGGCTGTATCGGCATACCCGTAGGTCGTGATGATATTGCGCGCCCATTTGCGAGTAGAGATCCGTCCATCATTGAGATAGGTGTATGCCGTGCCTTTTCCATCGGCATAGAGTTTGCTTGTGACCGCGCCGGTGAACAGGTAATAATACCAACGAGTGATGTCAGAGTTGCCGTTCTGATTACGCCACGTATGCAGCTCCGCCATGCGCCCCGCTGCATCAAAAGCGGTCTCAATTGGATAGGTCGCGCCTTCGCTACGGTAAAGCTGCCCGTTACCTGAATAATAATTCATAGTTTGATTGGCCTTGGCATCGGTCACTGTGACCTTATATGCGCCCAGCTTATCGGCAACTACCTGCTGTGTGGAGTAGCTGGTTGTATTGGTGCCGCCTGCTGTGACCTCACCAACGGCAGCGACCGAACCATCCTCGTGGTAGCTTGTGACGCTCTTTAATTCGCGGCCATTCGCGTAATTCGTAGTTTTAGTTCTTCTGGAAAACCCATCGTAAAAATGTCTAGTCACTCCGCCGAGACTGTTGGTTGCGCATGTCTCATATCCCGCTACGAAATGCGAGACGTTTGTTATGCCGAGCGTGGTGTTAACGCTGGTCACGACCTTTGAAGCATTTACCGGATCAACGGACTCCGTGTTACTGATTGTATTTCCATTGGCATCAATTGATACAGAGCGGCTGTTACACTCAAGTGTCAACCCTGTGAGTTGAACTCGCTGCACGGATGTCGTTTGAGCACTATGACCTGGTGAATAAACAATAGTAGCAGAACAATTCCACCACTCTTCCTCCGTGTTCTCAGTGTTTTCCGTGGTTAAATTTATGTTGTATTTATCCAGCGCGATAACTCCGGCCAGTGTGAAGCTCTGCGGATTGAAGTCAAGCGTTTGCCCAGCTGCTACACTAATTGTCACGGTTCTCTCTCCAAGTTCATTGTAATCAAAGACCGTTGTCGCTCCGTCGTGGCTTATGGTCTGGCTGAGTTGTCCCATATTGTTGTAAACATTGGATGTCACCTGCATTGCCCCACCTATTCCGGCTCGTGAACTTATCACCGTCCGCCCTAGCAGGTCACTGACTGTCTCCGACTGCGCAAGCCATTCGCCATCGTAATATTTAACACAGGAGATTGTTTTCTTCCAGCCGTCCGGCTGGATATCAAATTCCGTCTTCGTCATTTTCTTCAACTGTTCGCCTGAGACGGAATCTGTCCATTCGGTGGATGTGATTTTTACACCGCCTGCGATAGATTCGATAGTGGTAGTAATCCCCGCTCTGCTTGTAACGGTTATGTTAGTGGCATTGCCCCAAGTTGTGATGTTGGTTGTGCAAATACCCAGCGGATCGGTTGTGACACTGAAGTTATCTGTGCCGAAGGGGTAGACGGTTTTGG
>JAQUCE010000010.1 GCA_028686345.1 Kiritimatiellia bacterium
GAATCGCAGCTGCTCCTTGAACAGGCCAAGCGTCGCGTTGAAGAGCTGATTGAGCAGGCGGTGCAAGGATGAAGAAAAAACCAACATCACCCAATAACCCCCCGTCAGACGGTGAAATCATTCTCTACACAACCGCTGACGGAAGACAGCGCATTGAAGTGCGCCTTGAAAATGAAACGGTCTGGCTTACTCAAAGGCTCATGGCCGATCTCTTTCAGACAACCACCGCAAATATAAACATTCACCTGAAAAATATCTTTGCCGAGGGAGAGTTGCAGGAAGATTCAGTTATTAAGGAATCCTTAATAACTGCCGCTGACGGCAAGCCCTACAAGACAAAGCTGTACCGGCTTGAAGTTATTATTGCGATCGGATTTAGGGTAAAATCTCACCGGGGCACTCAGTTTAGGCAGTGGGCAACCAAACGCCTGGCCGAATACATGGTCAAAGGTTTTACCATGGATGATGAGCGTCTTGCTGAACCCGGCGGCATTGATTACTTTGACGAACTTCTTGAACGCATCCGGGCCATCCGTGCCTCTGAAAAACGTTTTTATCAAAAAATACGTGATATTTATCAGACAAGTGTCGATTACGATCCGAAAAACTCTATGACCCAGGAGTTCTTTGCGATCGTGCAGAATAAAATGATCTACGCGGCTTCCGGCAAAACAGCAGCTGAACTGATTGAAAGCAGGGCCCACGCCGCTTTACCGAACATGGGGCTCACAACTTGGAAAGGCGCGGGGCGAGGGCGTGTTTTAACCAAGGCCGATGTAGTAATATCAAAAAATTATTTAAGCCAGGATGAAGTATCAACCCTTGAATTGTTAGTGGGCCAATATCTCGATTTTGCCGAACTCCAGGCAAAGCGCAGAAAATCCATGACAATGAAGGAGTGGATTGAAAAACTCGACTCTTTTTTACAGGTGAACGAACAGGAGATCCTCAGAAATGCCGGGAAAATATCGGCTAAAGTTGCAAAACAACTCGCTGAGGATGAGTATGATAAGTTTGATGACAATCGCCGAAGCATTGAAGCTGATCAGGCTGACGAGGAACTTAAAAATGCAGTGAAAAAACTTGTCGAAGGGAAAGATAAAGGAGGCAGGCATGAATCTGACAAATGAAGATAATCAACTCTTGCGCGAACTATGCAGTCAGCATGAAGTGAGTTTTGACAAAGTAGTTAAACTGCTCGCCGCTGTTCGAGAGTATGAATTCAAAGAGCGTCGCTTCGGCATATATGACACATTGCGTGAAATCCTCAAGACCAAAGAAACCGAAGAAGGAAAAGCGCAATGAAACTTCGAAAACTGATTATTGAGAATTATAAATCATTTCAATTCCCTACAGAGATACAATTTCCAGATAACGAAAATGGTAAAAGCATTTTCTTGATTGGCGGTATGAATGGGGCTGGAAAATCATCACTTCTGGAAGCCATCAATTTTTGTTTGTACGGTGCTAAGAATGAAGAGATCTTCAGGAACATCAATCGTAAGGAAAAGGCCCTTAATAACACTGCCGTTTCCTTTGAAATTGCACTTGAAGAAGATGATGGAGGAGAGTTAGTAGTCAAGCGTTCATGGACAGCCGGAACGATTGATGACCCGAAGGCAAAGGACTTAACCGAAAGATTGGTTGTTGTCAAAGATGGGAAGCGGGTTACTGTTCAAAACAAAGAGATCTGGCAAGAGTACATTCGCGCGGCAATCCCGCAGAGCATTACACAGTTTTTCTTCTTTGACGGTGAAAAAATACAGGAAATCGCATCCGATGATCATTCAGAGGTTCGCTTGCAGTCTTCGCTCGAGGCAGCTCTTGGTATTCAAAGTATAAATCGCCTTGCATCAGATATTGCTTACCTCAAACAGGAGGAGCGCAAGGGGTTTGTCGATATAACGGATGCAGACCTTGAATTTAAAGAAAGCGAGCTAAAACGCGAAAAAAGCAAACTTGCAATCAAGCGAACAGAAAAAGATGAGGTCAAAGCCGAAATAGATGCATTCACTGAGCAACAGGAAGATGCCAAAGTCCGCTTTCAGGCTATTTTCAATCAATCTCCCGAGTCAAAAGAAAAAATTCGTCAAAATGAAAAAAAGCGAATACAGCTCTCTAATCGATTGAGTCAATTGGAATCTGAAATAAAGATACTATGCGAATCTGTTTTGCCATTTGCGCTTGCCGGGAAATTTTTTGATGATATTCGACTTCAAATAGAGAGTGAAAGAACGACTGCACAGAGCGAGGCTATTCGTGAGCATTCAGCCGAGCTTGCAAAGAAAATTGTCCGTGTTGTAGAAGAGCCTGAACCAATCTTCAAAGAAAAGCTTTCTGCTGACAAGATGGCAGAACTTGAGAAGCGGATCGAAATCTTATTAAAAGATGGCAAGTCTACTGGCATAGAAAAAATTCTCGGTCTTTCTGAGCGTGATGCCGCACGCGTATTGAATCAAATTGAGACTTTGGAAAAAAGCGACATATTTTTAATTGCGCCGCTTATTGAGGAGAAAAAAGAGCTTTGTATTCAGCTAAAAGACTTGGAATCTTCAGTTCGGAGCAAAGGAGCTTCGGAATCTGAGCAGGAACTTTTCGCGCAACTTCAAGAAATCATCGAGAGTAGTGCAATTCAAATAGGAAGAAAAACAGAACAGCTTCGTATTATAGAAGATGATCTTTTAGCTATTGATAACAGAATCAAAGAGATAGAGTTGGAAATCGAGAGGTTGTATGAGAAGCACCATCTGTCAAAAGATAAAGCTGATTTTATTTCAGAGTGTAACGCTATATCGAATTTATTGAATCAATTTGTAGTGAGGCTCAGGAAAAATAAAATTTATTTATTGCAAGAAAAGACGTTTGAAATGTATCGCTTGCTATCCAGTAAAGCGGGTTTGATCAAAGATATTTTGATCGATGACAAAACTTATGAAATAAAAATTATTGACCGCTCCGGACATGAAATCAAGAAGTCAGGGCTTTCAGCGGGAGAAAAGGAAGTGTTTGCAATTTCTTTGCTATGGGGTCTTGCGCAGACGAGTCAGCTGAAACTGCCAATAATCATAGACACCCCACTTTCCAGACTTGATAGTATGCACCGTGACAATATTGTAAACAATTACTTCCCTAATGCTGGTGAACAGGTTATTGTTCTTTCAACCGATACTGAAATCGACACAAACTACTATCGAAGCCTAAAGAGTCATCTTGCTGGCGCTGCAAAGCTTGAGTTCGATCATAAACAAGAGCTTACAACGGTTAAGACTGGTTATTTCTGGGAGGGTTAACAATGGCAGACAGATTATATACAACAAGGGAGACCGATGAGATCCTAAGCGCGCTCCGGCTTGAAACTAAACTCGAAAAATACATTCTTGCTCGAATAGCCTTCTCTTTTTCATTAAGCGAGGATGGCAAAAGTGTTCCTATTTCATCTGACTTTAGCGGTGCAGAGATTAAAAGGCCAACCTTTGTTGGTCAGGATGAACTATTTATAAAAACGTTTATTCGGGATGTTTACAAAAAAAATGAAATAGAGGAAGATGAGTTTTATTCAAACAAATCAATTATAAAAAACCATATTGATAACGGGGCTCGCAAGCTAAAAAAGATGTTTGAAGAGTCAGGTAACAATGCTGACCTTCTAATTAAAAAACTTGTGGATAAGATCGAATTTAGAGGCAGAAGAGAGGTTCTAGGAAAGGGCTTTGAGATTCTCTTAGGTAAAGAATTATTGCAAAAAAATGATGTTTTCATGGATCTGAATAATACGGCAATTCATGCAAATTCACACTTAGCAATAATGGGAAAACCTGGTGTAGGTAAAACACAATTCCTTTTAAAGATTCTCACTGACATTCGGTTCCAGTCAAATTTCCAAACTAATTTTATCTATTTTGACTATAAGGGAGATGTCGCTGAGAATCAAAAGTTTTGTGAAATCGCAAAAGTTCAACCTTTTCGACTGCTGCAAGGAGCTCAAACGCTGCCGATCAATCCATTCATTCTACCTTCTTATGATGAACAAACCATCAACATATCAGCTAGAGAAAAGGCCGAGAGTTTTGCCTCAATAAACTCAAAGCTTGGTGTTGTTCAGAAAGGCGCTATGACTGAAGCGATACGAGCTGCATATGCGATGCGGGCAAACTACGATAAACCATATCCGGATTTCAGAGATGTGTATCAAATTGCCAGTACCGCTTACGAAGAGGAAGGGAAGCGTGATGACAGCTTAATCGAAGTTCTTCGCGATCTATCTGATTTCAATCTTTTCTGGTCGCATGGCTCTGAATTGCCTCCTATCGAAAAATTAACCGACCGAACATTGCTAATTGATGTTCATGCAATGCCGGTTTTGAAAGAGCTTGTAGCCTATCTGGTAATTGAAAGACTATATAAAGAGATGTCGCTATTACCAGACAGCCCTATCAATGATAACAAGCGCACAATACGAACAATATTAGTCATTGATGAAGCTCATAATTATCTTGGACAAAAAAATATTTTCTTGCAAAGGATAATCCGAGAAGGGCGTTCAAAAGGCATTGTTGTTTTCTTTGCAAGTCAGTCCCCGAATGACTATCAGCAAAAGTTTTTTAATTTCCAAGAATTACTTGAATTTGCATATATGTTTCAATGTGAAGGGGTTTCCTCTTCCTCAATTCAAGATATTTTAGGCTGCAGTCCTAAAACGGCAAAGGATCTTCAAACTGAAGTGGCGCGGCTTGAACCGTGGCAAGTGATAAGTAGAAGTCAGGATAAAAAAGATGAGTTTGTTAAATTTACGGCAGAAGCATTTTTTAAGAACTATTAGATAGAAGCTTGTGGGAGTTTAAATGAAATTTGTAGTACAGGCGTTAGCCTGATTCAAAGCGGGTTATTGAGACGTTACTGTAAAAGTGATAATGGAGTAGTGCAAGCATCTTGCGTGACACAGATAAAATTTCATTTATATTTGGAGTGAATAAAGCGTAAAATCGTGCTGGGATTTTGACGCTTCGCGTCTCTATGTTGTTGCGTGCTGGGATTTTGACGCTTCGCGTCTCTATGTTGTTGCGCATCAAATCTTTATCCGAAAAAAGAGCCTGTTTTCGGCCTTTAGAAGGCGATTTAGAGTGTGTTTTTGAGGTTTTAAGGGAGCTAGATCCACGCAGTAGCGCGGAGTGGAGAAATACGTGAGTGAAGGAGGCGTGTCTTTTGTGCGGTAGCAATGTAGGTCCGGCTTCCAGCCGGACATGGCCCGATGCAAGGGGATCCGTTGAAATCTGGCTTCGCCTTTGGTTGACGATGATGTGCTCATTCAAGCTGGAAGCGTGAAATGAAATTTCATCAACTTATGAAGATGGTTGTCTGAACTTCTTGTTTTTCATGACAAGAGTTGAAAGAATAGCAATGAAACGCCTATAAACGTTCGATAGGCAACTTTCAGTAAAGAACAACGATTTGTTTCTGCGGCCCGTAAGGGGCAAAACTTTAAAAAGGAAAGCAATTTATGATTTGCGGCATGGATATTCTTCTGGAACAGCACGGCGAGCTGCTGAAAGGGCGGCGGATCGGGCTGTTGAGTCATCAGGCAGCTTTGGTTGCAACAGGTGCAACCTCGGCCCAGGCACTGCGCAAGAGGGTGGGGCAATCGCTGGGGGCGCTCTTCGGTCCTGAACATGGCTTTATGGGGCAGGCGCTGGCCGGTGAGGAAACCTTCTCCACAATCCACCCGGAGTGGAAAATCCCGGTACACTCGCTCTACGGGGCGATGCGCGCGCCCTCGCCGGAGATGCTCCACGGCCTGGATCTAGTGATCTGCGACTTGCAGGATCTTGGGGTGCGTTGCTACACCTATCTCGCGACCATGGCCAATATGCTGCGAGCTTGCCGCGAAGCGGGGGTTGCGATGATCGTGACTGACCGTCCCATTCCGCTGCCGTTGATTGTTGACGGAGCTATGCCCCACCCCGACTGCCTGAGTTTTGTGGCGCCCTGCAACCTGCCGATGGTTTACGGCATGACACCGGCTGAGACCGCGTTGTGGCTGAATCAGGATCACGGGGGAAGCGAGATGCTGCGGGTCATTCCCATGCAAGATTGGCAGCGTTCCTGCTCAGTGATGGGCGGGGAGCAGGGAGAGTTCATGCCGCCATCTCCGTCGATTCAAAGCCGCGAGAGTGCTCTGGCCTATCCTGTCGCGGTTTTCAGTGAGGCGCTGCCCGGTATTGATTGCGGGCGGGGCACCAATCTGGCCTTCCGTGTGATCGGGGCACCCTGGCTGGAGCCGGAGAAATTTTGTCAGCACCTAGCCAGTTTCAAGGTTAAGGGGGTGAGTTTCCACCCTTATCGTTATACTGCAGCGGTGCAACCCCTGGCCGGGCAAGAGCTGGGGGCGGTTCGCATCTCGGTCACAGAGGCGGCGCTGTTCCATCCAATTGAGTGCTCTTTGCTGCTGCTGCGTGAACTGGCGGAGTGTTATGGGGAGCAAAGGGTATGGCAGCATCAAGGGGTCAGGAGCAAGTGGTTTGATCAGCTCTATGGCGATCCTCAGGTGCGTCTTCAGCTGCGGCAGGGGGTGGCGCTGAAAAAGATTTTCGCGGGGTGGCGGGATGATCGGAGCGGGTTTATGGAGGAGCGTCAGCGGGCGTTGCTCTATTAGTCGCTTACCAAAGGGCAAGACAAACATATCCTTAAAAACATGTTGTCGGGGCTCTGCTCCCAATCCTAATCCCAATCTTAATCTCTTTTGACCAGTCACCGGCAGCCATTGTTTGATTAGGATTACGATTAGGATTGAGATTAGGATTTCTTAGGGACAGGCACTGATTTTTCCTATGAATGAAAGCTAACAGCTTAGTTAATTTTTCGGTACATTTTTTTTTAACCACGAAAATCACGAAAAGCACGAAAGGGGTGCATAGTTGATTTAAACGTGACCTTACGCGAATGGGGCGTAGCAGGGATGAAATACCCTTATCCTTTCGCGGAGATTCGCGGGCAAAAAATTGGTTGCCTGCCTGTGCGTTGCACGCAGACAGGCGGCTATGCTGCGCTAGGTTCCTTGTGGTTTCAAAAATTAAAGTGCAATCGTTTTGACCCCCTATGTCCAGTGATATGGTTGGCAACCGGCGATGTCCGATTGGAAATCGGACCTACGTTGCTCACGCACTTCCGCATGTCGCGCGACTTGCAAGCTTAACTCAAGTTGAAACTGTAGGGTTGGCTCTCAGAGCCAATCAAAGATCATGAAATCCCATGACGCGCCTTTGACGAACAGCCACCTGGCACCCACAAATTGCTTCATCCTCCTTCGCCAAGGCTACGGCGGACACGATAGAAGCAACCCTACACCCCATGGCGCGCCTTTCACGAACTAAATCATAACACGACCGACCATGCTGCGCGACGATGTTGGTGGACGATTGGGATCACGCGGGAAATCGTCCACCAGCATCGTCGCACAGCATCGTCAACCGATGCCGCTGGCAGAGCGACTGCTACACATGCGCTGCACTGCGGAGTGCAAGGGTTGTCGTTCGGTGTAGTAGCCGCTCTACGAGCGGCATTTTGCTACAGGCTCAGGACAAGCATGGTAGATTACGGCAATAAAATTTAGCAGCGCGATATTTTTTGAGCGTGATTGGATGTCTGAAAATGAAGTACCTCAAGCTTCCAGCTTGAATGAAAATGTTCTCTGCAAGCAAGATGCTTGCACTACTCCATTATAAACTTTTAAGGTAACTACTCAACAACCTGCTTTAGAATGAATCCCAATACAACCGGTCAATTGCGTAAACATCCAGGGGCTCTGTATTCACATCAAACGCTTCATCCAGCACACCATAGCGCTTCAGCTCGCGAATATACTCAGGACGGGGCTTGAAGCCAGGCATATCAAAGCGTTTGACCTGATCCAGCCTCCCCTTGCCGCCCTTGATCATGGCCAGTAGAGTCTGGTAATCCGGGTCATCTTTGGCAGTAAAGACCGCTGCTTGGCTCGGCTCCTGGCGGCAGAGACCCAAACCGCCACTCTCTTTTGAAAGCGGGGCGCGCAGATAAAGCGATTTCTCCGGGGCGGTCAAATTGAACAGCACATGACGGTTGAAGCGTATCCGCGGATCACTCATATCCGGCTGCCAGAAGCTGAGCCCATTCTCATCGCTCAGATACCGGGGTAGTTTCTTGAAATCTTTGTTGTGGCAGCTCCCGCAGCGTCTCTGATGCACTGGCTGGGCCGCCTGCGTGGCAGGCCAATCACGGTCATTGTTGAGTACCTGGTTGTTCTGCTGATAACCGCCAATGGAACCGCATCCCAAAGCCGCGTAAGTGCCGGGATAGGGCGCGCTGGCATCCAGCCACAGAGCTACAGCTCTGAGATCCTCTGCCGAGACCTTCACGTCGTGATGCGAGCCATCCAGTTTATTCATCAAGGGGCTGCCCCCGCTCCCCAGCGCATACGGCGGATAATTACTACGCGCGTAATTACGACCGTCGGTAACCTGGCCCCAGGCAACCAAATGATAATAGCCCATGGAGAACATGGGCCCGTGATCCGGCGAAAGATCCACGCCCCCCTTGCGGTCATCCGGGTTGTGACAACGCACACAGGATCGGTTCAGCACAGGCTGCACATGTTTCGGAAAGTCCGGCACATCAAAGCTGCGGTCGCCTGCATCTATCTCCGATGGCTGACGCAGCATGGCCTGTGCCAGGCCGCGTCCGCGTGAGTATGGTGTTGGCGCGCGGGTACGCTCCTCGTGGCAGCCGACACACCCCTGGTGCTCGCCAGGCATCACCTGGGTAAAGCTCTGCATCCGCTTGACAGCGCGACCCTGCTTGTCCAGCGCCACAAAGAAAACCGGACGCAGTGCCGGTACCTCAAAATTAGCTGATCCATCCTCCTCAACCGGCACAGTTCCCAGCACCCGCGGCAGAGTGAAGGTGCCGACATAGCTGAGCGGATCCATGCCCCCGGTGAAGTTGATGGGCTTGGGCAAGCTCTCCAGGATCATCAGTTTTGTGATGGTGCCGCGCTGAACCTCCCGCATCTGCCGGCCCTCGTAAATGTCCTCCAGGAAAAGCACTCCGACTGCTTTAGAGGGATCTGTTTTATCAGCAATCACAGCCTCCCGTTCACGCGGCATTACAGGCCGCGGCTCATGCAGCTGACAATTTTTAAACTCCTCGGGCAGCTGATAAATTACACTCTCGGCCCCGGCATTGTTCATCACTACCAGCTCGCGCCCTTTAGCAACCATAAAAAGATCGTCGCTGAAGGCCCAGGGATCACGATAATCTCTGCCGCTGCTCACACGTGTTAAGTTGCTCTTTTGGTCAGGGCCCTGTTTGGCGGAGACACGGGCCAGAAAGCCCCGATGCTCCTCCGCGCCATGGCCGGGCGAGTCAATCATGATCACATCGGAGCTGCCTGGAATCGGCTTGGCATCAATGAAAAGACCGCCGGGGTGTTGGTTGCCAAAAAATACATTGTGCAGGGTTCCATCCGGGTTCATGGTCCAGAGGTGGTGATAATGGACCTGGCTGCGGTCAATATACTCCCAGCGCATGTAGAGCAGCCGCCCATCCGGTAATGGCCAGGGAGTGTTGTCCTGCTCAATGTTACTGGAGAGCATGCGGATGTTCTTCCCGCCAGCCCGCAACTCTTCAGCCGAAGGATCAAGATCACAGCGGTAAAGCGTGGCAACCTGCGTCAGCCAGCAGTTGACCCAGCGTTTGGCACGGCCGGAGCAGAAGGCGACTCCCCCGTCAGGCAGATAGCAGGGCTCAATATCATCATAGCCCCCTGCTGTTACCTGCCGCAACTGCGAGCCATCCAGATTAATCTCATAGAGGTGATAGTGCCCGTCGCCAGGCGGGCGCATGGAGAACAAAACACGTCCGCCATCATAGCTGACACAAGGATCACGCACCGTGCCACCCTCATCCTCAACCAGCAACCGCAATTTGCCTGTTTGAATGTTCCATACGCAGAGGCGCCCTTCGGTGCCATAGGTCACCCGCTCCGGACCATCGCAATAATACCCGAAGTTGGCGTACCAATGCCCGTCATTGACATCATTGCGGGTGGCGAAAACAATCTCCTCCAAAGCTCCGTATTTACCGGCTCGCAGCTCCTGCGCGTATTCCCGGATATCGCGCACCACCAGCTCAGCGGGAAACACGGTGCAGAGCCGCACGCAGTCGTAGATCAACCAGCTCCCTTTGGTCAGTGCGATCTCAAGTTTATTCGCGCCTTTCAGAAACAGCGCTGGCTCAATCTCAAAGGTCGCGTGCGCTTTACGAATGCCGCGCTCCGCGCTGCCGGAAGCATCACCGGAGCCGTTCGGAGCACTTTGTTCACCAGCCGCATGGCCGTTAACACGGATCTGAATGACTGGATTTTTAAGGGAGTTGAGTTGCTCAATGATCAGGAAGAGCGGGGCGGACGGCTGCTCCGCCAGCTCAAAACAGAGCGTAAAGGGGTGACTTCGGCTGCCAGCCCAAACATCGTCAACGCTGGGGTGAATATAGGGCCAACTCTCGGCAACAGCCGATTGGCCGATCGTGAAAACAACCGGCTCTTTGATTTCAGCGGCGTATTGCTGCCACCCGGTTCCCTGTCCCAGCTTAAATTCTGCCGCAGACCCATCCGCTCGGCCGATTTTAAAAATCGTGTCCGGCAACGCCGCACAGGCCGACCAGGCGACGATCAGCACAGCCGTCAAAATAATTTTGCGAGTTAAAAGCTTCATGCAAATACCTCTTGCGAACAAAGTAATCAAGATCCACCCCCTTTGAAAACTACTGCGCTGCATGCAGATTTAAGGTTTCGATTGTTCCAGATTGAAGCAATAAGATAACAGAAAATTTGGATTAATAACAGCATGTATATGCATTTTAAGCTGGCCGTCAACTTGCCGGCGAAGTGAAAGTGTAGTGCAATGCCAGCCCAGATCACTGGACATAGAGGGCACGCTAGGTTGTTTTTGGGGTAGAAAAATAGATGGGTAGAAAAACGGGGTAGCGTTTTTTAGGTAAAAAATGGGGAACCCCGGGAGGGTGGAGCTCTGGCGCAGCTCTTTGTGATTAAAACAAACGGCAAAAGCACTAAATTTTTCACTTCTATGTCCAGTGGTCTGCAGCCATAGCTGCAAGGAACGCGACAAAACCGCCTCGCAGAATGAAAATTGCTGGTGCAGAGGTGCGAAGAATCGCCAAAGTTTGCGACCTTTCTGGCCGATTATTGAGAAGTTATCTTGGTTTTCCCAAACGCGTAGCGTTTGTTGCTAAAGCAGCGGGCTCTTAATCACAAACTTCCGGATGAGCGCGACGGCCTTCCGCACACCACACAAACTCTTTTGCTTACGGCGACTAGCTGCTTTAGTTCGGCACCGCATCACCACGGCGAATAGTCAACGTCTTTTGATTGATCCAGGCCGCCTCGTCCCGCTCTCTATCGTAAGTCAGCACGCGGTGGGCACTGCCGGGTGCCGGGGGCACATCTTTCTTTGGCAGCCACAGACGGTGTTCGCGGATCAGCGCGGCACAGCGCTCATCACTCGCCAGATTTTTCCACTCATGCGGGTCTGCTTTCAGATCATAAAACTCCTCGCTGTCATCAGCATAGCGGATGTAGCGGTAGCGTTCGCTGCGCACCGCGTGGTTGCCTTGGTTATGCGATGTAACAGCCGGGCGGCGACCAGCCTCGGCATCCTTGAGCTGCGGCACCAGCGAGAGCCCCTCTAAGGTGTGCTTCAGCGGCAATCCGCAAAGTTCAATCAAGGTGGGATACATATCGAGCAGCTCGGCTGGCTGCATACAGCGCTGGCCACCCTTAATTCCAGGGCCCGCAAAGATCAGAGGCACACGGGTGGATCGCTCCCAAAGGGTGTTCTTTCCGCTAATCCCCTTTTCACCCAGATGATAGCCATGGTCACCCCAGACAACCACAACGGTGTTATCCCAGCGTCCGCTCTGCTTTAGCGCTTCGATCAAGCGCCCGATCTGCGCATCCACAAAGCTGGTGCAAGCCAGGTAGGAGCGCGCCAGATTGCGCCATTGGTTGTTTTCCTCCAGCCATTGCAGGCGCGGTTCAGGCAGCTCCCAGTGTAGATACCAGGCAAAACGCGGAACATCATCGCGATCGCTTTTCAGGGTCAATGGCAGCACTGAGTCATCATCCGGATAAAGATCAAACCATTTCTGGGTGGCATAGCAGGGCACATGCGGCAGGAAATAACCGACCGATAAAAACATAGACTCATCCGCCGGAGCCTGGGCCAGCTGCTCCACAGCCCAGGAGGTGATTTGATAATCTCCCTTCTCCTCGTCCTTGTGGGGAAAGACACCCCAGTCCATCAGCGGATGGTCGCCCATCGGTGTCGGCGGAATCAGTTTTTTCGGCGGTTTGACCCCAATCCCGCCTGCCGGTCCCCACACATCGAACTCTTTGAGGATCGGTGAATTTTTGCCGGGGCGCCCGCCATGAAAGATCTTACCCGTGCAATAGGTTTTATAGCCGCCCTGCTGAAAATACTGCGGCAGCGTGACTATCTCCTTCAACTCGGGAACATTGCGGAACCAAGGCGCCAACCCGTAAACGCCGGTGGTGGTTGAACGCAACCCGGTCATCAGCGAAGTGCGTGAGGGGTTGCAGAGCGGTGCCTGACAGTGCGCATTCAAAAAGAGCGTGCCTTGCTCCGCCAGCGCATCCAAGTGCGGCGTTTTGGCCAGGGGGTGCCCTCCCATGCAGCCAATCCAGTCATTCTGATCGTCGATCGCGATAAAGAGGACGTTGGGTTTTGCCGGAGCGGCAGATGCTGGTAATGCGGCCAACATCGCCACAGCCAGGAACAAATATTTGTAATTCATCTCATCTTTCCTTCACTTATTGTCGGTCGCATAGCGGCCGACTTCCTCGGCAGCACAGGAGGTCAGTCGCTATGCGGCTGACTATCTCCTACTGCACAATCTCCACGCCATCAGGCGCCTCAACTGTGCTTTTGATCTTGCCGTCCGCCCCTTTCTCATGGCGCACCTTAATCACACCATGCGGGGTAGGATAGCTGCCCTCAGCCCAGCTTAGGTCGCCCAGCTCGGGTTTGACCGCCACCTTGGTGCAACCCGCTGCCAGCGGCTGGATGCCCAACACATGCGCGGTCAGCCAGGGAGCGGGCCCGGAGGCCCAGCCATGGCAGAAGCTGTGACGAAAACCAACGTAGCAGTAAGCGCCGTAATCGCCATGGATATCCTTTTTGCCCTCCACCGGAAGTTGGTCAATGCGGAAGGCGTTGTTGGTCCAGCTGACATTAAAATCCTCCCAGAAACTGGTGGCGCCCATGTCCAACATCGCGCCCCAGTAGTCGCGCACGGTGTTGATGCCACGCTGCACATCGCCGGCCTGCGCCATAGCCTCCAGCATATAATAGCCATAGAAGGTGGAGACCCCCACCGTGTCATTCTGCGAGAGCACCTCACGGTTAATCTCCTGCGCTGCCCGCAACCCGGAGAGCGCCAGC
Source organism: Kiritimatiellia bacterium (assembly GCA_028686345.1). Taxonomy (GTDB): domain Bacteria; phylum Verrucomicrobiota; class Kiritimatiellia; order RFP12; family UBA1067; genus M55B167. The sequence continues at coordinate 13,509 of JAQUCE010000010.1, forward strand.
AGCGCGGCGGCCTGCTTGCTGCCGTGCGGCTCAGGGATATATTTGCGTAACCGCTCGGCTCCGACGGCGCACTGCGCCTGCAAGTCAGCATCGCCCAGTACCTGCGCCATGGCAATGCCGTTCTGATAGGTCATCACCATCAAAGCGTGCATGCCCGCGTCCACAGCAGGCTTGTTGGCCTGGGTTGGCCAATCAAGGAAGCCGCTCGGCAGCGCACAGGCGTTGTTAGCTCCAATATGTTTGTCCAGGTTGGCGAAGAGCGCTTTGATGTAAGTGTGCTGCCCCTTGAGGTATGCCAGATCTCCGCTGTAAAAATACCAGTCGTGCTGGCAGCGCAGCCACCAGAGGGTATAGGAGGGCATGTTATTCATCCACGCATCAGCCGCGGTGGTCTTGCGCATGTAATCCAACGACTCCGGCACCACACTCTGTGGGCCAAACACCGCCATGGTTGTCATCACCTCCGGGTGCATATCCCCCATCCAGACCAGCCGGTCGCGCTTGATGCCATCCCAGAGAAATTCCTGACAGCAGAGGTGCAGCGTGTACGCGGCTGTCTGCCAGATGCTGTTCAGCCGCTGATCGCTGCATTTAAAGGAGCCGAGATACGGCATATCGCGCATCAACGTGACAGCGCGGATGGACTCCAGGCTGAGCACCCCGGTTGAGATCAGATCAACCCGCGCGAAACGAAAGCCGCTGTTACCGATCTCGCGGGTGCCAAGCCAAGGCAGGTCAATGACACCATCGCGGATCGCATGGTCGTTGCAGGCACCCCGATCACCCAACTCGGCCATGGCCTCCGCGACTGACTCCCCGAAACGCACCCGCACCTTGACATTTTTACCGCTTGGGCCGCCAGAGGCCAGATGCACGCCGCCGTGCAGCTCGCGCCCGAAATCAACCAGTACCGATGCGGGCGCGCCTTTGTTCTCCATGCGGCAGCCGGAACCGGCCAGAAACACACCCTCCGGCACCTGTCCGTATTTTTCCGCCAGCAGGATTTCGGCATTGCTGACTGAGGATTGCGCACTGTTTTCAGAGCACCAAACAACACGTGTCGGCATAACAAAGGCGCGCACACGCGGATCACGGGTTTCACCGGCTGTTACCGCAATGGCCGCACAGCACAAAACCGCAGCGGCACCAATCTTGATTTGATTCATCTTTGTTCCTTTGTACTACTATCATTCATTTTCGCGTTTTTATGCAGGTTTTTTTAGCTCTCACAGAGGCACAGAGTTCTCAGAGTGTATACTTTTTCTCTCTCTGTCCTCTGCAACTCTGTGAGAGATAATTTATCAAGTAAATCCTGTTATCCTGTCAAAAAAGTTGTCTATCGGGCCTTATTGCGGCTTGTTTCGCAATCATCCACCGCATAGCGGCGGATATACTGTGTTGCTTTCAGTATGTCCGCCGCTATCGTCAACCGGAGGCGAAGCCGTCCAAGTAGGTCCGGTTTCCAACCGGACATGTCCGATTGGAAATCGGACCTACGTTGCCCCGCGCCCTTTTCACTTTAGAACTTTAGAACTTTAGAACTTCTCCACTCCGCGCCCAGTGCGCGGATCTAGGCCCTTAGCCTAGCCAAGGGCTATGGCTTCGAAAGTCGCGCCCGACCAAAAAGAGCCGGGATAACCTCCTGCGTCAGCACTCTGTTACTGACTGACAACCGCGCCGAGCTTAAAGATAGGCAGAAACATGGCGATCACAATGGTGCCAATGATAGCGCCGAGGATGACCATTAAAAAAGGCTCCATCAACGAGGTCAAAGTAGCGAGGGTTGTCTCAACCTCATCGTCATAGGTGTCGGCCACTGAATCCAGCATCTCATCAATCCGTCCGCTCTTCTCGCCAGCCGCGATCATGCGTACCATCAGCAGCGGCAGAACCGTGTTGCCCTCCAGCGCGGTGCTCAGAGAGTTGCCCTGCTCCACCTCGACGCGGGCGCTCAGGAGCACCCTTTCAATAACCTTGTTGTTGAGCGATGTAGCCACAATCTGCATTGAATCAAGGATCGGCACGCCGCTGGAGAGCATCTGAGAGAAGAGCCGGCAGAAGCGCGCAACAGCAACCTTCAGAATTAACTCTCCGAAGATAGGAAGTTTAAGGATCATGTTGTCAAACTGATATCTCCCGTTCGTGCTGGCCTTCCAATAGCGGAAAGAGAAAATAACCGCAATAAACGCCAGCAGCACCACATACCACCTGGAGCGAATGAAATCGCTCATATTGACCAGCCCCTGAGTCAGCGCCGGAAGATCTTCGCCAAAGCCTTCAAACATCTCTTTGAACACCGGCACAACAAAGGTGATCAAGCCAAAGGCCATGATCAAAGCCAAGCTCAGGATCACAGCCGGGTAGGTCATCGCTGATTTAACTTTGCGCACTAGACGGGCGGAGGCATCCAGCATGAACGCCAGCCGCTTAAGCACATCAGCAAACTGGCCGCTGCGCTCGCCGGCGGCGACCATGTTGACGTACATGTCATCAAAGACGCTCGGGAAGCAGGCCAGCCCCTCAGAAAAAGGCTGGCCACTCTCGATACTTTCGCGCAAGGCCTTTAAAACGATTTTAAAGCCAGGGTGCTTGCACTGGTCCTCGATCGTTGAAATGGCCGCCAGGATCGACATGCCGGCGTGCAGCATGCTGGCGGTCTGTCTGGTAAATGGAATCAGCTCCTTTTTCTTCAGTGTTCCAATCCCTGTCACCCGGGTTTTTCTCTTAATTTTACTCATCCATTTTTCCTTTACTCCCCGCCGGTCACCTCTAGCGCGGCCTGCAGGGAGGTGATACCGCTCACCACTTTCAGCAACCCGCACTGCTTCAGCGAAACCATGCCCTCCTGGACCGCGATTTCACGCAACTCCGCAGTTGGCGTGCCTTTGACAATCGCCTCCCGAATCTGCTCCGAAACAGGTAGAACCTCCATAATTGCCGCGCGCCCTTTGTAGCCAATGTGGTTGCATTTAGGGCAGCCGAGCGCGTTATAGATCAAGTGTCCCTCAAACATCTCGGGGTTAATGCGGTTGGCCACCAGTACCTTAGGGTCAGGCTCTAAAGCTTGTTTGCACAGGGGGCAGAGCTTGCGGTATAGACGCTGCGCCTGGGCCAGTATCAGCGACGACGCCATCAGAAAAGGGGGTACCTTCATATCAATCAGCCGCGCCATCACGCCTGCCGCGTCGTTGGTGTGCAGGGTGCTCAGCACCAGATGGCCGGTCAGTGCGGCCTTGACCGCGATATCAGCGGTCTCCTCATCGCGAATCTCGCCGACCAGTACAATGTCCGGGTCCTGGCGCAGCACAGAGCGCAGCACAGAGGCAAATGAGAGTCCGGTCTGTTGATTAACATGCACCTGGTTGACACCCTGAAGCTGGTACTCCACCGGATCCTCAGCTGTGACAATATTCACATCCGGTTTATTCAAATCCTGCAAACAGGAGTAGAGCGTTGTGGTTTTGCCTGATCCTGTCGGCCCGGTGACCAGAATGATGCCGTGGGGCTGTTCAATCGCATAGCGCATGGCTTCATAGGCAAAGTCGTCCAGTCCCAGGGCGGAGAGGCTGGGAGCCAGATTGGTTTTGTCCAGCGTACGCATGACAACTTTTTCGCCGTGGATGGTTGGCAGCACACTGACGCGGATGTCCACCTCTTTTTTGAGAGCCTTGATCTTAAAGCGTCCATCCTGTGGAACACGGCGCTCGGCGATATCAAGCTCGGCCATGATTTTTATTCTGGAAACGATCGCATTGTGCAGCGAGCGCGGCGGGCTGGGACGTTCAATCAGAGCACCGTCAATTCTATACCGCAGGCGCGAGGTTTTCTCCATGGCTTCAAAGTGAATGTCACTGGCATTGGTGCGCAGCGCTTCAATCAGCATCATGTTCACCATGCGGATCACAGGGGCCTCATCCGCTGTTTCAAGCCTTTGGTCCAGACTGTCGTCTTTGTCGCTATCGAGGTTGCTGATCTCCACCTCGTTCTCCGGCGAGCGCATGATCGACTCCATCTCAATGCCCATGTCCTTGTCGCTCTTCTTCTCTGAGCGGCTGAGCGCTGCCATTACCTCTGTTTCCCTTGCGACCAATGGTATGATTTTTAATTTGAGGCGCTGGGCCATATCCTCCTGCGCCAGCAGATCAAAGGGGTCGCCAAAGGCAACAGTGATGACCTCTCCCAGCTTCATTAAAGGCGCGGCTTTGAGTTTTTTCCAGAACTTCAAGGGCACAAGTTCCAGCAATGCAGGCGGCAGCACCAGAGTCTCCGGCAGCGTGATCGGCCGTGTCTGAAAGTATTCGGCCATCGCCAAAGTCAGCTTGGCTTGGTCAATAGCAGGATTCTGAGCAAGGTATTTCTCCAGCGAAACTCCGCTGGTGCTGCCCAGGGAGCTTTGGAGCTGCTCCGCTGTTAAAACACCGCGGGCCAGAAGTATATTTTCAAAGTTAACGCGTTTGCTGATGCGTGGCATAAGAGATCTCTCTAGGGATGTAACCTGTCACTCGGGTCGGGGCCGCGATCGGATTCGGTATCTAAAAAAGTATTCGGTTGCAATTTTAGCAAACTTCTTTATGAAAACCAATCACCTTAACAAGGTAACCTCTCAATAACCGGCGAGATAACAAATGACACGCTTCCGGCTTCAGGCTTCGCTTTCACGCCGTAACAGGGAAGCGTGAACAACAAACAGCCGGCCTGTAAGGTTTGTTGTTCAGCCTTTCCGTGTCCGGCGTAGCTGCGAAGCGCGAAGACGGAAGGCTGCTCCAGGGCGGTTTGTTGAGATGTGACACTAAAGTGATAGCGGAGTAGTGCAAGCATCTTGCTTGCAGTTAAAAAACATGCTGCCGCTGCTAATATTGCATGGCCTGTGTTTTACCTCCATGTCTCCTGCGATATGCGGATGGAGTAACCCCCGTTAACTTGGTGAATGTGCGTGAGAAGTGGCTGTGATCATAAAATCCGCACTCCTGGGCAATACGGGCAATGGTCCAATTTGTCTGCTCAAGCTCACGGCAGGCGGACCGAACGCGCACGCGCAGGAGATATTCATGCGGACTGTAACCCAGTACCTTTCTGAAATTCCGCTCTAACTGACTCGCGGAAATATTGCAAAGGCGCGCGAGTTCCTTTGTTGTAAGATTTTCCCCGTAGTCCTGCTGCATCTTCTGGATGGCCTTATAGAGATTGCCGAGAGAGGAGGCACTTGATTCCTTGTCCGCAAGCAGCTTGTAAAAGCCACCAATGCCGATCACGGCCCCGTTTTTATCCTTTATAGGAAACTTGCTGTAGAGAATCATGTTGCTTGAGCCAGCATCCTCCGGCGCCGGGGCAATTTCATTGACGATGGGCATGCCGGTTTGCATTACCTGCCGATCACCCTCAAGATACATGCGCACTCTCTCTTTTGACCAGAAATCATCATCAGTCAACCCGGATGGATCTTTTTCCCGGGTAATGCGGCAGTTCTCCTCAAGACGACGATTCTGCATCATGAAGCGCCCTTGCCGGTCTTTGATAAAAAAAGCTTGATCTGGCAGGAGCTCACCGAGCTGCCGGGTAACCTCCATCCAGTCAACACTATCAAGAAATGATTGTTTGCCTTGATTATCCTTCATGCGGCTTATATACACCAACATGAATGTGTTTTACAAGATATATCTTTCATAAGAGACTATAATACTCTTAATTCAATTGTTAATTTTTTTGAAGTTGGAATTGTTGAAGAGGAGGTTTTAAATGAATTATCGATTAAAGCGAGGCGGGCTCTGTTGTTTCGTGGCCATAGCCGGCTGCGTGTTGCTGGGGCTAACAACGGTCGCCGCGGAAAAGAGTATTTTTAACGGCAGGGATCTGACTGGCTGGGATGGCGCGCCTGGGTGGTGGTATGTTGAGGATGGAGCACTCACAGCGGAGAGCACACCCGACAAACCGTGCAAAGCCGCTAACTATCTGATCTGGAGCGGAGGGCAGCCAGAGAATTTTGAGCTGAAGACCGAGTTCAAATTGAGCGCAGAGGCGAACTCCGGGGTGCAGATCCGCTCGCAGGCGCTACCAAAGTGGGATACCAGCGGCTATCAGGCGGATATGACCGGTGACGGCAATCTGGTCGGGTTTGTCTATGAGCATAAGCGTGGATTGATCGCGGGACGCGGTGAGAAGGTCACGATCGCGGCGGATGGCAAAAAAGAGGTCTCAAGCATCGGCAAGCCGGAGGAGCTGATCAAGCATTTCAAAAAAAACGCGTGGAACACCTACCATATCATCTGCCGCGGCCCTGAGATCACACTGTACGTCAACGACGTGCTGATGTGCCAGTTCACGGATCATGACGCACGCCACGCTGCTGCCAAAGGGGTGATCGGCCTGCAGATGCACCCCGGCCCGCCCATGAAGGTCCAATTCCGTAATATGACCTTAAAGACGCTGCCGTAGTCGGCGGTCGTAAGCAAAGTCACCGAGTCACCATGTCAAAGTTTCCCTCAAAGAAAAACGCATATGGAAAACCAGGAAGAACTGTTTTTTAACAACACCAGGCAAGGATAAAAAAGGAGCATAAGATGAAGAAGGCAATCGAACAGGTAACCGGCTTCGGCACGTCAAGCCGGCGAACTTTTCTTAAGCGGAGTGTTGGAGCTGGCAGTGCGCTGGCGCTGCCCTATTTTATTCCGGCATCCGCGCTCGGGAAGGACGGCGCGGTTGCGCCGAGCGAGCGGATCGTGATGGGCGTGATCGGCGTCGGCGGGCGCGGCATCACTGATACGCGCTGGATGCTGAGCCAGAAAGATCTGCACTTTGTCGCGATTTGCGATGTTCAGAAGCGCTGGCGCGATCAGGCCAAGTCAGAGGTGGATGCCCGCTATGGCAACACGGATTGCGCAGCCTACCGCGATTTCCGCCAGCTGCTGGAGCGCAAAGAGATCGATGCGGTTGTGATTGCCACTGGCGACCGCTGGCATGCGCTGGCTTCGATTCTGTCCATGCAGGCGGGCAAGGATGTTTACTGCGAGAAGCCCGGCTGCCGGACAATTGACGAGGGACAGGCGCTGGTTAAGTGTTACAAAAGCACGGGGCGTATCTTCCAAACCGGCGCCCAGCGGGTCAGCGAGAAAAACTTTGTCTTTGCCGGAGAGCTGCTGCGTCAAGGTCGTTTGGGCAAGGTTGAAACAGTGCGCGCCCACCTCGGGTTCCTGCCTGCCTGGCCGCGGGTCAATGCGGTGCTGCCGGCCGTGCCTCAGCCGCCGGTTGATGAGCTGGACTGGGACATGTGGCTGGGCCCTGCCCCCTGGCGCGACTACAACCCTGAGTTCTTAAAGCCATGGCCAGTGCCGGGATGGTACACGCAGTATGATTTCGCGGCAGGTATCGCGCAATGGGGCTCGCACACGATTCTGCAGTGTCAGATGGATCTTGGACTTGCGGACACCTCCGCGGTTGAGTATGAGTATCCGACAGCTGGACTCAAGGAGGGCATGACCATTCATTTTGCGAACAAGGTGAAGCTGATCGCCCAGATCGATGGCTGGCGCGGCTCCTGCGGTGTCCGCTACGAAGGCAGCGAGGGCTGGGTGGCTGCGGCGGACGGCTACGAGCGCCCGGATCTCTCGGACCCCGCGCTGTTCAGTGACTACCGGAAACTGGTCGATGGGTATGCGGAGCGCACAGGCCGTCCGTTTAACCATATTCGTGATTTTGTGGATTGTGTGAAATCGCGGCGCCCGGCTGTGACCGATGCCGTGGTGGCGCACCGCACCATGACCACCAATCTGATCATGGACATCTGCCTGGATTTAAAGCGCAGCTTGAAATGGGATCCAGTCAAAGAGGAGTTCATCGGAGATGACGAGGCCAACGCCCTGCGCACACGCGTGATGCGGGAACCGTTTCGCATTTGAGGTTCGCCAATCATCCACCAACATCGTCGCACAGCATCGTCCACCGAAGCTGTAGGGCGCGGGCCGCTTTTAGGGGATAGGGGTTAGGGAGCTGGAGGGGATAGGGGTACGTGATTTTCTGGTCGCAGCTGTAGGGCGCGGGCCGTGACCGCGCCGGTAAAGCGACAGTGTGGCGCAATTCTGGCCGCAGGCTTTGTCGCAAACTTTGTCGAAGCTGTCAGGCGGGCGGCAAGAGTGCACAAAGCTGTTTTTTTGGGGTAGAAAAATAGAGTGATCGGGAAGTATGCAGCAGCATGGTAGCTTTTCACTTTATAATTATCCTCCCGCCGTACGCCTATTTTTCTTGTTTTTTACACCGGAAATTGAGATGTTAATCACACAAGGAGCTTTTATGAAAGAGAACGACCCCAAAATCGTCGAGGCAATTGAATTTTTTGAGGCTATACTCGAGAGTATGCCCGACGATAGAACCAGCCTGGAGTTTCTGGCAGTGGCTTACGATCAGGTAGGAGCAATGGATAAGCGCCGTCGCTGCCTGATCGCGCTGATAGGTGCTCTCCTGAACGACCGGGATTTCGAGAAGGTGAAAACAATTGCCAGGTACTTAAAAGCTTTTCCTGATGACAGCGGGGCGTGCGCGGCTGTGGCACGGGCAGAGCAGGCCCTTGCGCAAGAGAGCTTCGACAAGCTCCAAAGGGTGCAGCCGCAATATGAAGAGATGCCATTTGAGGCAGAGGACGATGGATCGCTGAGTATTCCAGATCCGGTGATCAAGGTCCACGCCTACTCCAGAGCGGCACTGGCTGCCGAGATGGATCTGGTGTGGATGTTAAAAGACAAAGGGATTGTATCCAAGGAGGTCAGTGAAGAGCTGATTCACGAGCTGAGTGAATTCCCGGTTGTTGACAAGCCGCAACTGATCTCTGCCATGGCTTTTCTGGATGACAAATATCCGGAGTGCACCGAGAGCGTGATGTGTGAGTTGCAGCGTCTCAGCAACATGCCCGCCATACCACTCGAATTATTTGATTATGAGGGTTTGGTGCTCACAGGCATTGCCACCGCTTATCTGCATGTCCGCGGAGTGGTGCCGTTCGCGAGATTGGCCGAGGATTTCCTGATTGGCGTGATGAATCCATTGGACACAGAACTGCAGGCGGATGTTGCATCCCGGCTGGGTGCGACCTGCCATTTTTTCCTCGCCCATCCGCGGGCGTGCCAGCAGATTCTGGCCAGCAAGTTTACCTGATGCCGCAAACAGTCGCTTAGGCGACTGGAAAAAACAATTAATTGTTCTTTCCAGAAAATTGTCGATCGTAGCCTGTAGAGCACTTGCGCCTGTTGCAGCATGCCGCTCGCAGAGCGGCATCGGTTGACGATGCTGTGCGGCGATGTTGGCTGACGATTGGTGGGCTTAGGGACAGGCACTGATTGGGAGGGAAACTAATTGTGCCAGTTGCGTCTTGGGACAAAGCACACTCTTTGCGTGTGTTTATTTGAGCTCTTCGGCGAGAAGTTCGCTGTAGGAAGGGGCCGGGGTGTCGGCGGGCAGTGCTAGGCGCAATTGTTCGTAGAGTTGCTGTGCCTCTTTTTTTTGGTTTGCTTTGTCCAGCTCCCGCACGGCCACAGCGAGAAAACGAAGATAGACAGTGCGCATATTCCGGCTGGGAAAAAGCTGCAGCGTTTCGCGCATGTAAGCGGCGGTGGGGATGGCAAGGGCATGATTGGGAGCCGTTTTCCAGATTTTTGCTTCAAGATCACCGATGAACCGCCCGTTGAAGGTCATCAACATCAAGGGTTGGTAGAGGGCGCGGCGGCCCAGCATGTTCTCATTGCCAGTGGCGTAGAAGCTGCCTTGCTTAGCCCAGTAAAGCGCGTGGGTCTCCGCCATGCGCCAGTCCAGAACACAAAACTCGCGCTCCAGCTTTAACATCAGTTCTGCATCCAGCTTGAGCTCTTTGAGTTTAAGCCGGTTTTCCGGGGTATCATGTAAGGCACCGCTCTCATCCAGCAACGGAGTCATGGTGGTTGCAAGATCTAATTTGTAGCTCAAATTGGCGCTGTCCAGATCAGAGCCAATCTTGTTTTGATAGAGCCAAGCCAGCTCCCGGAAAATTTTTGGCTCGCGGGGGTTGAAGCGCAGGGCATCGTCACGCAGAATGGAGATGCCGTTTTTGACCCAGCGCAGGCGATCCTCCGGCCGCTCCATCATAACACAGATATTATAAGCCAGGTTCCAGGCGTTGTATGTCCAGGCCTCGGTGGCATGCGGATCAAGCAGTGTGATCCACTCCGCCAGTTGCACCACCTCTGTAAAGCGCCCTTCGTCCTGTAAACGGTTGATGCGGAACCAAAGCGCCTCGGAGACAATTCCGCGGAAACCTCCCAGCCCTACCATAATGAAATTCAGGGCTGGCGGGGCGTCAGCGTTGTAGCCCTGGTGCGCCTGCTCCAGCCGGGTGCGCCGTGTCTCGCTCAGCCGCCCGCTCTGCCAGGCGGCCAGCAGTACAAGCAAAGCTATAATGATGGTCATTTTTATCCGCATGTGGGTATTATGACAAAAAAATCTAAAAAAATCAAAACCACTGTTGACAAAAATACCAACATTTGGTTATATTGCCAAATGAACAACAGACAGAAAGAGTGCGCACCGCGGAGGATACGATGAAACAGAGCGAGAAAGCACTGTTACGGGCCAAAGCCAAGGTACTGAAGGCGCTGGCCCATCCCACGCGTTTGTGGATGGTTGAGAAGCTCACGGACGGCGAGAGGTGCGTGTGCGAGTTTGTTGATCGAGTGGATGTTGATTTCTCGACGATCTCCAGGCATCTTACCATTCTCAGGCAGGCTGGCATTGTAAGCTCTGACAAGCGCGGCAAGCAGGTCTTTTACACGCTGAAGGTTCCTTGCGTGAATAATTTCATGCACTGTATCGAGGCGGTGATCGAATCGCAGGCTAGGGATCAGCAGGCTTTGTCGCGAACTTTGTCGTAAGCTTTGTTATTTGTTTCGACAAGGTTTGCGACAAAGTTCGCGACTGGGAGAAAAAGCACATGGGAAATACCTTAAATCATGCGAGTTATAGGCAAGCCCGCCGCGGGGCGCGCCCCGAAAAAGCGAGCAGGCAGCTCGAAGGTCCGTTGAATCGGAGTCAGAGTCGGTAGCGGAACCGGGGTCGACCTCGTACGCCTTTCGACACCGATACCGACCCCGAGTTACAGACACGAAACTGCGATAAAATGGCCGGGTTACAGGCAAGGAGAGTGATATGAACTGGAGAGCTGAGTGGAAAAAACTGGCAGCCATCACCGGAGTATTTCTAGCGTTCTTTTATCTGCCGGTTGGGCGAGCACGTTTTGATAATGCCGTGATGGAGGCGCTCCATCTGGCTAAGTGGTACGCGCAGGAGCATGTATTGCTGTGCCTGATTCCCGCATTTTTTATTGCAGGAGCGATTGCAGTCTTTGTCAGCCAAGCGTCGGTTATGAAGTACCTTGGGGCCAAGGCCAATAAAGTTCTGGCCTATGGGGTTGCCGCAATTTCCGGGACTATCTTGGCGGTCTGCTCCTGCACGGTGCTGCCGCTTTTTGCCGGAATTTACCGCATGGGGGCGGGGCTCGGGCCTGCCACGGCTTTTCTCTACTCCGGTCCGGCCATCAATGTGTTAGCCATCGTGCTGACAGCCCGGGTGCTTGGGATAGAGCTTGGGATTGCGCGTGCCGTTGGCGCTATAGTATTCAGCGTAGTTATTGGTTTGCTGATGCACCTGATTTTCCGTAAGGAGGAGCAGGAAAAAGCCGCGGCGCAGATGTTGCTGCCTGATGAGGAGGTATCCCGCCCCCTCTGGCAGAACGGGCTTTATTTCTTTTCAATGGTCGGCATTCTAGTTTTTGCCAACTGGGGCAAGCCAGATGTTACGACCGGGTTGTGGGCGGCCATCTACGCTGCTAAGTGGATTGTTACTGCCGGGTTTGCCGCTGCGCTGGGCGTGATGTTGGTGTTGTGGTTTAAGATCACATGGTGGAAGGTCGCGCTAACGGCTGCTCCGGTAGTTGCGCTGGCGATGATCTTTCCTGAACAACCGCTAGTGGCCTTTACCGCCGGTGTGATCGGGTTGTCAGCTTTCACCAGCACTGATCCAGGCGAGGCAGGCGAATGGTTTTCCTCCTCGTGGGGTTTTGCACTGCAGATCCTGCCGTTGCTGCTGTTCGGCGTGTTGGTTGCCGGGGCGCTGCTCGGTCGCGTCGGACACGAAGGGCTGATTCCCTCCGAGTGGGTTGCAAGCGCGGTGGGCGGCAATTCTCTGCGGGCTAATTTTTTCTCCTCGTTTGCCGGTGCTTTTATGTACTTCGCAACACTGACTGAGGTGCCGATTCTTCAAGGGCTGATTGGAAACGGTATGGGTAAAGGGCCGGCGCTGGCGCTGTTGTTGTCCGGCCCGGCCTTGAGCCTGCCAAACATGCTGGTGATCCGCAGCGTGCTAGGAACCAAAAAAACTATCGTATTTGTCTCTCTCGTGATTGTGATGGCAACTATCAGCGGCATAATTTTCGGGGCGTTTTTTGGATAAATAAGTATCGGAGGATAAAAATGAAGATTCAAGTTTTGGGCACTGGGTGCCCCAAATGCAAGAAACTGGCGGATGCCGTGGATGCGGCTGCCAAAGAACTCCAGTTAGATTACGAGCTGGAAAAAGTGACTGATATCAATCAGATCATGGCGTATGGCGTGATGATGACTCCCGCTCTGGCGGTTGACGGGAGCGTCAAGATGGTCGGCAAGGTGCCTTCAATTGAGGAGATCAAGAGGTTGCTTGTGTAATTCGAGGGTTGGATGGGTTGGATGGGAGGGATGGGAAGGATGTTTCAGAGAGGAAGAGATGTATGAAAAAAAATGTTAAATTGTTCACGTTGTTAATATTGGCACTCGGCCTCAGTGTTTTTAGCGGCTGCAGCAAGGAGAGCGGCGCAAATGAGGGAGGAAAGGCAACCGCGCTTCCGCGATTGTTGGACCTTGGAGCGCATAAGTGCAGTGCCTGTCAAAAAATGACACCCATTCTCGATGAGCTGACAAGAGAATACAAGGGTGTGCTTGAGGTTGAATTTATTGATGTCTGGCAGAGTGAGAACAAAGAGCGCGCCATGACATACAAGATCGAAACGATTCCCACTCAGATATTCTTTGCGGCAGACGGCAAAGAGCTTTGGCGGCACGTGGGCTTTATCTCCAAAGAGGAGATATTGGCGAAGTGGAAGGAGCTGGGCTACGATTTCAAGGAGCCTGCCGGCGGCGGGAGTCCTGCCAGCAGCAGTGCCGGGTCAATGGCGAACGAAAGGTGAGACACTATGGAGCGCGCTAAAAAAACTCTGACACATGCGCTGATTGCTTTTGTTCTGATCAGCATCGGCTTTGCAATCGGCAAGCACTCAGCCCGAAGTGACCGCTCCCTTGCAGATCCCTTGATCGAGCAGGGTGATTATCTGGCTGTTTATTATATGCACTCCACCTTTCGTTGTGTCACCTGCAGCACCATTGAAAAGATGACCCTGGCTTTGCTTAACAAATCTTACGTTCAGGAGTTGGCGGATGGAAGGGTCAGGTGGCGGGATGTTGATTTTCAGGAGCACGAGGCGCTGGCGCAGCAGTTTAAGATTATATCCAGTTGTGTTGTGGTGGCTCAGATTAAAAACGGGGCGGTGGCCGACTACAAGCGTCTGGACGAGGTTTGGACACTGCTGAACAAGCCTGCGGAGTTTGATAAATACATCGGGGGTGCCATCAACGCATATCTTGACCGCACTGGAGATCGATCATGAGCGGCGTATCAATCCTTTCGGCACTCTGGCTGGGTATTCTGACAGCGGTCAGCCCCTGCCCGCTGGCTACAAACATAGCCGCAATCTCCTTTATCGGGCGGAAGGCGGGGAGAAAAAACGAGGTGGTCGGCTCGGGCCTGCTCTACGCGCTGGGCCGGACCATGGCGTATGTTACTCTGGGAGCCGTGATCACTGCGGGTGTGTTGAGCAGTGCGGGGAGTTCGCGTTTTTTTCAGAGATATTTGAATGAGGCGCTTGGCCCAATCCTGATTATTCTGGGGCTTGTGTTGCTGGGCTGGATCGGCTCTGGAGCGTCGCTGAGTTTGGGTGCGGCAGGGTTGCAGGACAAGGCCCGGGCAGGTGGGATCATATGGGCTGTTCCGCTGGGCGCGCTTTTCGCACTATCGTTCTGCCCTGTCTCAGCGGGTCTGTTTTTCGGCGGCTTATTGCCAATGGCTTTGAAGCAGCACTCTGTTTTTATTCTGCCGATTGCCTATGGCATCGGAACTTCGCTGCCTGTGGTTCTCTTTGCTTTGATCATGGCGTTCGCGTCGAATTATGTGGGCCGGGTTTTCAACAAGCTGACGCAGATTGAGTTCTGGGTGCGTTACCTGGCGGGCGCGGCTTTTATTGTGGCAGGCATTTACTATTGCCTGACACAGATTTATGGAATGTCGTTTGTTTAAGCAAGCGACCATGGGGCGCGCATCGGAGGCGTCAGCATCTGATTGGCCTCATCGTCATTGACAAACTGTTCTTTCAGCGGATCCCACTCCAGCCGTCGCTGCAATTGCATGGAGATCATGTTGACCAGGCAGGCGCAGCAACTGCGGTGACCGACCTCGATTGGGGCGAACAGTTCAGCTTTGCCCTTGATGCCATCAATAAAATTCTGGCTGTGCGCCCAACTGCGTCCAACCTTGATTTTAAACTCTTTCGCATCCATCTTCAGCAGTTTCTCATGTGAGGCTTCAAGTGTGCCCTCATGGATGCGCAGGAAGAGCCAGCCCTCGTCTCCGACAAATTTTACACCGCGCGGGTTAGCGGTGGTGCCGCCGTATAATTTCACACCATTGGCATAGGTGTTGGTAAAACCGAACTGCATCGGCGCGTTATAAACACCATTCTTATTGTCCCATCCGCGGGCCTCCACCTCAATCGGGCCTGAGGTGTCGCTGTTGTTGCCGAACTGGGCAAGGTCAATTACATGGGCGCCGCGATCAGACATTTCACCGCAGCCGAAGCTGAGGTTAAAGCGCCATCCAAAAGAGTCCAGCCCCTCATAGTAGGGAATCCGCGGTGTGTGGCCCAACCAGAAATTCCAGTCAAGGCCTTTAGGAACCGCCAGCTCGGCAGGCACGCTGCCGCGACGCTTACGTATCTGCTGGTGGTGACCCTCGGTGGTGGGCAGGTTGATCTGCATCTCCCGCAGATTGCCGATATACCCGTTGCGGATCAGCTCAACGCAGTAGCGGGCCTGGTCGCGTGAGCGCTCATGGCTGCCGGTCTGGAGTTTGACACCAGATGCCGCGACTGCATCGCGCAAGGCCTTGCTCTCGCCAATGGAGTTGCAGAGCGGTTTTTCGCAGTAGATATGCTTGCCCGCCTTGGCTGCGGCGATGCCGACCAAGCTATGCCAGTGATCCGGGGTGGCCACAATCACCGCGTCGAGCTCCTTGTTCTGCAGCAACTCCCGGAAGTCGGCGTAGCTCCTGCACTCCTTGTTCTCATGGATATTGTTGATCAGCTCGACACCCTTATCCCGGCGCAGGGTATCCACATCACAGACCGCCGTGACCGTGGCCTCTTCAAGATTGCTGAAATGCTGTGCCAGCCAGCGTCCGCGTCCGCCGCTGCCGATCAGCCCCATCCGGATGCGTTCATTAGCGCCAAAGGCATGCTGTGGAATAATCGTCGGGAATGCGATAGCGGCGGCCGTGGCGGTTACAGTTGATTTCAGAAAAATGCGACGCGTGGTTTTTGACATTAAGGCCTCCAGTTAAACTCAATAAAAACAATGTAAAAGCATAGGAGTTTTACGGCGGTAAGTCAAGGCCCGCAAACCGTAATTTTTACGGCCAGGCTGTAAAGCCGCACGCTAAAGTTTGCTGTTCAGGCTTTAGCCTGATTTAATTTAAATCCGGCCATTGCAAGTCATTAGTGGTAATTCAAGGCAAAATATTCTATTATTAAATCTCAATCAAATTTTCAGGAAATTTTTCAAATGACATCTTTAGACTGGTATGATTTTAGTGATGCCACTGTTGGGCTTTTGTTCGGCATGGCAGGTGTGCTGGGCGGTTACGCCCTGCGCGGCCTGGTGGGTCGGTGGCAGGCGGATGCGATTGAGAAACGGGCGAAGCTGGTGCTGGATGAGGCGGATATTGAGGTTAAGAACAAACTCAAAGAGGCTGACATTCTGGCGCGCGCAGAGGTGGTGAAGGCGCGTGAGGAGTTTGAGAAAAGCACCAAGGCGCGCCGCGGTGAGTTGCTGGAAATCGCCAACCGGCTGACCGCACGTGAGGAAAAGCTGGATAAACGCAGCGTTGCCTTGGATGAAAAAGAGCAGCAGCTTGAGACCAATACGGAGAAGTACCGTGTGGAGTCGGAGCGGTTGCACCAGGAGCAGAAGAGCGTTCAACGGAAGCGCACCGAAGCGGATGACCAGTTGCAGAATCTGGCAGGCATGACCCATGATCAGGCCCGCCGGGAGCTGTATGTGAAGGCTGAGAACGAGGTGCGCGGTGAATCCGGCAATCTGATCCGCCGAGTGCAGGAGGAGACCAAAGAGAGCGCCGACCGCGAGGCCGCCCGGATTGTCGCCATGGCGGTGCAGCGCTACTCCACCGCGCACGCCAGCGAGATCATGACCAGCTCGGTGGCACTGGAGAGCGATGAGATCAAGGGGCGCATCATCGGGCGCGAAGGACGCAATATCCGAGCTTTGGAAGCGCTGACAGGTGTCTCGCTGCTGGTGGACGACACCCCGGAGATGGTCGTGATCTCCGGTTTTGACCCCATCCGGCGGGCGATTGCCAAAAGGTCGCTGGAGCTGCTGGTGGCGGATGGGCGCATCCATCCGCAGAGGATCGAAGATGTGGTGGCGAGTGTCACTGAGGATATCAATCAAAGTATTTTCGCGGCTGGTGAGACCGCTGCCTTTGAAGCCAATGTGCAGGGCGTGCCAGTGGAGGTTTTGCGCTGCATGGGGCGGTTGAAGTTCCGGAGCAGTTACACGCAGAATGTGCTGCAGCACTCGGTTGAGGTTGCCCATTTGATGGGGCTGATGGCCTCTGAGTTGGGACAGGACCCTGTGCTGGCACGGCGGATAGGGTTCTTTCATGACATCGGCAAGGCGCTGGACCATACAGTGGAGGGGCCGCACGCCCTGATCGGCGCTGAGTTCCTGCGCAAGAACGGCGAGCAGGAGGAGGTTGTAAACGGTGTGGCCGCGCATCACAATGAGGTGCCTGCCGAAGGGATACTGGCGGTGCTGTGCTCAGCGGCGGATGCGATTTCCAGCTCACGCCCCGGCGCGCGTTCGGAGACCCTCGGTACTTACGTGCAGCGGCTGGAGAAGCTGGAGTCCATTGCCAACGCCTTTGACGGTGTTAAGAGTTCTTTCGCAATCCAGGCGGGTCGTGAGATCCGCGTGATAGTTGACCCGGCAGAGGTGACGGACAGTGAGGCAATGGTGATGGCGCGTGAGATCTGCTCGCAGATCTCATCCGGGGTGAAGTTCCCCGGCCAGATACGGGTAGTGGTGGTACGCGAAACCCGCAGCGTGGACTACGCGAGATGAGGATTTTATGAAGATACTGATGGTAGGTGATATTGTGGGCAGCCCGGGGCGGCGGGTTTTTAATGCGGTTGTGAAAAAGCTGCGCCGCGCCGGTGAGGCGCACCTGGTGGTCGCCAATGCGGAGAATGCCGCGGCTGGTAATGGTATCACCCCGGCACTGGCTAAAGAGCTGTTCGACAGCGGCGCTGATGTTCTGACCATGGGCGATCATATCTGGGGCCAGCGGGAGCTTGAGGGTTCAATCCAGCAGATCAAAAATCTGATTCGGCCCTTGAATGTGGCCGATGGGGTTCCAGGGCAGGGGTGCGTCATCTTGCAGAGCGCATTTGGTCCGATTGCGGTGGTGAATTTACAGGGTCGCGTTTTCATGAATCCGATTGATTGCCCTTTTAAAGCCATGGATGCATTGCTTAACACCCTCCCCAGAAATCTCCCGATCCTGGTGGACTTTCACGCTGAAGCAACCTCTGAAAAGATTGCCATGGGATATTATCTTGATGGCCGGGTGGCAGCGGTGGTCGGAACTCACACACATGTGCAGACCAGCGACGCGACCATCCTGCCAAAAGGCACAGCTTATATGACCGATCTGGGCATGACCGGCCCGGTGCACTCGGTTTTGGGCCGCGATGTGACACCCGTGCTAAAAAGATTTACCACCGGCATGCCCGCCCGTTTTGATGTGGCCAAGGGGCCGGCCCTGCTCGAAGGGGCGATCATTGATATTGACCGGGAAACATCAAGGCCAATTTCGATTAAAGCCTGCCGATTCTTTGAGGAGGAGACCGGGGTATAGGGTATAAGGCGGGGTAACTCGAAGGTCAACTGCACCGGAGTTGGGGCCAGGACGCAATGTCACCAGGCCGCCAGGTCATTGGGTCGCAGCGTAAGGAGCGTGCCGGCCGGGCGACTAGCGCATCGAAGCTGCAGGGCGCGGGCCGTGAACGCGCCGCCCGAACGACAATAATGAGCGAAAAGGATCGACAAAGTTCACGGCAACGATAAAAAACAGATGGAAAACACCTTAAACCATAAGAAGTTATAGACAAGACGATGGACGAAACAGTACAGATATTCTCAATTTCAGCGCTAACCCGCAAAATCAAAGGTGTTCTGACCACTGAGATCGGACAGGTTTGGGTGGAGGGCGAGATCTCCAACCTCAAGCAGTACTCCTCCGGGCACACCTACTTTGTTTTGAAGGATCAAACCGCGCAGCTCAACGCAGTCCTCTTTGCCAATGCTCGGTCAGCGCTTGTGCACACCGACTTTTTGAAAGATGGCCAGCGGGTGCGGGCAGCAGGGATGATATCGGTTTTTGAAACTCGCGGTCAGTACCAGTTGGTGGTGCGCACGATCGAGTCGGCTGGCATTGGGGCCTTAATGGAGCTTTATGAGGCACTTAAGAAAAAGCTGCGCGATGAGGGGCTGTTTGAAAATATCCATAAAAAACCGCTGCCACTGCTCCCGCAACGCATCGGGGTGGTGACATCGCCGACCGGCGCGGTGATCCATGATATGCTGAATGTCCTTGAGCGCCGCTTTCCAAATATGCAGGTGCTGCTGCTTCCTGTCAAAGTCCAGGGCGAGGGGGCGGCAGAGTCAATTGCCCGAGCCATTGAGTGGCTCAATCTCAACTGCGCGCCAGGCTCTCCCCGGGCGGTGGATGTGATGATTGTGGGACGAGGCGGCGGCAGCCTCGAGGATTTGTGGGCCTTTAACGAGGAGATTGTGGCGCGCGCGGTCTTTGCCTCCAGGATTCCTGTGATCTCTGCGGTAGGACATGAGGTTGATTTCACCCTGACCGATTTTGTGGCTGACCTGCGCGCTCCGACTCCCTCCGCTGCCGCGGAGTTGGTGGTTTTGCCGAAATCTGAATTTGAAGGGCGAATCGCGCAGCGGAGCGCTGATCTGCGCCGCCTGCTCCTGCAGCAGCACAAACTGCTGGCCCAGCGGCTGGCGCAGCTGACCAGCGCCGCGGTGCTCAAGCGCCCGGAGCAGGTGGTGGAGAAATATGCGCAGAAGGTTGACTATCTGGAGATGCGTTTACAGCATGCAGTGGTCCAGCGGACAGCGGCTGCCCGGCTTCGAGCAGAGCAGCTCTTCAGCCGGATGGGGCTCGTGCGGGAGCGTAGAGTCGCGGAGCTGAGAGCGCGGCTGGCAGGCGGCCGGCAGCGCATGGGCATGGGCGCAGCGACTCTGCTGGCGCACAGTAAGGGCCGGGTTGAGACACTGCGCCGTCAATTGATGCTGCTGGGTCCTCTGAAGGTTTTAGAGCGGGGATACTCCCTGACACGGGGGGCTGACGGCGCTTTAATCAGGTCAGTGGACGATGTGGCTCCAGGCGCTGCGGTTTTGACGCAGGTTGTTGATGGAGTGATCCATTCAAAGGTTGATAAAAATTGTGAGAGGAGTGCGGGCGATGAGTGATAAAAAGATGAGTTTTGAGGAGTCGTTGAAACGTCTGGATAAGATTGTGCAGGAGATGGAGTCCGGTGAGATGGAGCTGGATGCCATGATCAGCGCCTTTGAGGAGGGGCAGCTTCTGTTAAAAGCCTGTACAGCCAAGCTGAACGAGGTGGAGAAGAAGATTGAAAAGGTGGTAAAGGGCGCGGATGGAGAGTTGACGACCGCGCCTTTTGAGAGTGCCGAGCAGTAGGGGCGAATAATATTCGCCCTCTTTGCTGTGAACAAGAAACCAAAGAGGATCGAATGGCAATAAAAGTTAATGGAATAGAGATCTCTGCTGACGCAGTGGAGCAGGAAACAGCGCGTTTGAAGCCGGATTATGAGCGCTATATCACTGCGAATGGCGGTGAGCCGGATGATGTTCAGCTGCGGGAGTGGGCTACGGAGAATCTGGTGGAAAAGGAGCTCTTGCGACAGGAGGCGGTGCGTTCGCAGGACGAGCCCGACGAAAAAAAGGTGGCTGCCTGGCTGGAGGAAAACCGCGCTGTTTTCGGGGATGAGCTCTCCGGGGAGGAGCAACGGGTGCGCTGTGCTGAGGATATCAAAATCCGATCGCTGGTGAAATCGGTGCGCAAGTCGGTGCCGCGGCCCACTGATGCTGAGCTGCAGCATGAGTATGATAAGAACCCTGAGCGTTTCACAGTGCCGGAATCACTGAGGGTTGCGCATATCTGCCGGGTGCTGTACCCAGGGGTTGACAAAGCGAGGAGCTACATCGATCTGCTGGATTTGAAAAAACGGGTGGAAAACCTTGAGATCGAGTGGACAGAGGCTGTCCAGCTTTCAGAGACCTTTCACCGCGATTTCGGGATCTTCGACACTGTGATGCGCGGGATGCTTCCGATGGAGATTGAAGAAAAGCTTTTCTCGCTGGAGCGCGGGCAGATCACTGATGTGATTGAGCTGGAATCCGGGACATTGCACCTCTTTAAAGTCTTGGTCAAACGGGAGCCTGAGCTGATCCCCTTTGCGGATGTGCGCGAGGAACTCTCATCGCTGATGTTCGCTGAGGCGGCTGAAAATGCGCTGAATGAGATGCTTGACGCTCTCAAAGCTAAGGCAGCTATCAGTACAACCAAATGAGGTTGTAGCGTGAAGATTTGTCAATCAACTGTACCAAAGGCGGTTTTGCTCGCTCTTGCCGGCGGCCTCTGGATGTGCGTCAGTGCCATGCTCCTGTCACTGGCCGGAGGGTGGTTGCGCGAGTGCTCCGTCAGTGAGCGATTTGTTTTCTGTGGCGCGGGCGTGACCGTGGCGCTGTTGATCTATCACCTTGCCTTTGTCAGGATTGTTGAAAAAAATTTGAAAAGAATCCTTGTTGGTGAAAATCAGCGCTGCCTCTTTTCCTTCATGCCATGGAGCAGCTATCTGGTGATACCCGTCATGATCACACTGGGGGTTGTTTTGCGGCATTCATCCCTGCCCAAACGATATTTGGCCTCGCTGTATATCGGTGTTGGCTTGGCACTGCTGTGGTCGAGTATGCGGTACCTGAGAGTCTTTATCAGAGAACACCGCGGAACAGCGCGGAGGGGTTAAGCGCATTGAAAGTGATAATAAGTGGTCTCTGCTTGCAGATGAAATTTTTAGTCAAGTTGGAGCTGTTTTAAACACAGCTGCCAGCGCCAAGAAAGGTTTGACGAGATGAATTTTCATTTATATCAGGGAAATTCTTTGGAAGCCCTTGCAATCCAATTGGCAACGCTCCTGAAAACCAATCCAGCGGCTGCAGGTGCGCCCGACCCTTTTGCAGCCGAGACAATTGTTATCCCCAACCAAGGTCTGGCCCGCTGGCTCAGCTTGAAGATTGCCGAAACCAATGACCTCTGTCCAGCCATTGATTTTCCCTGCCCCGGCGCGTTCCTTTACCGCTATGTCTTCAACCCCATGGTGGATGGCACCGAGCCTGTAACCGCTGAGGAGGCTGACCTCCCTTTCGCGCCAGCCACAGTGCAATGGCACCTGTTGAAATAGTCACCAAGCACAATGAAGCCAAGTTGCTGCAGCAACAGCTGCGGCCTCACCTGCCGCACTGGCTATCTCAAAACAGCATGACAAAGAGGCGCTCTCCCCCTCCGAATTCATTACCGTAAAAATGGAGGCTGGCTCTGAGTCACCCTTTGGCGCAGCTGAAACGATCACCACAACTAAACTTTCACAGGAGGAACTCGGCGCCCAAAAACCGAAATTCAACTACAGCGCAGGCGGCGAAAAACCGACCCTTGACGAGCCTTTGGAGCCACTGAACTTCCCTCTGACCTGCTAACTCAGCTTGGCAGCGATGCCTGTGCTGTTTCCAGAGTAGGCGATGGAGCTTTCAAGCCGCTGATATTGGAGCGAGACCGGATCTACCTGCAACGATACTGGGTCTATGAAAACCAGTGCGCCGAGCAACTGCGTATGCGAGCCGGGATTGCGCCGGGAGCCACGCTGGACAGGGCCGCGATCCGCAGCTGCACCAAGCTTGATCTGGACCATGATCAGATCACGGCAATCCAGAGGGCGTTCGCCAACCGCCTCTGCATCATCACCGACAGCCCAGGCACAGGCAAGACTACCGTTGTCAGCGTGGTGCTGACCGCCCTGCTGAAGCAGAACCCAAACATGGCCATCCACCTTTGCGCCCCGACTGGCAAGGCGCAGGCACGGCTCAAAGAGGCCATGCAGGAGCAGATTAAAGGCTCTCTCAAGCTTGCGGATGATGACGATCTGCGCACTAAATTGGAAAAACTGGAAACCTCAACAATCCACCGCTTACTCAAATTCAACCCCGGCTCGCGTCAATTCACCTATCATGCGGGCAACCCTATCATAGCCGACCTTCTGATTGTAGATGAAGTCTCGATGGTTGCGCTGCCGCTCATGGTCAAGCTGCTGTCAGCTTTGCCCGACACCTACGCGGCCTGCGAACAGAAACTGACAAGTTATCTGGAGGGGCACTCCTTCCGCAATTATCTGGCCGCCACGCATGCAGAGGCGGCCCACACACATTTCGACACCTTCCGCATCCTTTGCGCAACACGGCAAGGGCCTTGCGGCGTTGAGCATATCAATCAATGTGTGCATAATTTACTCAACATTAAAACCTATGGGCATGGACATCCAATTATGGTGACTGTCAATGATTACACCCATCGGCTCTTCAACGGAGATAGTGGCATCTGCCTGCGCGATCAGGAGACAGACTCTGTCAAGGTCTGGTTCTCCGACTATGAGAGCCCCGATGAATACCGCTCCTTCAGCATTGGTGAGCTGCCTGCGCACACCCCGGTCTTTGCTATGACCGTGCACAAGGCTCAGGGTTCGGGGTTCGACGAAGTACTGTTACTACTGCCGCCGCAGGAGAATCGAGTTCTCACCCGCGAACTGATCTACACCGGCGTGACCCGTGCCAAGAAAAAATGCACCCTCTGGGCAAACAAATCTATCTTTGCCGGTGCCATAGCCCGCCCCACTATCCGCATGTCGGCGCTCCCGGGGACGTGCGCGTTAGCGAATCTAGTCGCCTAAGCAACTAAGAATAATTCGGCTACGCCGAATTATATGATTCCGCCACGCGGAATAGCGCTGTAGGAGTTTAAGTTTTCAGCCTGGACGAAGACCTACCGCACATCACACAAACCCTTTTGGCGTGCCTTTAACGAATTTTTTTGACAGGGGCGCGTTTTTTTGCGATAAGGATTCCATGACCTCATCGCCTTTGTATCTCGGTTCTGTGGTGGTTGCCGCAGTATTTGTTCTGCTCGCTCTGATTATCAAGTGGAAGATGCAGCCTTTCATCGCCCTGCTGCTGGTGAGCATGGTGACTGCGCTGGCAGCAGGCATGCCGCCGGCAACGGTGATGCAGTGTATGGAAAGGGGGATGGGCGGCACACTGGGATTCATCGCGGTTGTGGTTGGATTGGGGGCCATGTTCGGTCAACTGCTGGAGATCTCCGGCGGCGCGGAGCGGCTGACCCTCTCTCTGCTGCGGGTCTTTGGTCAGAGGCGGGCCACCTGGGCCATGACACTGGCGGGCTTTCTGGTGGCAATACCGGTCTTCTTTGATGTGGGCTTTATTATTCTGGTGCCGCTGGTCTACTCGCTCTCACGCGAGACCAAAAAATCGCTGCTCCACTACGGCATTCCTCTGCTGGCGGGCCTGGCTGTGACCCATGCCTTTGTGCCTCCGACACCCGGGCCGATTGCAGTCGCGCAACTGGTGGGAGCTGATCTGGGGCGGGTGATCCTGTTTGGTATCATTATCGGGTTGCCCTGCGCCATTCTCGCCGGTCCGGTTTTTGCGCCCTGGATTGCGCGGCGCATCCATGCCACGATCCCGGATTATATGGAGAGCGATGATTCCCGCGCAAGCTGGCAGGAGCAAGAGCTGCCAGGTTTCGGCTTGGTCTTCGGCCTGGTGCTGCTACCGCTCTTTTTGATTGTGCTCAACACTGTTTCAACTGCACTGCTGCCTGCGGAAAGCCAAGCCCGCCTGGTTTTTGCCTTTATCGGCCACCCATTCTTTGCGTTGACGGCTGCCACGCTGCTGGCATTCAGACTGCTGGGCACCTGTCGCGGCCTGACCCGCGAAAAGGTGAATGAGGTGGCCACATCAGCGCTGGCGCCGGCTGGCATCATCATCCTGGTGACAGGAGCGGGCGGTGTTTTCAAACAAGTGCTGATCGACAGCGGTGCGGGCGAGGCATTGGCGCAGGGGCTTGCGGGAACCGGGCTCCATCCAGTGTGGGCTGCCTTCCTGATTGCTCTGGTGGTACGCACAGTTGCGGGCTCCGCCACCGTGGCAATGCTGACAGCCGGCGGGATCATTGCCCCTCTGCTGGCACAGACAGAGGTTGAGCCCGCCCTGCTGGTCATTGCTATCGCCTCAGGGGCCACGGCTGTTTCGCATGTGAACGACAGCGGCTTCTGGCTGGTCAACCGCTACTTTGGGCTGACCACCAAGCAGACACTCCAATCCTGGACTGTCATGGAATCAATTATCGGAGTCACCGGCGCCACGCTGGCATGGCTAATCAGCATGGTGATGTGAGGCAGCAGGCTCTTAATCACAAACTTCTGCATGATAGCGACGACCTCCCTCACATACATAAACTCTTTCGGTTGCGGCGACGATGCTGGTTGACGATTTTCAAGGGCGGGGTTTTCAATCGTCGGCCAACATCGTCGCACAACATCGTCAACCGATGCCGCTCTGCGAGCGGCATACTGCAACAGGCTCTTGAAAGGCGCTCCCCGGGGTGTAGGGTTGCTTCTCAGAAGCAATTGGCTGCCGCCGGGCGATTGTTCGTCAAAGGCGCGCCTCGGGGTTTCATAATCTTTGTTTGGCTCTGAGAGCCAACACTACAGTTTCAACTTGGATGAAGCTTGCATGTCACACGGCAGGCGCAAGTGCGCGAATGCGCTCGAGAGACAACTTTTTGGAAAGAACAATTAATTGTTTTTTCCAGTCGCCTAAGCGACTAAGTTTTTCACGTCTATGTTCAGTGGTTTGCTATGGGGTGCTGGTGCTAGCGCACAATGAAAAGCATACCGATTGCGCCTACGCTGAGATCACCCTCGCCGGTTATCCATTCAGAGTTGAAGGCATTATAGTAGCCGGATTTCATCTTTTGCCCATCGACATAGAGACTCCCCGCTGCCTGCCTGGCGGCCCCAGCGTCGTTAACTTTGAGCATTGCGCCATTATTGATGCGGATGATCGTCGACTTATCCGTTGCAAGGCCTGAGATATCTGTGAGCCCGTTGTTCGCCGTCAGCCGGGAGAATGCTTCACCTTGCATGATCAACACGCCAGGGCCATCTTTGGTCATGGAATAGGTTCCGGTGATGGAAGCGAGATAATTGGTTGTCGAAGCACCGACATCCACCGCATTGGCACCGGCAAGCATGGTTTCTGCAAACTTCAATTGTCCGCCATTAGATGAGCTCAGCTGGAGTTTGGCATCAATCCCGAAGGTACCGGTTGTAATGAGAAAAGGCGCGCCAGCCGAATCGGGCGTATCAAGCATGACCGTTTGTGCGGTTGCAGCAGGGAGCTGCAGCTCCTGCAAGACCAGGCGCTCATCCATGACCGGCTCTGACCGGTCATAGGAGATACTCCAGTTGCTGACCCAGAGATCAGCAGTTTCTCCGCCAGTCGCGCTCGTCATGGAGGGGTGCGCGTAGTTGCTCTGCGCCTGTGCAGGGATATCAACATCTGTGAAGGTGTAGGTTCCGGTGATGGTTGAATCAGCGAGATCAGTCATTATCACAGTGACGGTTTTGGTGGCGTAGTTATATCTCACAATGGTGTCAATCGAGCGGTTCCGCAGTTCAATACAGCTCTGAGCAGAGCCCGCTGTGCTGCCGTTGATTCCGAGACTCAGCCGGCATTCATTATAGATGGAAAACATTATCGCCACGCTCTTGCTGATGCCATAGGTTGTACCCCGATACCCCAGTGATCCTCCCAAGTCACCGATTGCAAGCGGACCACGCGGATCATTGTGGAATACGAGTGCCCACCCATCAGCGACGGCGTTAGCAGAGGTGACGCGAAATCCCACAGTAAAATCTTTCGCGACATTGACGCGGCGTTTGCAGGCGATAGCTCCCTTGTAGCTCGCCGTTGTTCTGCAGATTTTAACACGGCTGTAGGGATCAAAGGTGTTATCTTCCGCGTATCCGATCCACTCTGTACGATTGGCCAGGAAACTGAGCGGTTCGTCGTTGATCCGCCGCAGCATCAACCCGCCATCGCTCAGACGGATCGTCGAGTTGGTGGGATAATAGTCCAGATCGCCCAGCAGCGCCAAAGGCGCATTGCCCTGCTTTGTGAGAATTCCGCTGCCATCGTAGCGGTCAAATGCCAGATACGGCGCGCTGTCAATTGGCGGGTGCGCATCAGCTCCTTCTTCAAAAGTAAAGGAGGTGATTAAGTTTTCAGCCCACGACCCGCCCACACGTCCGCTAAAACCAACGTAAGCCTTTCCATCGGCGGCTGTTGTCAGGTGTTGAGGCTCCACCCCGGTTACATACCGTTCCAAGACATTCTCGCCCTGCACGGTGCGGACAGTCACCGTCTTTGCGGCAGGGTTATACGAGAGCGTCATGAGCGCGGTTTTGGATGTCGTGTTGTTGAAAACAAGCGGTGTAAACGGGTTAGCAAGCGCTGTTACCAGATTTGCAGGCTGGCGTTCGATCTCGAGTTTTCTGTTGTTCTTATAGTAGTTCCAGCGTGTTGACCAGATGCCGCCGTCGGTGACACTCCACGCCGAATTGTAAGTCTTTGCGCCTTGATTTTTAACAGAGAAGCTTAAGTCAAGGCCGACATTCTGCAAGGTGAAGGTCACCCAGTCTGCGGGATCGGTCGATGTTATGCCAATGTCAAAACTGAAGGTTGCCTTCCAGGCATTTGTCACACTCAGGCGTTCCTTCAGAAAGGCGGCGCCATTACGGTCGCCAGCGGGATAAGAGAGGCGTAGCGCTCCGTTGGGACGCCACTCCGCGTTCCCGTTCAGTTGCCATGCCGATTGAGTCGGCACCAGATCAGGGGCGACATCCTCGTAGGCAGGCAGCTCGCTGGAGGAGCTGACTGTAATCGAAGAATCGGTTTCATACGAGAGGGTTGCCAGACCGAAGCCCTTCTGCGTGGTCGTGCCATTGACCTGTACACGGATATTCCCGTTGGCGGCAGCAACCAAAGTTCCGCTGTATTGACCATAGAACTGATGCGAAGCTTTGGTGGAGCCATTATCGAAGACAAAATCATTAATCAGCAGGTGTGCGGTGCTTCCGCCAGTGCCCGCTGTTATACCAACATACGCCCTGGATGTTTTGGTGATGTCAGCCAAGTTGACCCCGCTCTTGGTGAAGCTCTCCTTGCGTCCGTCGGCGCGCTTGAGTGTGATTGTAATGGCATTGCTGCCATCGTAACTCAACGTAATATAGGTTTTCATCGGCATCCCGTCACGCAGCGACATGCTATAAAGGGTTCCGAGCTCTGTAAACTCACCGCCAACACCATCCCCTCTGCCAAACTTAACTTTGGTAGGCCGGCTGTAGAAATCAAATCCGATTGCGATGGAGTTTGTCAGACCAGTTGCCCCTGCATACCCCAGCTGATGACCGGATGCTCCGAGGGCCGTTATGCCGCGTGCATCATTGTGTATGACAAAGGCGAAGCCATCGGCGACAATGGCGCTTCCCATCAAGGTGAAGGAGGCTGTCCAGGCATTCGTAATCGACTGCTTCTCTTTTAGCATCACACCGCCGGTTTGACTGCCAGCCGTCGTGACGATTTGCATCCAGCCGTCACTCCGAGCAAGCGATGCGCCGGCGCCTATACTTTGAAAGCTAGTTTTAGGCCACGAAAGTCCGAAGGGAAAGAGGGCAAGAGAGCCGGCAACCGTGGGTTGTTCGATCCGCTTATTGTGAAAGACACTGCCATAGGCTGTTTCAAGCAAACCGCCGTTCATCGTAATGCTTGAGAGCGGCGTGGCGCTGGGTGCATATGCGTTATAGACCGGCCCGTAGAGATAAAGCGAGCCAGCGTTTATATTCACATCAATTGCAGCTGGACGGATGCCGAGCAGACCTGGCCCCTTTTTTGTGAAGATCGTGTCAGTTGCAGTCACTGGAACAAGGACGGCATCTAAACTCGCCCAATAGTCATTACTCGCACACATGCCATCCGGCCCAACATTGATCTGCGGCATTTTATGGAACCACTGCTGGATGCTGTTGATCCTGCGCGTGGTCAGGGTCGCGCCGTCAAACTCTACGTAGCCCTGGTTGAAATCATTCAGGTTGGCTGTGTCGTTGATGGTGTTATTGCCTGTACTCTCGGTTTCCAGGGAGGAGTTGCCGCTCAAAATCAGCTTGCCCGCACGGTGAACAGAGAGGTTGTTCGCGCGTAGAATGCTGTTTGTCACGGTAAACAGTGCCTGGCCCCCAGGTGTCTTGGCAATCAAAATGCCATCGCCACCCAAAGCCTGATTGTTTTCCATAACACTGTTGTTTGACATGTTCACGATGGAGTAGCCGCCCTTATCTTCGTTGATCAGCGCGGAGTAATTCATGCTCATATACCCATTGTCGATCGTCAGCTTAGGCGTTCCATAGTAGTTGAGCTGCCCGTCAGCATAAGATAATACAACTCCGTGATCTGTCGTAAACCTGCCACCGTTGATAATAACGAGCTCCGGACTCTGAGGCGCTGTTGTCGTGCCGGTGCCGCGCCCGACGGTAGTCCAGTTTCCTCCGACAACATTGACTGTGCTGCCATCGACAATCATCTTCGGCGAGCCAGGGTACTTTGTTCCAATGTAAACATTCGCCCCCGAGCGAATCGTACTAACCTGGCCGGCTCCGCCATTGAACAGGAGTATGCCGTCTTCTACAACAAAGCTTCCATAGGATACTCCTTGATCCACTGTTCCGTCAGCTGTATAGCCAGGGGTTGTGCCGCCTGCCACCCCTCTTCCATTGAGAGTCTGAGCTTGATCATAGATCAGCTCAACCCTCCCTGACCCGCGCTTAATAACAGGCCTGTATTCGGGAATATCGATCTTTCCCGAGATGGTCAAGGTTGCTGCGGCATCCGTCACATCGATAATTCCATAACGGCTGTGTTCTGCGGATGAGGTGATGCCCTTTGAAATCTCAGCATCCTCTGAACCGGTATAGCGCAGGGAGCCTTCGCCAAGCAGCACAGTGCTGCTGGCGCCCAGCGCCGCAACCCGGTCAAACTCGATTGTCCCATAGCTGTTGGTCAACGGCCCGGTAAAGGTGTTGTTGCCCGTCAACCGAGTTGTACCGCCAACATGGGTTATGCCGCCACTGCCCGAGATATCCCCTGCAAGCACCAGTGAGTGTCCACTCTTTGATCGCGTAGTTGTCCGCCCTTCAAGCGCTAAAGGCGCACTCACGGTGTTAGTGTATGCCAACGAGCGAAGCACGCCCCCGGAGGCTAACGTGACCTCGTTTCCTGAAATCCGGGTAACAGCATCACCGAGCAGTATTGACTGCACCACCAAACCTGTCAGATCATTGGTGACAGCCTCGCCGCCGTCGCTGAAATCAGCCGTCTTATCCGCGCCATCAGGAATGGTGCCACTCCAGTTCCCGGCTTCACTCCAGTTACCGCCGCCAGGACCATGCCACACGCTGGATGTTCCCGGCAGATAATCGCTCACCTCTGATTTAAAGATATCGTAAATATCAGCCGCGCTTTTAGCGCCTGTGGTTACACGCAACTGGCCCACATAGCCCTTAAACGGAGATAGGAACCCGGTGTTCTCCCCGGCTAATTTGGTCGCGCCGAGCACAGCAAGTGTATCTGAACTGATATTGAGATACGAGAGATACTGCTCGTTCACCTTTACGCCATTGACATAGACGCGCTCAACGCGGCTTGCGTCGCGGGTAAACACAAGATGCTGCCACTGCTCTGGTGGCGGTACAAAAGGCCCCCATCTTAAATTGCCTGTATGATGCTCCAGGGCATTGCCAAGCGTTGCGTCATAACGAAATTCCATCAGCGAATTCTGAATGCCTGTCCTGCGGGTCCAGCTGAAATAATCAGCGGTATTCGTAAGGCTTGTCCGCAACACCCAGCTCTCAACCGTCCACGTTGTGTTCGGACCAGTCAGTGAATCAGGAATCGTCATGTCGCCCGCCATTACGGTGTTCGATGTGCCATCAAAGTAAAACGCCGGCGCACCCTGATAATTTTCAACATATTTCGTGCCCGCACCACTTGCCCAGTTGGTGAAAACACCACCCAGCGTGCCTTGGTTGGCGAGGGAGGTCATCGCGAAACCATCCGCAACGCCGGTCACGTCAGCGGCTCTGACCTCCACCAGCTTTGTGCCAGCTGTCGCGACGCTATGATACTGAGCGTGCTCCTCTTGATAATTCGAGATCACCTGCTCCGCTGTTAATGTTCCGGAGTGAACACGCACCGCGCCAAGATAACCGTTAAACGCAATGTTGTCAAAATCGCTCCCTGCCGTGTTCAGCGTGGAACCAAGAACCATGCTGCCGCCGCCGTCAATATTCAGATTGCTGCAATCCATGGTGTTCACCAGATAACCATCGCAATAGACGCGCTGGAGCTTATCGGTGCCACGCGTGATCGCAACATGATGCCACATGGCGCCGGACGGCTTGGTTCCCCAGGGAAAATTAAATCCACTCCCATAATGCTCCACGCAGTTTCCATCGCTCCCGTATCGAAACTCAATCAGCACACCCGACGCGCTGCGGCGCTTGGTCCAAGCCATATATTCGTAGCTGCCGGAGCTGAGGTTCGGCTGCATGATCCACACCTCCATGGACCACACCCCGTTTTGACCTGCAAAACCCGCGGGTGTGCTCGGGCCCACCAGCGCACTGTTGACTGTGCCGTCAAAATAGATTGCCTGCGCTCCTTCGACATTGGCCTGGTAAATGGCATTTGTCAGTGTTTTGCCGGCCATGGTGGAAAAATGGCCGAACGATTCATTTCGGTTCGTCCACCTCCCCACTTGCCCGCCATCACCAAGTGCTGCCATGTCCCGGGCCTGCAAATCCACATAAAGAGTTCCAGCGGATTCAATAGCATGACCTGCACTTACCAACCACGCGCTAACCAACACAGCACATAACTTTTTCATAGCATCTACCCTTGTTTGTCTGTAACTGTTCACGTTTTACGAGCAGGAGCCCTGGAACCCGCCTGTTGTGCACGAATTCGTAAAGGAGCTGCCGTACTCCAAAAGTATACATAACACCATTCAAGGGTAACCTCGCTTCGCTCGGTGACTTTTTGAAGGATGATTCGCGAAGTTACAGCCCTGTATATTTCAAGGGTAACCTCGCTTCGCTCGGTGACTTTTTGAAGGATGATTCGCGAAGTTACAGCCCTGTATATTTACTCAGTAAACCGAGCGCAGCTACCATCCTACGAACTGCGGACAACTTTACAGCAAAGCATAATCATATGTCAAGACTATTTTTTAAATAATTGTTAAACATTAAATTGGCAGGAGCATCTGCACAAACCTAGGTTGTGAGTCTGTTTTTGCTGGCGAGGAGCAGGGTGGTAGAGACGGCCCCGCCCGGATGTGGTAGATAAACCCCTTGTTCTTATCCCAGATGCAAATGAGTTCAAGATCTGTTGATCCGCAACGTTTACAGCGCAAAGGCACCTTCCCGACAGTATTGTCAATTGCTTGTTTACTGGGCATCCCATAGCGTTTTGAGAAATATTTGGCGGTGGATTCCGCCCTGCGAACAAGCTTTGCTAGAACATTACGCAGACGATCATAGATTTTCCGACGCACCGGTCGTGCGTAGATCCCATAATAACGCACCATACGAAAGCCTTTAGGTGGTAGATTTTGGATCATCCGTTCGATAAATTGCACCGCCGAAACCTTCTCGCAAACTTGGCCGCGCCGATGGTCTTCATAACGATAACTCACATTCTTACCATCGTAATTAACAATCCTGCGCAGAGAAATAGGAGGGCTGCTTACATATTTACAGAGATAACCAATCAAACGTTCGACTGCACCTTTTTCCGGCATGCAGTTGCAATCAAAGCCTGATGGGTATTTTTTGAACATGGAGCCCAGCGTTGTATTCCAATATTTTTGATTCTTTGATCCACGGATAGCTTTCTTTAGCCCCATAATTACATGATATTGCCAAATCTTTCGTAGTTTTCGTGTATCAAAGTAAGTGACATTCCTCCACTTCTCATCCTTATCGACTCCACCCTCACTGACAATAAAATGCAGATGCGGATTTTGATTTCCTGACCGACCATGCAGTTGCATCACGGCTATCAGGCCAACACGAATCTTCAACTTGGGGCGCCAACCCTCGATTAAGGACTTGATTGCCGCAGCTCCGGCATCAACGAATGCTTTCATGAATTTAGCATCAGACAACACCAATGGACGCAACACCTGTGGAATCGTCAAAACGACCTGCCGATGTACGACCCCCTCAAACAGAACTGATCGAACTTGTTCAAGCCAATCGTCAACCGCGGATTTAACACACCTCAAACACAAGCGACTTTTACATGTGAAGCCAACTTTCCGTGTCGCACCGCAGGAAAGGCATTGATACTCGTAATATCCTTCGCGAATATTACCGCAGGAGAGCATTCGCTCTACATTCTCGTACCAATAATTCGGTGGATGGCGACCCTGCTTATCTATGTAATAGTCAGTGAAAGCATTCCAATGCTCAGCAAATATCCTTTGCCAAACATTAAGCTCTGCAAATGAACGTTCAGTAACCATGAAAAACTATGAAATACTCGATTTTTTTCGTAAAAATGGCGAATAGGTTCTAAAAATGGCGAATAGGTTCCAAGCATGTAAAAAACATGCACCAAAACGCAACTATCTTACATAAAAACTTAAAAAGAAAAAGCAAATAAACAAAATTAAAAAGAAAAAGCAAATAAACAAAATTAAAGCTTGACTCAGTATTTTAGCTGGCGTGTTACAGGTTCTCTTCCGAGGTTACCCTTGGCCTCGGTTTTTTCAAAAGGCAAGCAGATTGTGCAACTCCATTATCAATTTTACGGTTTCCCTTAATTTCGGCTCCAGGGCAGAGCATTCCACCATACTTCATTCGCATGGTTCTGTTGCACAGCACCGGGGGTTGAGCGCCCTTTTTCAACATAAGAGCGCAGAATTTTTGTCAGCTCTGCTATCATTTCGGGATGCCCTTCAATCTGGTTGTCGCTCTCTTTGGGATCAGCGGCAAGGTTATAGAGTTGCCATTTCGGCAGACCCTGCTTTAAAGCCTCGCCATCCTTGGGCAGACTCCAGCCGCCGGAGCCGGCGCAGTACAGGAGTTTCCAATCACCTCGGCGCACAACAAAAGCTCCGGATATAGAGTGGCAGATCACTGCTTCATGCAACGGTGTCTCAAGCGTTGCATCTTTGAACACCGGCATCAGGCTCACACTGTCTTCCGCCGCTGTTTCAGGGAGTTTGACCCCAACGGCATCGGCGCAGGTGGCCATAATATCCACCAGCGAGATGATCTGAGCTGATTTTGTGCCGGCTTTAATCTGCCCTGGCCAGCGCGCGACAAACGGCACGCGGTGTCCACCTTCAAATGCATCCGCCTTGTTGCCTCGCCAATGATTTTGCAGCTCCGCATTGTTGGCTCTGAGTTTAGCAAAGTTAGCTTCCCCAGGAGCCGTCCCATTATCGGCAGTGAAAATAACCAGTGTGTTAGCTGCAATGCCGCTGATTTCAATCGCCTTCAGTACCTGACCGACGCACCAGTCGGTCTCCATAATAAAGTCCGCATAGTCGCTGATACCGCTTTTACCTGCAAACTCCTTAGAGGGTGCGATAGGAGAGTGCGGCGATGTCAGAGGAAAGTAGAGAAAAAAAGGCTCTTTGTCTTTCGCGGAGTTAGTAATATATTCAACTGATTTCTCGGTGATCTTCGGCAGCACCGCTTCCAGGCTCCACCCCTCAACGCCAATGCCATTATTGGAGTAGTAGTGCTTTTCAAAGGTGAGATCCGTAGCGGGCACACCGAGCATCCTGCCATTTTCAATCCAGACAAAGGGAGGCCAGTTGGGAACATCATCGCCAAAATAGTAATCAAAGCCGCACCCGGCAGGGCCGCCCTCCACCTTTCCCGTAAAATCAATCTCCTGCTGTTTGCTGGTGAATCCGCCGCCCTTTTTCGGCCAATTCCAGCCCAGATGCCATTTTCCAATACAGGCGGTCTGATAGCCGGCCCCCTTCAGCATACCAGGCAGGGTCAGGCGCCCCTCTTCAATCAGCGGACGCTCCCACTTGCCCACGATTCCACGTTTTAGACGGCTTCGCCAGGAGTATCTGCCTGTTAGAACACCGTAACGGGTGGGAGTGCAGACTGCGGAGCCGGAGTGCGCATCGCTGAAGGTTATCCCCTCCTTGATCAGCGAATCAATATACGGGGTGGGAATTCCGCTTTTATCATTCAGTGCCGCAACTGAATCAATGCCCATGTCATCAGCTAAAATCAAAACAATATTTGGCTTCGCTGCATGCATGGTTCCGCAAAAAATCAGAGCTGCCATGAAGAGCATCTTATTAAGCATATATTTCACTTGTAATTCCATAAAAGCAAATCCTCGCAAAAAAACTTAAATCATATCATGCCATATAGCCTTAGGTAGTGCAAGCACATTAACGGGAGCAATTCTAATTAGACCGCGCCACTGTTCAGAGGACACGCTAAAGCGTGAACAACATACGGTTTTCGGGGTATGTAGTTCACGCTTTGCGTGTCTTCGGCTATAATTAGAATTGCTGGCGGTTGCATAAATGACGGTTAGGTGATAGAATATTGTTGTCTTAAATGGAGATCAACTATGAGGGCTAAAATCAGACAATTTGTCAGTTTTGACTGGGCCATGAAGAAGTTATTGCGCAGTAAGGCGAACTTTGGCGTACTGAACGGCTTTTTATCGGAGTTGTTGGAGGATGATATAACAATTACGGAGCTGCTGGAGAGCGAGGGTGGCCGCGAATATGCCCTTGATAAGGCCAACAGAGTTGATTTTCTGGTGAAGGATTCAACCGGCAAACGGATCATCATCGAGATTCAGTATAAAGATGAGGCCGATTACTTTCATCGGATGGCCTTTGGTGTCAGTAAATTGATTGCCTCGTCAATTAATAAGGGTCAGATCTACGCCGACATTGACCAGGTCATCTCCGTTAACCTTGTCTATTTCGAGCTGGGCCAAGGCACTGATTATGTTTACTGCGGCCAGACAACCTTCCGTGGGCGGCATGACAAAGATCTGCTGGATTTGAATGATAAGCAGAAAAAGGTACTCGGACTTGAATCCATCAATGAAATCTTTCCCACCTTTTATATTCTGCGCATCAACGAATTTAATGATTTGGCTAAGACAGGGTTGGATCAGTGGATCTACTTTCTGAAAAACGAGGCGTTACCGAAAGAAATCACAGCCAAAGGTTTGCGCGAAGCCAAGGAAAAGCTGGATATAATGAAGCTCAGTGCAACGGAGAGAGCTGCCTATGATGAGTACCAGGAGCAGCTGCGAATCGAAGCCAGCGAGATCGAGTTCAGTATCAAGCGGGCTGAAGTAGCGGAGGAGGCCTTAAAGGAGGAGCGTCATCAGAAGGAAGAGGCTCTAAAAAGAGAGAGAGAGGAGCGTCATCAGAAGGAAGAGGCTCTAAAAAGAGAGAGAGAGGAGCGTCGTCAGAAGGACGACGCTTTTAAGCTGATTAAGGAACTTGAAGCGCAGTTGAAAAACAAGTCTTGAAAAATACTGTCATTGAACGAGTATGACAGTGCCTACTAATAACGGCTTTACCGACTCGAAAAAGACGATATTGTCTAAAGCCAGATCCGAACATAGATAAGCATCTAGATCCACGCCGCCTGTAATCCGCAGTAAAACAGGGCCATAATGCGGCGTGAACATTCCGGTTGACATCAATTTATTTTCACCGTCTAATTATCAGATTGCCGGACTGTTAAGTCCGATAGCCTGCTAGTCATTCGAGACCAATACCGATGCCGACCCCGACTCCGATGTTGCCACGCACCTCTTGCCTATAACTCGATTATCGGTTTTAAATTTATCGCCGCAAAAAGGCGCAAAAATAGTTGCTGTATAAAGTTCTGCGTATTTTGCGCCTTTTTGCGGCCAAAGATAGCAACGCAACAACGTTTAGTAGGAGCAGACAATATGCCGATTAGGGACAGGCACTGATTTCCTCATCGTTTTTTCGCAGCGAGGCTGCGCGGCGGGCTTGCCGCTAACCACTTGCCGCTTGCCACTAACCACTTGCCAATAGCCACTTGCCACTCGCCACTCGCCATGCGTCTGCGCGGGCAACCCTTGCCCGCCTTACTCCACGCGCAGCAGCTCAAGCTTATCAATGTAAAGTGCCTGGATGTTTGATTTTGCGCCGCCTTGTAGGTCAAACCGGCCAGGGCCGATCCAGAAGTAGTGCGCTGTTTCCGGCACCCATTCCGCCACATCGTACCATTGGTAGCCCTCACCGACCTCCGATGTTTTGGCTTCAATGCCGCCGCAAGAGCGTTTGTTGGCCCCATCGTAGATGCCAGCCCAGAAGGCCTCGCCCTCCTGCCCAGGTGTCTTCTCAACCCGTACACGCATACGTATACGGTATTTTTGGCCTTCATCAAAAGCGACTCCTCTGAAAGGCAATGTTGTGCACCACTCGTAATGGGTGTTGTAAAGCTTCATGGCCGAGCCATCCTCGGCCAGCGGGTCAGCGACTGTGTCGCCCCATTTACCGCGATTACCCAGCGACAACACGGTGTCCTCAATTATGGCGTGATCCGAGGGTGGCGGCAGGGGCTGCGGGTTCGACAGCACTCGCCAGCCAGCGAGTATTTTATCGTGTGTGGGCATGCCCTCTGAGAGGCGGATATCCTTGGCCTCTTCGAAGCGTGACACCAGCGCGGACGCAATCGTCTGCTGCGCGGCTGGCGGCACAAAACGTTCCACATTACGGGCGGCCCACACCACAATCGCGTCGTGCTTGGCATTGCGGGTTAGCCAGGCATGCAGCACTGGAATAGCGCTCATGCGCACATTGTAGGAGTGTGCGGGCGAATCCTTGACCGCGTCCTCTGCCTTTTGCCACAGCGCAACTGCCTGCTCTAAAAACTCATCC
The DNA here is from genome assembly GCA_028686345.1 of Kiritimatiellia bacterium. GTDB lineage: Bacteria > Verrucomicrobiota > Kiritimatiellia > RFP12 > UBA1067 > M55B167. The sequence continues at coordinate 51,166 of JAQUCE010000010.1, forward strand.
GACAAGGCGCTGCTGGAAATATTATCAAAAATACGCAACGGCTGCTGGGCGGGATTCGGATAGAAGGTATGCACCTCGTTAAAGTACGAGCGTACAACGGGCGCGGCTTTGCCATAGTATCCGTTAAGGAAATCGGTCAGCAAATCTTCAAACGCCAACTCCGGATTCCACAGCCAGCGCGCCAGCAGCCAGGCCTTCAGCTCAGCGAAGTCGCCATGCCGCCCCTGATAGGCACCCTGTTCAAAGAGTCCTACCACATGGTTGTCGCGGAAAAAACGCACGTTGCCCTGCAAGGCCCGCACATTCGGGAACGGGCTGGTGTAGTTCCTGAAGTTCGTGGTGTAGTCCCAGATGTAAAGCTTATCGGTAATTGCGCTCCATCCTTGTATCTCCTCAACGAATTTAAGATTTTCCCTGAAAGGGCTTTGATCCAGCGACTGCGAGAAATCACACTCAATGGTACACAGCCGAGGCACAACATTGTGGCGCGGGCGCACGGTCTTGGGTGGTTTGCGCGTGTACTGGTAGGCCAGCGTCTCAATCCAAATATCAGGGTACTCTTGTTCCACAGCGGCGGCTACCCGGTTGACGAACTCGATCATCGTGCCGGCGTGTGACTCCTCACGGTCGTCAATTGCCTTGCAGGCCGGACAGGTGCAGAAATTGTACCAATCGTTCTGGCTGACGCTGAAGAGCTTGGCGGTCGGGTCTTTGCGGATGCCGGCCAGCAGGCTTTCAATCGCGATTTTCAACACATCAGGGTTGGTCAGGCATAACTGCGTGTGCTCTTTGACTCGTTGGCCCTTGATTTCGCTGAAATACTCGGGGTGTGTATCAAAATACTTATCCGGTGAGCAAAGCGTATTAAAGGTGTGCACAAAGAACCCATTGCCAAAGCGGATCTTGCCGCCGTGTTTTTCCGACAGGCGCATGGCGTTGCCATTGGATTTATTGCGCGCGGCAAAGTCGCCGTCAAACATATCGAACCAAAACGGTTCGCGCAGGGCAAAGGCCGGCCTCTGAGTCTCATCGAGCAGCAGCATCTCAAAGCTGTCGCGTTGCGGAATAAAGCTGTGCCAAGAGGAGTACCAGCGGCACCCTCCAAAGCGCTCTAAGCTCTCGTATACACCGTAGAGCGTGCCGCGCTGCGGGCCGCCGATGATCAGCAGGTGCGGCGGCTTTACAACAATGCGGAATCCGTCCGGGCCCAGGCCCTGAATATCAACCTGTGTGCCGAGGGCTGCGGCAGTGTGGCGCGTTGCTCCCAGCAAGACGGCTTGCGCCGGCAAAGGGCCTTCGTCTGTGGCAATCGGCAGCATAACCCCGGTCATTTCCGCAGTAAAGCGCTGAAACTCCTCGGCCGCGTAGATCTGCGATGGCGAGGCATCTGCAGCCCGGATAATCGTGTAATTGGCGGGTTGTCCGCGCACGGCAAGCAGTATCGCTTGCGCACAGGCGAGGTGAGCCGCCAGCAGAGATATGATCAGTAACGCAGGTGTTTTCATTTTAATGCTTTCTTGTTTTTCACCTCTAAGATTTTTCACCTCAAAAACAACGCAACGCGTTCATTGCACTCCAACAAAGTTAGCGACAAAGTCTACGCTTGCGCTGCAAGGTCGTTCGCGGGGCGACGGCAGTCGCCCGCATAGCGGACGACTTCCTTGCTTCGCGCCTTGCCAAATAGAGTAAGCGCGGGAGGAGGTCAGTCGCTATGCGGCTGACTATACCACGCACCCTGATGGCTCGAATGCCGTCCGCAGTTACCCACGCCTTCCTTGCTTCGCGCATGTCGCGCGACTTGCAGGTTTCATCACAGTGGCAACGTGTAGGGTTGGCGGCCCTTGTCCGGCATAGTTCCGCAATGCCACGGCGTAGCCCCGCTTGCGGGCGAAGCCGGGGTGCGGGACGACGACGGATGAGCCAAACAAAGATCATGAAACCCTTTGGTGCGCCTTTGGCGAACAAACACCTGGCAACCGCTAATTGCTTCTGAGAAGCAACCCTACATCCCATGGCGCGCCCTTCACGAGCCTGTGGCGAAGCCGACCGTCTGTTGTTCCGATTGGAAATCGGAGCTACGTTGCTCGCGCACAGAAAGTGTGACTTCTTTACTCGCGCACTTCTCCACTCCGCGCCCGGCGCGGAGCTAACCCCTACCGTTGTTTTTTATAGACCTCCATGGCGGCTGGGAGCTGCTCGCGCAGTGCCTGCATGCGGTTGGCATCGTTGGGATGCGTTGAGAGCATATCAAGCGGTGATCCGCTGCTGCCGCCGCCGGCCGCGGCGCGCTCCCAGATCCGCACCGCAGCCTGCGGGTCATAGCCGGCTTTGGCCATGTACATCATACCAACGCGGTCAGCCTCATACTCATCGCGTCGCGAGTAATGCGTGACTACCAAGCCCTCATAGGCGATAAACGCGCCTCCCAGCGCCAGTGCCGCTGTGTTGCTCTCTCTGCTCTTGGCAACTGCGGCGGCCACAGCCAGCGACCCGCCGAGCAGCATATTGCTGGTCATGGCTTTAGCTGAGTGACGGCAGTTCACATGCGCAATCTCATGCGCAATCACTGCGGCAATCTCATCGTCGCTCTTGGCCAACCCGTTTTTAGGATGCCACAGCCCTTCAAACACAATGATCTTGCCGCCCGGGGCCGCCATGGCATTCACCACAGGCGTTGAGTATATATCGACCTCATAGGGCAGGTTCGGGTTATCCGAAACAGCCGCAATCCGATTGACCATGTTCTGAATCTTGCGCACCTGAGCCGGGTTGGCATTGCGCGGCACCCCTTGCTGACTCATACTGGCGCGGGTCTCGCTTAAAACCTGGTTGCCGAGCCGCACCTCTTCATCCTCAGAAAAAAGATATCTTGAGGTCTGCTCGACAAACGAGCTATAGGTTGCGCACCCAGTCAGGGTCAACAAAAAAATCAGATTTAGCAGGGTGTTTTTCATTATGGACGTTTTCAAATTAAGTGAACACTTAGGATACAGAACTACCTGGCCAGCTCTTCGAGCTTGGCCTTCACCGCCTCTGCCCAAATAGCATAGCCCTTCTCATTCGGATGCAGCAGGTCAGGCATGACCTCCTTAGAGAGCGTCTTGCCATCCTCTTCAAGAAGTTTCTGATTGATATCCAGGAAGAAGACGCGCTGATTATCCGCCAGCTTCGCGATCATCGCATTCACCTTGTCATTACGAACACGCGGTTGATCTGTATCATTGGCACTGCGCGGAAAGATCGCAAGCAGGAGAATTTTGGTGTCAGGGGCCTGCTCCTTCATCTTCTCCAGGATGACCTTGATGCCCTCAAAGGTGTCCTCCGGGCTCTCTTTCTCCACAGGCCGATGTCCTGTGTTGTTAGTGCCGATCATCAGCATTGCAACCTTTGCACCCACCTTCTTCCAGTTGACGTTGTCAATGACCCAGATCGTATGCTCGGTGCGGTCGCCGCTGGTGGCGACATTTAGAATCTTTTTATCGGCAAAATGTTGAGCATAAACACTCTTACCCTTACCTTCCCAACCATGCGTAATCGAGTCGCCCATAAAAACGTAATCATACTCATTGCTTTGCGACGCTGCAAAGCGCTGCTGGATGCGGCTGTTGATCTTCGGCAACGGGCTGGTTGAAACCTCACTGGCTACCACTGCGTTCGCCATTAAAAAAATTGTTATCAAAACGAAACTGTAACTTTTCACATGAACCTTCTTGTCTTTGAGTTAATTTAAAACGGTTCAGGTAATCGCCGGCAGCGGGTACCTGAATGAATTGGCATCTGCCAATCTCATTTAGCAACACTTAGTTTACCCGTCCCCGCCATGAAACGCAACTGCAAAAACCTGTACACAAATTCCGTTCCTTTGTGGATTACGATTAAAAACACACTCGAAATCGCCTTCATAGGGCTAAAACGGGCTCTTTTAGCAGCTAACAACTTGATGCACAACAACATCCAGAGACGAAGCGTCAACGAAATCCATTTTTTCGCTTTTTCCTGTTGCAACCCAACGCTGATTGAGGTATTGTTACTCCTGTTTACCACAATAAGCGCAAACGGAGATTTGGATATGTCAGGAATAGTCAGTGTCAGCGAAGCGGCATCAATTGCCTTTCACACCGCTTTTTATCTTGCGAGCAGCGGTAAGCAGTTGGTTCGCAATCAGGAGCTGGCTGACGAACTGCATGTGTCGCAGGAGCATCTTGCTAAGATCATACAGCGTATGGCGCGTGCCGGCGTGGTTAAAACTGTGCGTGGCCCCAAAGGCGGGTGTTGTCTCACGGAGCAAGGCAAAGCATCCTCGTTGCTGCAGATTTATGAGGCTGTTGAAGGTCCCTACAACAAACTGGGATGTTTGCTGCAGCAGAAGATCTGCAGTGACGAATGCTGTCTGCTAGGCGGTTTGCTACAGAAAATGAGCAATGAAATTTACCGGCAACTAAAAACAACAACGCTGGCGGATATGACCACCGCCTCAAAAAAACTCTTAAAGGAAGCGAAATGATAAAACGTAAAATAATCGAGATCGACCAAGAAAAATGCAATGGCTGCGGGCAGTGCGTGACCGCCTGCCACGAAGGGGCCATTGAGTTGGTGAACGGCAAAGCGCAGTTGGTGAACGATATATACTGTGATGGCCTGGGAGATTGCATTGGTGAGTGCCCGGTCGACGCCATCAAGATTATCGAGAGGGTGGCAGGAGCTTTTGACGAGGCAGCGGTTGCCGCCCGCGTCCAGGCCAATGCCGCCGCTACTCCACCTGCGGGCGGTTGCCCAGGCATGCAAAGCTTCGCATTCAACGCAAAGGCGTCATCGCCCGCTGCTGAACCTCAATCAGGTGGTGCCTCCGCGCTTACGCAGTGGCCAATCCAGTTGCATCTGGTGCCAGTTCAGGCCCCTTTCTGGCATAATGCCGATATTTTAATCGCAGCCGACTGCGTGGCAGTGGCCTACCCTGATCTACACGCCGGGCTGCTCAAAGGCCGCAGCATTGCCCTAGCCTGCCCTAAGCTGGATGATACCTCCGCCTATGTGGGGAAACTGACCGCTATTTTCAAGGAGAACGCGGTGAAAAGCGTGGTCGTGGCGCGCATGGTTGTGCCATGCTGCTCACGTCTGGCTGGTATGGCGGAGGCCGCCTTGCAGGCCAGCGGTAAGAAGATCCCCTGTAAGACAATTACTATCAACCTTGACGGAACCATCAAGGAGGCGTAGAGGATGGGGAATGAGGTATAGGGGTCTGATTGAATTTTTGAAGAGATAACAACTACAACTAACAAAAAGCATTCGCCGTGGGAAAGGTGCAGCAGGGGATCTCTTCCCTGTGCGCCATGCCCTCTGCGCTATGCTACACAACAGAAAAAGGAAAAACATCATGTTTTGCTACCAATGTGAACAAACCAGCGCCGGAACCGGCTGCACTGTCGTCGGAGTATGTGGAAAAAACAAGGAGACCTCAGATCTTCAGGATCTGACCCTCTATCTTGCGGAGGGCATCAGCTCAATTGCACATGCCTTGCGCGCCAAGGGGGTAAAAGACAATGCGCTGGACAGAAGCGTAGTCGAAGCGCTCTTTACAACTGTCACGAACGTCAACTTTGATCCTGTGCGGCTGCGTGCCATAATTGCAAAGCAAGGCGCGCTGAAAAAAGAGGCACTAGTCAAGCTTCAGGCAACCGGGGCGGATATCACCAAGCTCCCGGCAGCGGCCAATTTCAACCCCGCGAGCGATCCTGAGGAGCTGCTGGTACAGGCCAGAACAGTTTCGATCCTCAAGCGCAAGCAGGAGCTGGGCGCTGATGTGACCGGCCTGCAGGAACTGCTGATGTATGGTCTTAAAGGCGCGGCAGCTTACGCCGATCACGCCGCGATTCTGGGTCATGAGGATGATGCGGTTTACGCCTATTTTCATGAGGCCCTCGCTTATCTTGCGACCAACCCGACCGATGTCGGCGAGCTGACAGCCGCCTGTCTGAAGTGCGGTGAGGTCAACCTGCGTGTGATGGAGCTGCTGGATGCGGCCAACACCGGGGCCTATGGGCATCCTGAACCGACTCAGGTCAAAATCACAGCCACGGTCGGCAAGGCTATCCTGGTCAGCGGCCATGATCTCAAGGATCTGGAAGAGCTGCTCAAACAGACCGCAGGCAAGGGAATCAACATCTACACCCACGGTGAGATGCTGCCGGCTCTGGCCTATCCTGGTTTGAAGAAGTACCCTCATCTGGTTGGCAACTACGGCGGCGCGTGGCAGGATCAGGGCAAGGAGTTTGCCGCTTTCCCGGGCGCGATCCTGATGACGACCAACTGCATCCAGAAGCCCCGCGAGAGCTACAACGCCCGCATCTTTACCTGCGGGCTGGTGGCCTGGCCGGGAGTCACGCATATCGCTGACCGCAACTTTGCCCCAGTGATTGACGCTGCTCTGGCGGCCGAGGGTTTTGCCGCGACCGAAGAGGAGAAAACCATCACAATCGGCTTTGGCCGCAATGCGGTTCTGAGCGTGGCAGGCACTGTGATTGACGCAGTTAAGGCTGGCGCAATCAAACACTTCTTCCTGGTAGGAGGTTGCGATGGCGCTAAGTCCGGGCGTAACTACTACACCGACCTGGCACAGCAGATTCCGCAGGACTGCGTGATCCTGACCCTGGCGTGCGGCAAGTACCGCTTCAACAAGCTGGAGTTCGGCGACATTGGCGGCATTCCGCGTTTGCTGGATATTGGACAGTGCAACGATGCCTACAGCGCGATCAAGATCGCCTTGGCGCTGGCCGACGCATTTGAGGTGGGGGTCAATGACCTGCCGCTCAGCCTGATCCTCTCCTGGTACGAGCAGAAAGCAGTTGTCATTCTGTTGACCCTCCTGCATCTGGGAATCAAAGGCATCCGCCTGGGACCAACGCTGCCGGCCTTTATTACGCCTGCAGTGTTGAACGTTCTGGTCGAGAACTTCGCCATTGCGCCGGTCACAACCGCGGAGCAGGATCTTAAAGCGATCCTCGGCTAAAACAGCACTTACCAACAACAAAAACAAAAACCGTAGCGTCCGACGGGACGCTGCGGTTTTTTTAGTGAAAAACACAGGGGCAGGAAAACAGGGCAGCAGCACCCGGCCATCACCGGGAGGGGCGCCGTCGGCCTGTCAGCATAGTCGCTTAGGCGACTAGAAAAAACTATTAATTGTTCTTTCCAAAAAGTTGTCTATCGGGCCTGTAGCGTACTTGCGCCTGTCGCGCGACTTGCAGATTTCATTAAAGTTGAAATGTACCGAACGACAACCCTTGCACTCCGCAGTGCAGCGCATGTGTGTAGTCGCTCTGCGAGCGACATTGGTTGCCGATGCGTTGCTCCCGCACAAAAGGCTCCATCTCTTTAACTCGCGCACTCGCGCACTTTAACACTCGTTACAATAACGTCTCAACAACCTGCTTTAGAGCAGCCTTCCGTCTTCGCGCTTCGCAGCTACGCCGGACACGGAAAGGCTGAACAACAAGCCTTACATGGCAGCCGTTTGTTGTTCACGCTTCAGCGTTTGGCCGGTTATTGTACTGTTCCCTTGCTTGCCCCAAACGCGCAGCGTTTGTTTCTAAAGCAGCGGGCTCTTAACCATTAACATTTCAATGAGGGCGAAAACTTTTAGCACATCACACAAGCTCTTTTGGTTGCGGCGACTCGATGCTTTAGAATATGAGCGTTTGCTACCATGTCCATCAATGCCATCTGCTCAATTACTTAGCTGATACTAGAATCGGCAGTTCAGCTGCAGGGGGTCGGGATTGAGATAGTACTGACCCAGCAGATATGAGTTCTCGTAGATAACCGCATAATGCCGCAGCAGCACCAGAGGCGCTAGCAATGGATAGAGCTCATCATAATAACCTGCGATGATGCGGTGCAGCTCCTCTTTCTCGATCGCGGTCAGATCCTTTTTGAAATATCCGCTGATATGCTGGAGAGCGTTAGTATGTTTTTTTCGGGTTGCAGGGGTGCTGAGCGCCTGCATTAACTCCGAACAATAAGTCGCGGCAACTGCTTTGACGTTGGTTGATGGGGCTGCGAGGAGCCGACCGAGCCTGGAGACCGCCGCGGGGTTGTGCGCCATGATGTTATATTTAAACGCGGCGTGGAAATCCGTCAGAGCTTTCATTTTCAAACGCGGTTGTGCACAAAGCTCCTGCAAGCGGGCAAAGGCGCAGACCTTATCGATAAAGCACTCACGCAGGGCCGGGTCATTCAAGCGCCCCTCCTCTTCCACCGGAGTGTCGGGAAAGCGCTTGACATAGGCCGCCGCAAAAATACCGGTTCCCTGTTTAATCGGCGCCACGCCCGGCCCTTGATAGACCTTCACCCGGTAGAGCCCGGAGCTGGGAGACTTACTCTTGAAGATAAAACCGCACAGCTCCTCCCGGGCCAGGGCTTTCAGCCTGGGTGCAATCCAGCGCTTCATCTGCGGCGTAATATCCTGGCCGGTTTTAACTGTTATCAGCTGCGGGTTCGTGACATCTCCCACCAGCCGCATCGCTTCACGCGGGGTGGAAAGACCGCACTCCGACTCCGGACAAACCGGTGTGTACTCCACAAACTTTCCCAGCTTGTCCATCAGAAAGGAGTCGCGCTGAGCCTGCCCGTCGTAACGCACCTTCTCGCCGGTTAAACATGTACTGATACCAATCTTAATCTTCTTCACTCTGCCTCCTGAATATCTGAGTTGCAACTGATCATCATTTTACTACAGAGTGGATATAGTTCATAGCATACACTTTACTCATGCTAAATTGTAATTAGAATGCATCATGTTCCTTTTGTTTTCACTGAATGTGCCTCATAAAACAAGAGGCACTGCCATTTGTACCGGGATCACACGCGATGCAAAAAGGCGGGCACGGACATCTTAGTTCCATGGGCCAGTTGGGGAGCGCGAAGCCACAACCAATCTCGGGTTGGCCATTGAAAGCGCGCTGCAAGGGATCGAACAGGCCAACCAGCAATTTCTCTACGGTATCTTCGGTGATGCGCAGTGGAGCAATAAAAACAAGCCCGATCATAAAAAAGGCAGGGTGCATTTTGTCGATACCTCTGACCAAATCCGGGTCGGTCGTGCCCAGAACTTTTTAGAGCCCAGCCATGTGCAGCAGATTTATGAGTGTCTCACACGCTACGAAGATGTGGCAAATTATGTGAAAGTTGTCGAGCTTGGCGAGCTGAAAGAGAACGATTATAATCTCAACACTCCGCTCTATGTCGAAAAAATCATCGAAGACAACTTGCCGTCAGTGGAAGAGGCGCTGGCTGACTTGAAAACAGCTTGGGATGAAAGCCTGAAGGCTGAGGAGAGGTTTAAGGCAATTCTGGCTAGGTTTGTGTAATGAAGGTGTTCTATCTCGCTTCGCTCGCCTACGACCATTTTCAGGTTGAGATTCAGCATCAATGAACGGAGCGAAAAGCTTGTGAGGGAAAAATGAAGAGTAACATGGATTTAAAACAGCATTCGCAAGCTCAGCAATATGCGTTAAAAGCACTCAAAACCTACGGCGCATTTGCCGAGACATGGCTTGGCCAACTCGATGACTTAGCCGCGCGCCCCAACCGCAAAGAGTATAGCCCAGTCGCCGCCGCAGCAGCGGCTCGAACCATTCGCGAAGCTGTGCAGCATCGTGAACAGCAAAAAGAACGCTGTTGCCAAAAGTGCGGTAAGCAGGTAGCCTTCCACGAGTTTGAGCGATCCATGCGCCTTTTTCAGCGCATCTATTGCGGCAAGTGCTTTGATGAAACCTGCGTCAAACGTCGCAACAGGGAAACCGGCGTGGAGGAGAAGAAAGACATCAAAACAGTCGATGGCACCCTTGTTCAGTCAACCGGTGAAAAAATGATTGCCAATTGGCTCGCCAATGCGCGGCTCGAATATCGTTACGACGGGTGCCTGCGTATTATGGATGGCTTTCAAATTCGCCCCGATTTTTATCTGCCCCAATTCGATGTGTTTATCGAATACTGGGGGATGGATACGCTGCGCGTTTGGGGAAATACCGTAAGGTAAATAATTTTTACTGGGTATGCAGTTGACTCAACCAACCACAACATGTAGTATGATTGACCATGAGCAAGTATCCCATCAGCATGGCTGAACTGGACAAGCGGTTCGACACGCGGGAAGCCTGCCTAAGCTATCTCGCGGAACTTAGGTGGCCTGCGGGGTTTATCTGCCCACATTGTGCGTCACGCAAAGCGTGGCATATGAGCAACGGACTAATGCTTTGCAGCAATTGTCGTTATCAGCAGTCCATTCTCGCCGGTACAATATTCCAAAACACACACATTCCTTTGCAGACGTGGTTTCGAGCGATGTGGCTCCTCTGTGCTAATAAAAACGGAATGAGCGCTCAGAATCTCCAACGCTTGCTCGGGTTGCGAAGCTACAACACAGCATGGCTTTGTCTCCACAAGCTGCGGCGGGCCATGGTTAGACCTGGCAGGGAGCGTCTTTCCGGTATCGTGGAGGTGGACGAGGCTTATCTCGGCGGCCCACAGGAAGGGAAACGAGGACGCGGGGAGTTTGGCAAGGAACTTGTCTTTGTTGCCGCAGAGATTCGAGGGAAAAAGATAGGTAGAATCAGACTTCGTTGTATTCCAGATGTGTCAGGCAACACACTGGAACTATCCGTAACTGAAGAAATCCAAAAAGGAGCAGTCATTAAGTCGGACGGCTGGTCCGGTTACAGCGGGATCAAGAGCCTTGGGTATGGCCACGAGGTTGCAATCAAGGGAGATGGCGAACTTGCGGCGATTGTCTTGCCCCGATGCCATCTGGTTGTCAGCCTGCTGAAACGGTGGATTCTAGGAACATTGCAGGGCAACGTTGGCAAAGGACATCTTCAAGACTACTTGAATGAGTTTACGTTTAGGTTCAACCGGAGAAGTTCAAAGTCTCGCGGTTTGCTTTTTTACAGATTGGCGGAGCTGGCGGTTGCCACAGCCCCCAACCCTAGGTCTACGATCATACCGCAACACGGCCCGGAGGATGATTGAGCCATCTGCACATCTTCAACACCTAGATGTAGTATGAGGTTGAGTCAACTGCATACCCAGTATAATTTTTATGTTTGAATGATAGATGATTTACGGTTGGCGCGATTGGTAACGTGCGGATTTCATCTCCTGCTTCAGGTGATAGCGTTTCGGTGTTTCGGCAATGTTTCGGTAATTGTATCGCCGAAACACATAGTTCACATACTGCACCGGGTACACCGAAAACTGCTTCTGGGCACAAAAAAGCCTGTATTCATTGGGTTAAACCAACAGATACAGGCTTAAAAAATGGTCGGAGCGGAGAGATTTGAACTCTCGACCTTTTGCACCCCAAGCAAACGCGCTACCAGGCTGCGCCACGCCCCGACAAAAATTCTTTTAAGTTAAGGTTCTGCAAAGTATATCAATTTGAGCATAGTGCCGTCAACTGCTTTTGTCGGCACATTTTGCGCTCTCTCATTTGGCATCACTTACGAGCGGACGCGGTCGGCGTATTCGCCGGTGCGCGTGTCAATGCGGATGATATCGCCGGCGTTGACAAAGAGCGGCACCTGGAGGCTGTATCCACTCTCAATTTGCGCGGGCTTCATAACTTTACCCGCCGCGGTGTTGCCCTTGGCTCCCACATCGCAGTTGTCGACCTTGCGCTCGATCAGATTGGGCAGTTCAAGTTCAATGACCTTGTCGTTGTAGAAGAGAGCCTCCACTGCCATATCATCCTGTAAGAAAAATTTATTCTGGCCCAAGACATCATCATCAACTATGACCTCTTCAAAATCTTCATTCATAAAGATGTAATGGCCGCTGTTTTCGTAGGAAAAGCGGATAGTTTTTTGTTCCAGCACGGGCTTCTCAAACTTATCGTTGGAGCGGTAGCTGCGGTTCATGGTGGTGCCGGTCAGCATGTTTTTGAGTTTACAGTTATAGATTGCCTGGCCCTTGCCAGGCTTACTGAAATCAAATTCAGTGATGATGTAAGGCGAGCCCTCGACCTCAATCTTGAGCCCTTTTTTTAAATCTGAAGCAGTGTACATTCTCTTTCTCCTATTTACTGATAGCGCGTAAAAGATACAAATTTGCGGGGTGCTTTGTCAAGTGGATAGATTATTTGAATGGATCATAAAGGCGGCCTTTGTTGCGCTGACGCATCCAGAAACCGGTGAAATCCTCTTGCAGCTTTTTTGTGTCAATGTTGTAGAAGGCCTCTGTGGTGGCATTGGTGCCGTTTTTGGAGGCTTTGAGGGCGGCCAGATATTTGTCAAGGATCTGCGCATAGGGGTTGGAGCGCTCAAGTGGCGCCCCTTTACGCAGATAGTAGATCAGCGCCCATGCAGTGGTGTAGTTCAGCGAGCGCTGCTCTTCAGCTTTACTGTAAAAAACATCGTAGTCCATGGTCAGCAGGGCGGGAATGTGCTTGGCTGCTGCGTCCAGGTTGGACAGCAGGTGCTGCACACGGCTGTTTTCCGGGATTTTAACTGCCCCCTGACGGTCAATTTGCGCGGCCTCAAAGAAGCAGGCGTGGCCCTCGTTGTACCAGGGCGGGCTGGTGATCATAGAGGTGGCGAAAAAGAGGTACTGATGAAAACCCTCATGCTGAATGATCTCGATAGTCTTGGCGTGATCGCGGCCCTGCGAGAGAATCACCAGTTCGCGCTGCATGGGGGACCAGAGTCCGCTCGACCACTCGAGGCTCTCGCCCACATACTGTTTATAACCCTCCTGGGTTTCGAAGATGCGTACCACATTGGCATCAGTCAGCGGCTCAAAGGGCGGAATCAACTTCGCGTAAGCGCCCCGCAGGTGCGGCATATTCTGCTGCATCTCTCTGACCAGCGAGCGCCCGGTTGAGCTGCGCACATCAGAGAGAAAGATGTACTCCGGGGTTTCGGCAAACCACCACTCCTTCATGTTACCGATGGATTTACGGGCCGCCACCCGGCTGGGGCTGTCGGGAATCTCAGGGCTTGAGGCTGATGACCGTGAGGGCAGCAACTCGTTAGCGCGCCCGGCGTTTTGCGTGTTGGTGTAGCTCCGGGGGGCAGCCGCCACCTTGGTCAGAAACTGACTCTCGAAGTTGCTGCGCGCCTTTTGACTGTCGTCTGCATCAGCGAGATGGAGCACAGCGCAATACCAGTTAGAGGGTACGCGGCGGCCGGCAGGCGTGTGTACTTTCACGCGGAAGAGGTAGATCAGCCGTTGGCTGTCGGGGTTGGGCATGAACAGGGCATCATGCAGACTGAAGTTGGAGGAGGTGCGCAGCTTGACAGGCTCGCCTGGTTTAGCGCCTGCGAAGCTTTCGACCCACGCGCTGTATGAGGCCGGTGTCTCCGCTTCGACTTGATTCTCCGCGGCTTGCAGCGCAGCTTCAAACACCTCCCTGACTACATGCGGCTCCGCGAATTGCGGCAGCTGCTTGGTGGCTTGACCAATCACCAGCGTGTTGCCAGCGTTATCCAGCCACCCCCCGCCATGCTGAGTTGCATACCAGAGCTCCTGCGGATCAAAGCGGTTCTGCTTAAAACTCTCTTCGCCGCGGGTGACGGTGTAGGTGAATGTTTTGAACTGCGGCAGCATCTCCGGCTGGGAGTTTCCCAGCACCCGCATTGTGAGCCCAAGTTCCGGATAGAGCTTGTCAACACGAAAAGAGGGAGCAGCAGCCAGAGCGTTGTTATGCAGAAAAATGGTGGCGCAGATGAGTGTAATTTTAAGTGCTTTGTTTATCATAGTTAACTACTCAAGGTCTGGTGTTGTGGTGTGTCATTTGCTGAGCCTGTCACAGGCGGATAGTTCAATGAATGCCGGTAATGCAGCGGAGCGCAGCACTTGCTTTGGGTTGCGGGTAAATCTCGAATTAATTAGTATATTATATCAGAGCGCAGGTGATGGCAAGCGGGAAGAGGCGTGCCGGCAGCAATTCTAATTATGACCGCGCACCTGTTCAGAAAGCACGCTAAAGCGTGAACTACATACGGTTTCCGGGGTATGTAGTTCACGCTTTAGCGTGTCTTCGGCCATAATTAGAATTGCTGGGCGTGCCGGGCACGCTTCGACTTTGTTGAATGCACAGAATTTATAATCCTATTCGCACTTAATGTTTAAGTTTCTTGTTTTTTTCGATGGGAGTTGAGAAAATAGGCATCAAATAAATTATACAAGAAGGAAAACAAAATGCGTAAAGAGTCTTTGGCGTTACTGGAACAGTTGACTAACACGGCTGCGCCGGGCGGCCACGAGGGCGCGGTGCAGCGAATTTGGTTGGACTATGTGACGCCCTATGCCGATGAAATTTTCACCGATGCCTATGGCAATGCGGCTGCCATCCTCAACCCGGGGGCTTCGCCGCGGGTGATGATTGACGCGCATTGTGATGAAATCTGCCTGATTATCAAACACATTGATGACAAAGGGTATATCTATGTTCAGGCTTTTGGCGGGATTGTGATTTCAACACTCAAGACCAAACGGGTCAACATACACACTGCAAAGGGGGTTGTCCGCGGAGTTTTCGAATCAATTCCCCGGTGGATTAAAAGTACGAAAGGAGAGGACAAGGCTCCCGAAGATATCTTTGAGACCTGGATTGACATTGGCGCCAAGGATGAGAAAGACGCGCGTGAGCGTGTGGCGGTGGGTGACATGGTGACCTTTGAGGAGCAGTTTGAGATGCTCACCAAGGAGATCGCGGTTGGCCGCGCCTTTGACGATAAAGCCGGGATCTGGGTTACGGCCGAGGCCTTACGTCTGATCGCGGGGAGTAAAACGCCGCCGCAGTGCTGCGTGATTGCCACCAGCAGCGTTCAAGAGGAGACCGGGCTGCATGGGGCGCGGATGCTGGGCGGCAGTCTTAAACCGGATGTGATGCTGGCAATTGACATGACCCATGCGACCGACACGCCGGTGGTTGATCAGCGGCGGATAGGCAAGGTTTTATTGGGGCAGGGGCCCTCCATCGGGATCGGGCGGGAGAATCATATTGAGATCACTAAACGTCTGGAGCAAGTGGCTGAAGCCAATAAGATCCCGGTGCAGATGGAGGCCTTCAGCGCGGTTGGCGGCACCAATGCCTTGGCGATCTGGACCCAGAACGGCGGCACACCATCGTCGGTGGTCAGCGTTCCCACCCGTTATATGCACAGCACGGTTGAGATGATTCATCTGGATGATATGGAGAACTGCGCCCGCTTGGTATCGCAGTTTTGTCTGAGCCTTAGGAAGGATGAGCAGTTCAAGGTGAAGATTTAGCTATGAAAAAGTTCTGAAATACGCCTGCGGTCTGCCGGCCATGGATGCCTGCACAACAGCTGACCTGATGACAATTGCGCTCGGCAGAGCAAACATGTTTTCAGTACTCTACTACAAGTCCAAAGCCGCGCCGGATGTTACCCTCCAGCCGATCCGGGCCGCAACCCTGCCCGGCCCCTGGAGCGACTTGGGCATCACCACAGAGAAGCTTGGTGAGGATGCTGAGCGTGAGCAGTGGCAGGCCTCTGCGCCTCCGGGTGCGAGCGGGTTTATACGTTTACGTGCAACCCACCAGGATTAATGCTGCTCCAGATCAACCCTGACTTTTAAAAATCTGTTCGGCATCAGACTTTTCAGAGGTACAGGTGTTCCGGCTGGAAGATTTGTGACAGGCCCGGAGGTAAAGCCTTCGGCAAGATTCGTCACACCGTGGATTGCATATGTGCGGGCTGGGAGTGCATTTGTTAAGTCCGGAACCCAGTGGATATAAGCAATGCCGTTTTTTTCGATTATGTCTGCTTTGAATCTTGATAAGGCGTTTGTGGGATTTGTGCCGGCAAGATACTCCTCCCACGTTGCCATGCCGTCCGCATCACTGTCGTCCATGGCAGCCCCTTCGTAATCCGTTCCCCAACTGTTAAAGATGGTTGGAGATCACGCAGTAGTTAAGCACGTTGTTACAGTGCAGTTAACCAGTTTAGCGCTGTAAGCTCCTCCGCCATACGACCTGTCAGTGTGGTTGCCTGAGAGAATACAGTTGATCAGGGTGCTGTAGCAGGCACCTCCGCCATTGTACTGTGGTGTGTTGTCAATGATGGCACAGTTGAAAAGTGTTCCGTCGCAAACACCGCCTCCACCTAAATTGTAATTATTCCATGGCGGTTGGCCGTTCTGCAGCGACTGCTTGGCCGTGCTCCGGGATGTGCCGTCGCCTGAGTTGTCGGAGCGTGACGCGTCAACATAAAGGTTGGCAGCGTTCAATGAGCTTAGTGCCGTAAAATAATTACAGTAATGATGGAGTCACAGCAACAGGTTTTCATTTGGTTTAATAATACTCTAAAGCAGCTGGTCGCCGCCTGTCTGCGTGCAACGCACAGGCAGGCAACCAAAAGAGTTTGTGTGTGTGCGGGAGGTCGTCGTCCTGGCTGAAAAGTTAGTGGTTATGAGCCCGCTGCTACAGTAACAAACGCCCCGCGTTTGGAGAAGCAAAGAGCACGCTGAAGCGTGAACAACAAACGGTTGCCCCGTAAGGTTTGTTGTCCAGACTTTCTTGTCGCGCCGTAGCCTTGGCGAAGGAGGAAGGCTGCTCCAAAGCGAGTTGTTGAGACGTTACTGTAAAAGTGACAATGAAGTAGTGCAAGCGTTTTGCTTGCAGAAAACATTTTCATTCATGTTTGTCTTGCCCTTTGGTAAAGGCCTAGATCCGCGCTCGGCGCGGAGCGTTAACGTGCGCGAGTGCGCGCCTCTTCACTCGTGCACTCCCGCGCCTCGCCCCGCTTCACCGGCGCAGGGAGTTGCGCAGCCGCCAGCAGAGAAAGGTTGCCAGATCAGAGAACGAGCGTGAGCGCATCTGCCGGCGATTGTAAATAATGCCGCCGGGTTGCGCGTGCGGGTCGGGCTGGGAGTCGCTGATAATCTGATCGAGCATTGCGAGCAGGTTGTACTCGCGCAGCACCTTCTGTCGCGACGCTTTAACTGCATCAAGTCGGCGCTCGTACTCGCCCGCACTGGCGAGTACCCTTTTAATCGTGGCAACTGAGCACTCCGGATCTGTAATATCAATCTGCACAAAGCTTTCGGGAGAGAAGTATTCCGCTGCATTCGGGCAGCCTGAGTAGATCGGCACGCAGTAGGCGAGCAAGGGGTCGGAGAGTTTTTCGGTCCAGTGATGGGGGGCAACATGGTTTTCGATTGCCAGATGGAACTGATAGGGGCTCAAGGCCTCATGTTTTTCTTCAATGTAGCGCACGCCATGACCATAAATCTCCAGCTCCGGCAGCTCGGTTTTGAGGCGCTGGGTGAAATTATAGCGCAGGGAGTGCATGGTGTGGGCCTGTTTTTTTGAGGAGCAGACCGTTGAAATGAGGGCAGTTTTATGGATCGGGGGCTCGGCTTGCAGCTCGTCGTAGCTCTTGCCGTGAAACCAGAGGTTGCCGGTCTGCGAGTGGATGCGGTTGGGATGCGGCAGAAACTTTTTCTCCTGGCTGGTGAGGAGCGTGCCGAATTGCGCTGCAAAGCCCTTGCCGTAGCGGGTGATGGTGGCTGGCTCAGAGGTCACCAGGATGGTGTTCCTCTGGGGGCAGGGCAGAATTTCCGGCGGGCTTTTAAGTTTTTTGGAGATGTCGTCAATCACCACCAGCCAATCATACTCCCGCTCATTGAGGTTCAGCAGAAACTGGCATCCGCCCCAGCGGGCAGCGTTTTGCGGTGTTTGACGCGCCCAGGCGGTTGCATTTCTGCCATTGGCGATGATTTTGACGCGTATTGGTTTAAGGTTAGTCATACAGAGTTTGGATCAAGGTGGTTGCGTTAATTTTCCCTTTTGGCTGCGTTCGTATACGAATCTCAAAAGACGGTTGAATTGTAGGGTTTGCTTAAAACAATGTCAACCGCTGCAACCATTTTTGACACTCAGTTTTTAACCCTCTTGTGTGCGGCGGCTGAGCGGGCGCAAATTCGATGGTAAAACGTGCGCCCGTCAAACCCCTGCCGCCCCTGGGTTTTAACCTCCTGTGTGCGACCACTCCGTGGTCGCACTAACTGCTGCAAAAGAAAGTTGAATTTTTTTCAAGATCGCGGTTGACACGCCTTAGCTGCCATGCTATTCTTTGCGCTTCTTCCACGGGAAAGGGCTTGACCGCCCAAAGCCGCGGCAAGAGGTTGACCCGAAAA
>JAQUCE010000195.1 GCA_028686345.1 Kiritimatiellia bacterium
AGAACTTAGTTAATACCTGAGTTTTTTAGCAAATGCGTATGAGGAGGAACCGGATGCGTTAATTGCGCTCGTCCGGGTCTGTGGGGGTGCCCCTCGGGTAACCGGGGGCTCTACCCGGAAGCGGCATTTTGCAACAGGTTCGTGAAAGGCGCGTCCAGGGGTCAGACCACTGGACATAGACGTGAAAAACTTAGTGTTTTTTGACTTATTTTCTGAACAATAGTTCGTTTTATATTTGCACTTTACGCGTGCGTGTTGCGTGGTTAGTGCCCACTATGAATGAAGACTAAAAGCTTAGTTTTGTTTTCCTGTACCTTTTTTTTAACCACGAAAATCACGAAAAGCACGAAAGGGCTCCGTAGCTGATTTTTAACCGCAGAGTCTTGTGCTAAAAATACAATTCATGTTGTCAAAAGTGATCTTGTGATAAGGGTATTTCAAGCGATTAGCGACCCCGCGCATCCGTCTTCGTCCCGCAAGCGGAACTACGCCGGGACAAGTGGCGGGGATGAAATACCCTTATCCTTTCGCGGAGATTCGCGGGCAAAAAAACTCTATGTCTCTGTGAAAGATAATTTATCAAGTTAAGCCTGTTATCCTGTCAAAAAACGATTGCGGATATGCTGCGCTAGGTTCCTTGTGGTTTCAAAAATTAAAGTGCAACCATTTTGACCCCCTATGTCCAGTGATCTGGGGGTGTAGGGTTGCTTCTCTGAAGCAATTTGTGAATGCCGGGTGGCTGTTTTTCAAAGGCGCGTCAAGGGGTTTCATAATCTTTGTTTGGCTCATCCGCCGTCGTCCCGCAACCCGGCTTCACCCGCAAGCGGGGCTACGCCGCGGCATTGCGGAACTATGCCGGACAAGGGCCGCCAACCCTACAGTTTCAACTTTCCATGAAACTTGCAGGTCGCAGGGCTGATGCAAATGCGCTGCGCTGTTTTTGAGGTGGACAATGGGCATCCACCGCATAGCGGCGGATATACTGAAAGCAACACAGTATATCCGCCGCTATGCGGTGGATGATCGAGAAGTATATCCTCCGCTATGCGGGCGACTGCGAACAACATGCGAATGATCCGGTTGCGCAAAAACGTAGCTCCGATTTCCAATCGGACATGTTCGGTTGGAAATCGGAGCTACTGAGTTCGGCTTTGCCTTGGGTTAGCGAGGACGGCGGCGATTCTGACCGACGAGACGCGCAAGTTCCTGGGAGCGCCGACATCCCCGTCGGCATCGCTGAGAACAAGGCCGACGGGACGTCGGCGCTCCCAGAACAATGATGCTGACCGACGAGCCCTCGCATGATCCCAATCGTCGGTCAACATCGTCGCACAGCATCGTCGATCGTTGTCGCTGGTAGAGCGACTCTATTTTTCTGCCCCTCTGTTTTTCTACCTAAAAATTAACCTATCGTACCCTCGCCCCTCAGCATGGCACGCCGTAGCCTTGGCAAAGGAGGGTGTCTCAGCGGCAAAAAATTGGTTGCGGCTCTGCTGCGCTGGGCTCTTCGTTTCCCCAAACGCGGGACGTTTGTTACTGTAGCAGCGGGCTCTTAATCACAAACTTCTGAATGAGAGTGACGACCTTCCGCACACCACACAAACTCTTTTAGTTGCCCGACTAGCTGCTTTAGCACTTGTCTCAACTATCAATTTACGATAAGTTAAGAGCAAGTTTTAACCAAGGGATAGCAATGAAAAAATATAAAAGGGATAGGCGGATGTGCAGGCTGATGGAGATGGTAAAGTGAGAAGACGAGATGTTATAAGAGGTTCAATTGTGTGTTTAGGGTATCTCTGCGCAGGCTGTCGTCGCCGGCAGGAACAAGATCCAATCAAGGTTCCGGTTGCTCAGCCGCCACCTCCGCCTGTGCCGCCGCCGCCACCGCCGGTGTGGGCTTCAGCGGTGTTTCCTACCGAGCAGCAGGGGCTGTTGGAGCCCGCGCGTGAAGATGTTTTTCAGCCAACGGCAGCCGGTACGCGCACGTCAGCCCTCTATGGCTCGGTACGCACCTCAAACCGCGGCGGACGGCTGCGGGCCTCCTTTCATGAAGGCATCGACATTGCGGCAATACAACGCGACAGCCAGGGGCGTCCGTGCGACGATATTCTGGCTGTGGCTGAAGGAAGGGTCGCGTATGTCAACAAAGTGGCCGGCAACTCCACTTACGGGACGTATGTGGTGGTTGAACACGATGAACCAATGGGTAAGATCCTCTCGCTGTACGCCCATTTGGCCGCAGTAACGGTGCAACACGGCGACAAGGTTATGCCGGGTAGCGTTCTTGGCCGGATGGGTAACACCGCCACCTACAACATCCCGATGAGTCGTGCCCACCTGCATTTTGAAATAGGTGTAATGCTTAACACTCGCTTCCTGGCATGGTATAAAGGACAGAAATTAACGCCATCCCATGACCTTTTCCACGGTTGGAACATTCTCGGCGTGGACCCGCTCGATTTTTTCGCGCGCCAGCAGGCGGACACAGCGCTGAGATTCGATGAGGTGCTGGACAACACACCCGTGGGCTTTGAACTGGTCATTAAAGCCGCAAGTTTGCCTGATTACTTTAAGCGCTACCCTTCACGTTGGCGAGGGGCCGCTTACAGCGGAGGACATTTGACAGCCGGTTTTTCCGAGAGCGGCGTGCCGTTGTGGGCGCGAGCTGCCGAGGAGGCGGAGATCAGCCTGCTCAACAAGGGGCAGGCCGAGGTGGTCACGGTTAACAAGGAGGTGCTGGGCCGCAACGGTACGCGCCTGGTGCTCCAGAGCGGCAGCCGCTGGCATCTGGGAACGTCCGGCGCCAGACGGGTTGAGCTGCTACTGTGCTAAAGCAGCTAGTTGCGGTAACCAAAAAGAGGTTGTGTGATGTGCGGGAGGTCGCCGCTCTCATTCAGAAGTTTGTGATTAAGAGCCTGCTGCTACAGTAACAAACGCCCCGCGTTCCGGGGAAACAAAGGTAAATTCTCAATAACCGGGCGGAAAACAAAGAGTACGCTGACTTAACTCACATTGTCTGGCTTGACAGAGTTGTCATAATAATTTATATTCACCTTACTTTAATAGTGGTATTGGATATCTGTGGCAGGTATCATACCTTTAATTCGATAATCCATTAATGTTAAAGGAGAAAAACATGGGCGACACAGGAAAGAAGGACAAGGGTAAAAAAGAAGCTCAGAAGAAAGCCAAACTGACCCCTAAAGAAAAAAAGCAGGTCAAGAGAGATAAGAAAAAATAACCTCTCCCAGCCGGATATCCTGAAGATCACAGTGCTTCCGGACTCCGGCTTTTTTGGCTACTGTAACAAGCGAGATCACTGGTTGCTATTCTTTATGAGAGGCAGGGCGTATGGCGCGAAAAATTTGGTTCTATCAAGCCTATGTTTGGGCCGGGGCTTTACTGATTACGCTTTTGGCTGCTGGCTGCGACGGGGCCTATGACCCGCTGAAGCTTCCAGCAGAGCCGCAAGCGGCGGGCGTGGAGCTTTCAGTCAATGACGCTGAGCGGCAGCGGGAGATTCCGGTTCTCGTCTATCTTCCGCCTCAAACAGAGGCGGCACCGGTCATTCTTTTCAGCCATGGGCTGGGGGGCTCCCGCCATGGCAGCGCTTTTTTAGGGCGACACTGGTCAGCCCGCGGGTACCTGGCCGTGTTTCTTCAGCACCCTGGCAGCGATAGCTCGGTTTGGAGGAGCGCGGGCCCTGGTCAGCGCATGGAGGCCATGCAGCGGGCGGCCGGGAGTGAAAACTTTATGCTGCGCGTCAAGGATGTCCCGGCTGTGCTCAATCAGCTTGAAGTCTGGAACAGCGCCACTGGTCACGTGTTGTGCGGGAGAGCTGATATGACGCGCGTGGGCATGTCAGGTCACTCATTTGGCGCGGTCACGACGCAGGCGGTCAGCGGCCAGAGCGGGTTCAAGGCCATATCGTTCACCGAGCCTCGCATCAAGGCCGCGATTGCCTTCAGCCCGAGCGCGCCGCGTGGCGGTGTGAAGCCGGATGCGGCCTTTGGCAGTGTGAAGATTCCATGGATGGTGATGACTGGAACAAAAGATGTTTCCTTCATAGGGGATGCGGATCTGGAATCGCGCCTGGCTGTGTTTCCAGCCCTTCCCGCTGGCGGAAAGTATGAGCTGGTGTTGAATAACGCGGAGCACTCGGTGTTCACCGACCGCGCACTGCCCGGCGACCAACAGCAGCGCAATCCCAACCACCACCGCGTTATTCTGGCGCTTTCAACCGCTTTCTGGGATGGCTGGCTGCGGGGTGACCATGCTGCCAAACGCTGGTTGGATGGCGAAGCTTTACGGGCACTGCTGGAGCGCGATGACCGCTGGCAACGCAAGTGAGGGGTCAGGGGGTCAGGGGTCAGGGGCCAGGGGTCAGGGGCCAGGGGTCAGGGGCCAGCCAGCGCCGTGGTTGACTACATTGCGTGACCGGATCACTCGCGTGTTGTTCGCAGTCGCCCGCATAGCGGACGACTTCCTTGCTTCGCGCCTTGTGGAGCGGGGTAAGCGCGAAAGGAGGTCAGTCGCTATGCGGCTGACTATAGTGCGTGACCAGATCACTCGCGTGTTGTTCGCAGTCCACCGCATAGCGGCGGATATACTTCTCAATCATCCACCGCATAGCGGCGGATATACTTCTCGATCATCCACCGCATAGCGGCGGATATACTTCTCGATCATCCACCGCATAGCGGCGGATATACTTCTCAATCATCCACCGCGTAGCGGCGGATATACTGCAAGCAAAACAGTATGTCCGGGCTATGCGGTGGACGCACATTTCTCAC